>NZ_SDMK01000002.1:300000-600000 GCF_004123295.1 Silvibacterium dinghuense | reverse complement strand
TGGGCACGGGAATGGTGAGATGGTTTGAGAGATAGCGGCCCGTGATCGAGTCGGGATTGTGTTCGACTTCCGCAACCGTACCGCTGGCCAGCAGCTTGCCGCCGAACTCCCCGGCGCCGGGGCCGAGATCGAGCAGGTGGTCCGCAGCGCGGATGACGTCGGGATCGTGCTCGACGACGAGGATGGTGTTACCGAGATCGCGCAGGCTCTCGAGAATGCGGATGAGCTTGGCCGTGTCGCGGGTGTGCAGGCCGATGGAAGGCTCATCGAGCACATAGAGTGCGCCGACGAGTCGCGAGCCAAGCGAGGTTGCGAGCTGGATACGCTGCGATTCGCCGCCGGAGAGCGTCGATGCGAGGCGGTCGAGCGTAAGGTAATCGAGGCCGACTTCGTCGAGGAAGTGCAGGCGCTGCCGTGCTTCGGTGAGGATGCTGCCGGCGATCTCCTGCTGCATGGGCGAGAGCTCGATGGATTGGAAGAAGTCATTCGCATTGCGGATGGTAAGTGCGGCAGCGTCGCAGATGTTCTTGCCGGCGATGCGCACGGCACGAGCCTCGGCACGCAGCCGCTGACCCTTGCACTCGGGGCATGTGGCGTAGCCGCGATACTTCGAAAGCATCACGCGCACGTGCAGCTTGTACTTCTTCGTCTCAAGGAAATGGAAGAAACCATGCACGCCGAGGAAGCTGCCGTGCCCGTCGAGGACAAAGGTCTGCTGATCGAGCGTCAGATCCCACCAGGGCACATCCATGGGAATGCCGTGCTGTTTCGCCGCGCGCTTCAGTTCCGTGAAGTAGCTGCGGTATTTCGGGCGATTCCACGGATCGATCGCGCCGTCTTCGAGGCTCTTCGACTTATCGGGAATGATGAGGTCGAGATCGAAATCGATGGTATTGCCGAATCCCTGGCAGCGCGGGCAGGCGCCGAACGGGTTGTTGAACGAGAAGAGGCGCGGCTCGGGCTCGCGATAGAGACGATGGCAGTTCTTGCACTCGAAGGCGGCGGAGAAGCGCAGGCGTTCGCGCTCAGGCTCCTGCTGACCGTCTGGATCAGCGGGGCGGAGGACAATCTCGAAGAGGATTTCGCCGGTCTCGCGATAGCCGATTTCAGCCGCATCGACGATGCGGGCGCGGTTCTCCGGTGAGACCACAATACGGTCCACCAGAATGAAAACGGGCAGTGCAAAATTGATCTCGAGCAGCGACTCGGGCGTGGAAAATTCGTAGATGTTGCCGTTTTGATAGAGACGATTGAAGCCGCGCTTGCGCAGGTCGGAGAGACGTTCTTTCAGTTCGTCCGTCAGCGGCGATTCTTCGGCAATCTTCTTCGTACTCTTGCGGGCGGTCTTCTTTGCGCGTGCCGGTTTCGCAGGCTCTTCGGGCGCGGACTCTGCGGCGAGCTCAGGCCGCTGCGTAGGCTTGATGGGGAAGAGCGCGTGCAGGCGTGTGCCGTCTCCGAGGGCGAGGATCGCAGCGGCGATTTCATCGACCGAGTCACGGCGGACCACGCCGTTGCAGACGATGCAATGCACGGTGCCGCAGCGCGCCCACAGCAGGCGCATGTAATCGTAGATTTCGGTCGCGGTGGCTACGGTCGAACGCGGGTTACGCGTGGAGTTCTTCTGCTTGATTGCGATAGCCGGGGCAAGGCCGTCGATGAGGTCCACGTCGGGCTTTTCGATGCGTTCGAGGAACTGGCGGGCATAGGCGGAGAGCGACTCGACGTAGCGGCGCTGGCCCTCGGCGTAGACCGTATCGAAGGCGAGCGAGGATTTGCCCGATCCGGAGACACCGCTCACGACGGTGAGTTTGCCGTGCGGGATATCGACGTCGATGTTTTTCAGGTTGTGAGTCCGCGCGCCGCGGATGACGATCTGATCGGTCAAACGTAAGCCCCGTATTCCATGCGCCGGGCACTCCCTAGTGCAGGAATGCCGTGGGCAGCACAAAGAAATCCATTCTCCATTATACGAGGGACTGGCCGTCCAGGCCTTGTGCCTTCGGCCTCCGCTCCCGCTGGTCGCGACGCTAACCGCGCGGCATTCTGCCTTCGGCTCCCGCTCTCGTTGGTCGCGATTGAGGTTCTTTGCGGTGAAAACGGAAACGGGTGCCCCATCCAAGCTCCGCGCTTGGGCGGGAGGTACGGACCTTCGCGGTTCGTTCTGCGAACCCACATCTCGAACGGCACGAGATGTGGGGCACCCGAATTCAGTCTAGCGCTACCCCACTCAAGCTAAAACCGGGCTTGTGTGGGCCACCGTCGGGCTTATGCTTTCTCAATCGCGACCAGCGGGAGCGGGGGCCGAAGGCGATCCGCCCTGCGCGCAGCAGCCCTATGGCTGCTTCACGATCTTGATCTCGTAGAGCTTCGGCCAGAGTTTGCCGGTGACGAAGAGGCGATCGTGCTGCGCGTCGTAGGCGATGCCGTTGAGGACGGCATTTTCGTCGGTGACACCGGCATCGGCGACCAGGCCGCTGAGGTCGATCCAACTGAGAACCTTGCCGGTGGCCGGAGAAATGCGGGCGATGCGCTTCTGAAACCAGATATTGGCGTAGATTTCGCCGTGGATGTATTCGAGCTCGTTCAGCTCCTTCACCGGTATGCCATGGTCGCTCACCGTGATGCGGCGGCGCACGGCAAAGGTCTCGGGATTGAGGAAGCGAAGCGTGGCGGTGCCATCGCTGAGGATGAGGCTGTGGCCGTCCTGCGTAAGCCCCCAGCCTTCGCCGTCGTAATGGAAGGTCTTGAGCTGGCGGAAGCTGAAGCGGTCATAGACAAAAGCAGTGTTCGCCTTCCAGGTGAGTTGCACCAGCGTGCTGCCCCAGTTGGTCAGGCCTTCGGCAAAGTACTTCGGGTCAATGTCGAGCTTCTGCAGCGCATGCCCGGTCTCGAGGTCGTCCATGCGCAGCGAGGAGCGGCCATTGAGTCCCGTGCTCTCGTAGAGATGGCCGTCCACAAAGACAAGGCCCTGGGTGAAGGACTCGGGATCGTGCGGGTAGGTGTGGACGATGCGGTAGGTGTCCTGCGCAAAAGCACGCGAGAGCAGTGCGGAGAAAAAGAGAGCAAGAAAAATCGGACGGAAGCGGCGCATAACCTAGCGGGAGACTCGTGAGAGATAGAAGTGGAAGAATGCGCCGGGGTCGGACTTCAGGCATGCGCCGACATTCGGTGTGCCGGCCGTGCGCCGCGTGAAGCCCTTATCGTCGATGACCAGATGCAGCGGCGTCGTGGGGCAGAGATCGGGACGCACTGCGTAAGTGACGGTCATGGGATCGAAGAGTGTTGGAGCTAGCGTGGGACCGGCATAGGGTGAATTTTTGCTCCATTCGGTTTCAAGCTCATGCAGCTGACCGATAAGCGGTGTGCGGTGCGAGAAGAGCTCTTGCAGCTGATCCGGAGGAAACTTAAGGATTGTCGAGTCGAGCGGCATGAGCGCGATGGGCACACCCGAGGTGAAGACCTTTTGCGCAGCCGGGATGTCGCAAAGGATATTCCACTCGGGATCGGCGTGGGTGTGGCCATCGTAGCCGCGGTCTACCGAACCGCCCATGATCACGATGCGCTTCAATGTGCGGAAGGTCGCCGGGTCCTTGTCGATGGCGGCAGCGAGATTCGTCTCAGGACCAATGGCCAGCAGCGTGATCTGGCCGGGATGGCGACGGATCTGATCGAGAAGGAAATCAGGGCCGGAGAGGGAGGAGATATGCGCGGTGCCGCTGCTGTTTGCGTATGCGGCCTGAGTGAATGTGGTCTTCGGCGTAGTCGGTACGCCCGCCGCGACGGGGACTGAGGCAAAGCCGGTTGCATCGAGGAAGCGGCGGACGAGGCGGGCGCGAAGATGGGTATCCCCGAATGCGGTGGTGACGCCGAGGAGCCTCAGATCAGGACTGCGCTCGATGAGCGCGAGCGCGAAGGCATCGTCGATGTCATCGCCGATATCGGTATCGAGAAGAACGAGCTGCTGGGGTGGCTGAGCTGCGTGTGTCCGGCCTGCAAACAGAGTCAGCAGGCCGGACAATGCGAATCCGAAGAGGATCGCAGTTAGCCAACGCCTAGGCATGGCTTTCATCTTTGGTGAAGAGGGTGGCGAGCAGAAGCAGGATGCCCCCGGTGACGATGGCCGAGTCCGCTACGTTGAAGTCTGGCCAGTGATAGTGAACGATGTGGACTTCGAGGAAGTCGACGACCAGGCCGGTGCGCATGCGATCCCAGAGGTTGCCGATATCGCCGCCGAGAACCAGCGCGAGAGCGACCGCGGTCAAGGTCATGCGCCGGCCAATACGCAGCAGGATGCCAAGAACCACAATCGCTGCGATCAGCGAAAAGGCGATGAGGAACCAGCGCGTGTGCTCGGGGTGCGGCGAATCTGTGAACAGGCTGAAGGCCGCGCCGGAATTGAGTACATGCGAGATGCGGAAGACGCCTGGGATTACGGTGATCGCATCCCCAAGCCCGATGTGATGGCTGACCAGGTGTTTCGTCCAGCGGTCAAGGCCGATGATGAGCGCGGAGAGGCCGAAGAGCCATCCCCGCATGTCGAGCGTCTGACTTTTGGCGAGGGTCACGCGTTCACGCTCCCTGCCGCCTCAAAAGGCGCAAATTCCGGCATCTGGCGGAGCGCAGCGGCGCAGCGGCCGCAGACGTCTGACCAGGGACCGAAAGCAGCAGTGTCGTTGCGGTAGTTCCAGCAGCGGTTGCACTTGGCGCCATCGGCGGGAAGTACGGTCGCGGTGACGGCTTCTTCGTTGCCGGGGATGAGCTCGACGGCCGAAACGTTAAACAGCTCTTTTAAGGATTCGGCGTAGCGGGCGAGAGTGTGGGATTCGAACCCACGGTACACGCCCCGTAACTCGACTTTGGCTTCCAGAGCCTTGCCGATGCGCTTTTCCTTGCGTGCCTCCTCGAGAGCCTTCAATGCAACATCGCGCAGCTCGAGCAACTTGCCCCAGTCGGCAAGCAGCGCGTCATCCTTCGTCGCGATCTGGTCGGGCTCAAGGAAGAGCGCCAGGTGCACACTGTTTTCACGGCCTTCGATCTTGGGCAGATAGCTCCAGACCTCGTCGGCGGTGAAGGTGAGCATGGGCGCGACCAGGCGCACCAGCGCTTCGGTGATCTTCCAGATCACAGTCTGCGCGGAGCGGCGCTCGCGGCTGACGGGCGCGAAGGTGTACATGCGGTCCTTGAGCACGTCGAGGTAAAGCGCGCTCAGGTCTACGATGGTGAATTCGTTCACAGCGTGGTAGACGCGGTGAAACTCGAATTGCGCATACCACGCCAGAACTTTTTCTGTCAGTTCGCGTGTGCGGGCCAGCATGTAGCGGTCGAGCGGTAGCAGCTCGCTTTCGGCCACGGCATCCTTCACCGGATCGAAGCCGCTGAGGTTGCCGAGCAGGAAACGGAAAGTGTTGCGCAGCTTGCGGTAGTTCTCGGCGGCGCGCTGCATCAGGTTCTCGCTGGCGGTCACGTCCTCGCGGAAGTCGACGCTCGCGGCCCAGAGGCGCACGATCTCGGCGCCGAGGCGGTCGGCGATATCGACCGGATCGACGCCGTTGCCGAGCGACTTCGAGAAAGCGCGGCCCTGTTCATCGAGTGTCCAGCCGACGGTGGCGACCTTAAGGTAGGGAGCCTGTTCCTTGATAGCGGTAGAGCAGAGAAGCGACGAGTGGAACCAGCCGCGATGCTGATCCGCGCCCTCGATATAGAGCGAGGCAGGGAACTGCAGCTCCTCGTTGCCGACGAGCACGGCATTCCAGCTGATGCCGGAGTCGAACCAGACGTCGAGGATGTCGGTTTCCTTGCGGAAGGCGTCGAGGCCTTCCTTTGGCTGTGCGTTTCCGCACTTTGCGCAGGCGGTTCCGGCGGGTAGCAGGTCGGCGACCGAATATTTGTGCCAGGCCTCCGCGCCCTCTTCATGGAAGAGTGCAACGATGCGGCGATAGAGTGCCGCATCGCTCAGCGGCTCATGGCAGGCATTGCAGAGGAAAACGGCGATGGGCACGCCCCAGAGGCGCTGGCGCGAGATGCACCAATCGGGCCGGGTGGCGATCATGTTCGAAATGCGCTCCTCACCCCAGGACGGATCCCACTTGACGCCCTTGATTTCGTCGAGGGCGCGCTGGCGGAAGGTGATCTCGCTACCGTCCGCATTCTTGAGCGGCGTCTCCATGCTGATGAACCACTGCTCGGTGGCGCGGAAAATGACCGGGTTGTGGCAGCGCCAGCAGTGCGGATAAGAGTGGTAGATATCCTGGCGGCCCATGAGCACGCCGCGCTCCTGCAGCAGATCGATGATGAGCGGATTTGCCTCCCAGACGGTCTTGCCTTCCCAGTTGGGCAGGCCATTGCGCAGGCGGCCTTCATTGTCCACATTGCACGTCTGTTCAAGGCCATAGCGCGCACCGGTATAGAAGTCATCCGCGCCATGAGCCGGGGCGGTGTGCACGGCGCCGGTGCCGGCGTCGGCGGTCACGTAGTCGGCATTCACGCCGAGAATAGTGCGCTCTTCCAGGAAGGGATGGCGGAAGGTGACGCGGTCGAGCTGGGTGCCTTTGAACTTCGCTACTTCGGTGGCCGACTGCAGGTTGCAGGCCTCGCGCACAGCGGCGGCCAGGCCTTCGGCAACAATATAGGTATTGCCGTCCTGCTCCAGTGCAACATAGTCGAACTCCGGTTGAAAGGCGACGGCGAGCGATGCGGGCAGTGTCCAGGGAGTGGTTGTCCAGATGATGGTGAAGACGGTCTTGCCGGCAAGCGCAGGGTCGATGGCCTCGGGCGCGCTGGTCAACGGATAGCGGACGTACACGCTCGGGCTGGTGTGCTGCTCATACTCGACTTCCGCTTCGGCGAGGGCGGTTTTGTCGTGCAGGCACCAGTAGACAGGCTTCAAGCCCTTGTAGACAAAGCCCTTCTCGAAGAAGTCGTAGAAGCTTTCAAGGGTCTTGGCCTCATAGGGCTTGGACATGGTGAGGTACGGCTTGTCCCAATGGGCGAAGACGCCCAGGCGGATCAGCTGCGAGCGCTGGAGGTCGATGAACTTCTGCGCGTACTCGCGACAGGCGCGAAGGACGGAGAGCGCCGGCATCTCCAATTTCTTGCGGCCGAGCTTTTCGTCCACCTTGATCTCGATGGGCAGGCCGTGGCAATCCCAGCCGGGGACGAGCGGCGCGTCGTAGCCGGACATGGTCTTCGACTTGAGGATGAAATCCTTAATGCACTTCTGTAGCGCGTGGCCCAGGTGTATGGGGCCGTTGGCGTAGGGAGGGCCGTAATGGAGAATGTACTTCTCCGCGCCCTTCCTGGCCTTGCGGATCTGCTCGTAGAGGCCTTCCTCGGACCACTGCTTGAGGCGAAGCGGCTCATTCTGCGGCAGATTCGCCTTCATGGGGAACTTGGTTTCAGGCAGGGTAAGGGTCGCCTTGAGTTCGGGCGCTGCGGACATCATGTCTCCTACTGTGTAGTGCGATCCCGCTGCACATCAGCGGATTGGATCGGCGTGATTCTGAAATTTCATTGTATCCGGTGAAAGAGGGCGCCGATTGCGTAACTTACCGGCGGATGTGCCGTCTATTTTGCAGGACAGAGAGTTGTGGCGCAGTTCCTTCCGGGATACAGGGAGGATGTGTTCGTCTCCGATTCAAGACAAGTGGACCGTAGGTCGTCCATAATGGGGGGATAGCCGGAGCAAGGAACGACCGGCAGAGAATATGGGCAACGAGCTCTTGACACCTCCGGATCTGGAATCACCCAAAACACGGCCGGCAGAAGAGGAAGCACATCTTCTGGTAGAAGCCGACGGTTCCATGTGGTCGTCGCTGATGGCAAATCTGCGCGACGCCTTTTCGTCTTCCAAGCAGCCTCCGCTGCAGTTGAGTTCTCAGCCAGTTGAAGTTGTCGACGCTACGCAGACCGAACCGGTCTGGAAGACGCTGCTGGGCAGCATTCAGGATCTGTTGTTCCCGAAGAAGCTTCCACCGCTCGAGCTGACCTCGAAGCCTGTCGCGGTGGCCGATCGGATGGCGGTCAAACGCGATCCCGTCTCGACGGGCATCGCCATTGTGCTGCACCTCCTGATTCTGCTGGCCTTGTTCTATGCCTGGAGGCAGTGGAAGACGCGGCCGATCCAGAAGAAAGAAGTGGCCACGACGGTGGACGTCAAGCCGTTCATCCCCATGACGGTAAAGATGAACCAGTCGATGGGCGGCGGCGGCGGTGGCGGTGCGCACGAGGTCGTCGAGGCTTCCAAGGGGCATCTGCCCAAGATTGCGAAGACGCAGACCGTTCCACCGCAGATCATCCGGAATGACCACCCCAAGCTGGCGGTGGAGCCCACGATCGTCATGCCGCAGCAGGTGAAGCTGCCGGATAATCCCAACATGCCGAACATCGGCCTGCCCAACTCCCCGCAGGTGGCGCTGGCCTCGCAGGGCTCCGGTTCCGGTTCTGGCTTCGGTAGCGGACACGGCGGCGGTATCGGCTCCGGTTCCGGCGGTGGTGTGGGACCTGGCCAGGGTGGCGGTTATGGCGGTGGCGTGATGCACCCCGGCGGCGGCGTTTCTGCTCCGCAGCTGGTGTACTCGGTTGATCCTGAGTTTTCGGATGAGGCGCGGCGTGCCAAGTACCAGGGCATCTGCCTTGTTTCCCTCATCGTCGATCCGCAGGGAAACCCTCAGCAGATTCGTGTAATCCGGCCGCTGGGCATGGGACTGGACGAAAAAGCCATCGAAGCGGTGAAGCAGTACAAGTTCAAACCCGCGTATTACCAGGGACACCCGGTGGCAGTGCAGGTCAATATCGAGGTGAACTTCCGAATTTACTAAGTGCTATTGTTTAATAATAATTATTATTAAACAGGCCGTTTATAAGACGAGGCCCGGGTAATCCCCGGGCCTCGTCTTATTGCAGGCATGATTTTTGTGGATGTCGGATTTTGCTCTAGCTATATCCACCTATAGCGATCGTAAAGGCTGTCATTTCGACCGGAGCAGGACAGTTTCATCGTCCTGCGGAGTGGAGAAACCTGCGGTTCTCCCTGTACCGGCAAAACCGCAGGTCCCTCCACTGCGCTGCGCTCCGGTCGGGATGACAACGATAAGGGTATGTTCTTTAGTCTCAGACCAGCTATATGGGGATACAACCTAGCTTGCGCCCTGGCCAGCCGGCTTTATCTCTGTATCCGCTTCGATGTGCGGCCGGGCAGAGCGGGTCACCTCCGGGGTGATCACGACGACGAGCTGCTCATCCTGGCCGGAAGTGCTGCGGTTGGTCGTGTCAAGGCCCGGCAGGCCGGTATTCGTGCCGGTGTCGCTGTGGGTGAGGTTGCTCACCATCATGGTGGACATGCCGGCGCGCACCGTGAGTGCGGAGGAGAATTCCTGGTCATCGATGATGGGGTTACCGTTCGCCGAGTTCCCGGACAGAGAGCGAAGGGCAAGCTTCAGGCTGAGATCGATGCTCCCGCTTGCATGAATGATGGGAGTGGCTTCGAGCACGAGGCCCAGGTCTTCATACTCGATCGCCGGCTGGGCCAGAGTGCTCGTTGAAGTCGAAAGGCTGGTGGTCAGGCTCGTGGAGGTCGAGGAGTAGGTTTCGGTGACTACCGGGTACTTTTCCCCGATGTGCAATTTTCCGGTTTCTTCGTTCAACAGGTGGAGGGTGGCATCCTGCAGCTCGGTGACGGTGCTGTTGGTGAGGCTGTTGTTGAGGGTGATCGAGTCGGGCTCGACGCCGGTGGTGGTGATGCCGTTGCCGAATACCTCGAAGGAAGAACCGAGCGGTGTGCCGCTGGCATAGCCATACTCGACCAGCAGGATCGCGAGCTCGAGTTCACTGGCGGAGGATGAAATAAGGCCGTCCTCGATGGCGGCTTCGATCACCGATTCATTATTTGAGACGAGGCTGTCGGCCTCCGTCAGGACGTTGAAGACGGTGGTGCTGGCTGGCGGCGTGAGTCCCGCATCCAGGTCGCGGTTGTGGCTGGTGAGATAGCACTGGATGTGCAGCTGCACCTGCGAGTCATGGGTGTAAAGGTTTCGGAGGACGTCGTTGACCTGTTGCAGGGTTTCGGGGTCCGAGGTGATCGTGACGCCGTCGCTTTGAAACGAGACATGCGGAATGGAAAAAACGGTGGTGAGGATGCTTTCGACCTCGGATCGCCGTTTGGAAGCATCCTTGGTAAGGCTCGGAAGGTGGATGGTCTCGCTGTCCTCGACGAGGTACTGTTTCTCGTTCTGCGGGGTGTCCGGGATGATGAGGACCTTGTTTGGCCCGCTGGGGACCAGGAGCGTGTGGGTGAGCATGGCCAGCATCCGGTGCGTGGTGGCACGATCGCTGTCGTCCATGTCGAAGCGGATTGGCTGACGAGGCGGCAGACCGGGAAACTGTGCCGATTCTCCGAACTCGGCAAGGGCCTGGGTAATGACCGTCTGCGCGTCGCCTCGCAGGTGCATGTTGTGCGTCACCGGAGCCGGTGTGACCGCGGCGCGGCCAGACAGAGCGGAAAGGGTGAGCAGGGCGGCCAGCGAGCTTCGCTTCCACCGGTGTGAGCGAAGAGAGCATGGTGCGAACGCTACCCGCACTCTTCGCGTCTGTTGAATCATGAGCAGTTCACTCCCCGGGCTCTGCGCATCGGCAGGCAAAGAAAAAGACGCCCGGACACGGAGAATTGTTCATCCGCTGGAGGCTTGCGCCGTGTGGCTGCGCATGGCGAACCCGGCATAAGCGCAGGAACCTTACATCACTGGCAGGACGGATGATCAGCAAGATTTCAGAAGAATCACTGCGCAGAGTTGCGGCAGTGTCGCTACTCGCAATCCTGGGTACGACAGGAACGGCCAGGGCCGATTCAGCGAAGAAGTTATTTAAGGCAGGGCAGGCCGCGGAAGCGCGTCAGGATCTGGAGACGGCATACAGCGACTACACGCAGGCCCTCGAGAAGTCTCCCGGAGACCTGGCATACAAGCTTGCGGTCGCTCGTCTGCGGACGCAGGCGGCAGGAGTGCATATCAGGAAGGGCGAGAGCCTGGTGGCGAGCGGCCAGCCGGTGCAGGCGCTGGTGGAGTTCTTCCGGGCCAGGGAGATGGACCCGGCCAACGACCTGGCTGCGCAGGATATTACGAAAACGGAAGAGCTGCTGCGGAAACGCGATCAGAAGGCAGAGGCGCCGCCGGTGAATGAGGAAGATTCGGACGAAGCTGCGCCGCCGACGCATCTCGACCCGCTGCCGCCGACGCCGATGACGCTGCATGCAACCCAGGACCCAGCCACGCTGTATCGCACCATCGGCAAGATCGCGAACCTGAATGTGCTGGTGGACCCGGATCTTCAGCCTAAATCGGTAACCCTGGATCTGAAGGACGTATCTCCGGCCGAGGCTCTGCGGGTACTTGCACAGGTTTCCGGGACTTTTTACAAGCCGGTAACCCACAACACGATCTACGTGGCCGCGGACAACCGGACAAAGCGCAAGCTGCTCGACACGGAGGCGGTGCGAACCTTCTACCTGCAGAATGTTTCGCAGCAAAGTGACCTCAATGACGTGCAGACGACGCTTCGCAACCTGATGCAGGGCGCCCGACTGTATGCGGTGCAGGGGCAGAACGCGATCGTGATGCGCGGTACCCCCGATGAGCTTTTGCTGGCGAAGAACATCATTGCCGATATCGACCGGCCCAAGCCGGAAGTCCTGGTGGATGTGTACGTGATGGAAGTGAGCCGCACAAAAGAGCACGACCTTGGGCTCTCCCCGCCAACCTCGCTGTCTGTTTCTTCGAATTCGAGCACGACGCTCAATGCCATCGGACGCAATTCCTCCTATAGCTATTCGATTGGAGAGGCGCAGGCTGAGCTGTTGCTGTCGGATTCGACGACCAGGCTCCTGCAGAATCCGACCGTGCGTGCGCTCGATGGTCAGAAGGCGACCTTGAATATCGGCGAGAAGTACCCGTACTCGACCGGTTCGTATACCACCGCCACGTCGTCCAGCTCGAGCGCGGTGGAGACGCAGTTCCAATACATCGACGTAGGCGTGAAAGTGGAGATGACGCCGACGATTCACCAGAACCGCGATGTGACATTGAAGATGGCAGTCGAGGTTTCTTCCGTATCCGGCACGGAGACCATTGACGACGTATCGGAGCCGATCATTGCGCAGCAGAAGGCCGAGGAGACGGTGCGGCTGAAGGATGGTGAACCGAGCGTTCTGGCCGGACTGGTGGAAAGAGAAGTCACCGGATCGGTGAGCGGATGGCCTGGAGCAGGCGAGGTGCCGCTTCTCAAGTACCTTTTCAGCACCCAGGATAAAACGAACACCGATGAAGAGATCGTTTTTATGCTCGTGCCGCACATTGTGCGAGCGGCGCAAAACAACGATGCCACCAGCCCGGAAATTGACAGCGGAGCGGGAGATACGATTCAGATCCAGCGGATCGCCAGGGCGAAAATGGCGGAGCAAACAGCCAAACCTGCTACGGATGCACAGCCGCCGCAACCGGCCAAGGGAGATCAGCCCGCGCACCCGTAAGGCCGCGTGATGCGGTCTGCCATTCGCGGTCTGGCAGCGGGGCAGATTTCCTCAGAATCTTCCCGCTGCCGGTTGCGTTCTCGGCGGTAAGTTGCTATATTTAGTGAAGTTGAGGCGATGTAAGAGCGCCTCAAGCACGCGCCCATAGCTCAGCTGGATAGAGCGACTGACTACGAATCAGTAGGCCGGAGGTTCGAATCCTTCTGGGCGCACCATAGATTTGAAACGACTTAGCCGCATAATAGCCCACCTTTCAGAGAATCGGTGAGGCGATTCTGCGGCAGTTCGTTTTTAGGGCTTTGATGGAGCGGGTGCCGATTCCGGTTGATCCCGCCCGGATTGTGCCTATGCTTAACCACCGGTTTACAGCCTGCGCAAAGATGAAAGACGACGCGTTTCCTGCGTCGTCTTTCTGTTTATACCGGCTAGTCTGCTCTGCGAAGGGCAGACTGCGTTGACGCCTGTGCCTGCTACTTTGCCGGCGCAGTAGCGGCCGCTTCTTCGACGACGGGCTGCGGTGGGATAAGAGGCAGCTCTTCGACCAGATCGATGCCGGCGCGGCGAAGCAGCTCATAGACGACGGGCTTGGTGAGGCGGGTGGCGTCGTACTCGACGCGGATGGTCTTCCATTCCTTGTCGATCTGGATGCGGCGGATGCCGTAGACCTCGCGCGTGTTTCCCCAGGCAACAACAGCGGCTTCGGTGGGGTGCTTCTCGTAGCGGTAAAGAACCTCAAGCTGCGTCATGCCAGCCATGATAGCAAGGACTTTGTACGCTGAGACAGCGCGTTTTCTGCGTTCCCGGAACAGACTGTGCCGCCAGGCTATAGACTGCGCAGAAAACCCTGAATCTCGGGATTGCTCCAATCGGCGGGACCGATGAACTTGCGGCGGATGCGGCCGCTGGGGTCGATGACATAGCTCTCCGGCGGCCGGGTGGTGCCGAAAGCGAGGTTCGACTTCTGGGTCCGGTCGAGGGCGATGACCATGTTGGTGAGGTGGTTGTCCTGGACGTACTGACGGTAGTCGGTGGGGTCGGAGTCGAAGGCGATGGCCAGCACGACGAGATTGGGGAATTGCTTCTGGAGCTGCTCCATGGAGGGGAACTCCTCGATGCAGTAGGTGCACCAGGAAGCCCAGAAATTGAGCACGACGATTTTGCCGCGATATTGATCGAGGCTGATCGTCTGGCCTTCGTCATGGATGGTGAAGTCGGGGGCGAGTTCGCCGACCTGCGCGGGGTGGTCGCCGCGGTTGCAGCCGGTCAGCGCGAAGGTGCTGAGCAGGAACAGGATTGCTGCTACGCCGAGGGAAACGCCTCTTCTCCAGATGGTCACGTTTTTATAATAGAGCGGTGTACGAGCCCTCCGCTGAAGCCTCTCTCCGACTTTCCGTCATCATTCCCGCGCGCAACGAAGAAGACTGCCTGGGTGATTGCCTGCGTTCGCTGGTGGAGCAATCCGAGGAGACGTGGCTGCTGGGCCGTGACTGGGAAGTGCTGGTGGTGGACGATGGGTCGACCGACCATACCGCCGAGATGGCCCGCAGCTTTGCTGGCGTGACGGTGCTGACAGCGCCTGCTCTCGAGAAGGGCTGGACGGGCAAGGCGAATGCAGTGTGGGCTGGAGCGAAGGCGGCCCGTGGCGGGTGGTTGCTGTTCACGGATGCGGATACGATCCATGAGCCGGGACACCTGAGCCGGTCGATTGTGGAGGCGGAGCGGCATGAGGTCACGATGCTTTCTTATTCGCCGCGGCAGGTGGTGACGGGGCTGGCGCAGAAGGCATTGATGCCTCTGGTCTTCAGCGAACTGGCGCTGGCATATCCGCCGGCGAAGGTCTCCGATCCGGCGAGTCATGCGGCGGCGGCGAACGGGCAGTTTCTGCTGGTGCGGCGCGATGTGTATTTTGCCTATGGCGGCCACGAGGCGGTGAAAGAGGCCGTGCTTGAGGACGTGGAGCTGGCACGGATCTGGAAGCGGCGCAAACTGGGGCTGCGCTTCCGCTATGCGCCGGATGCAGTCGCTACGCGGATGTATCGCAGCTTCGGCGCGATGTACGAGGGATGGACCAAGAACCTGGCGCTGCTCTTTGGCAATTCGCTGGCGCTTGCGGCGTGGCGGGTGCTGGATTTTCTCTTGCTGTTCGGGCTGCCGGTGCTGGCGGTGGCGCTTTATGAGCATGGGCTTCCGCTCTGGTATATGGCGGTTCTGGGGCTGTTGTGGGTGCGAAATCTGTGGCGCTTTTATCGCCGGGTCGCGAAATCGAATTTTCCGTTTATGGATTGCCTGGTGACACCGCTGGCGTTGCCGCTGTTCGCGGCACTCTTGTATCGCAGCTGGTTTCACCACACCGTCACCAAGCGGGTAAGCTGGAAGGGACGCGAATACGCCAGCAGCAATCGGTGAAGCCGGAGGCTGTGATTCGGCATCTACGCTGAAGGTAGCCAACGCATGATTCTGTTAACGCGCAAAGCCGAATTTTCTGCCGCACATTATTACTGGAACCCTGCCTGGAGCGAAGAGGAGAACCTGCGCCGCTTCGGCAAGTGCGCCAATCGTAATGGCCATGGGCACAATTACACGCTCGAGGTGACGGTGGCAGGTGAGATCGATCCTGCGACCGGATTTGTCGTCGATCTCAAGCAACTCAAAGAGGTATTGGAGCGCGAGGTGGTGAGTGTTTATGACCATCGCCATCTCAATCTCGAGGTGCCGGAATTTGCGACGGCAGTGCCGACGACGGAAAACATTGCGATTGCGGTCTGGAAGCGGTTGGAAGGTAAGATTCCCGGGGCGCGGCTGTATCGCGTGCGCGTATACGAGCTCCCCGAGCTGTTCGCGGACTATTACGGAGAGTAGATGAGAGCCTACTTTGGACGCCGCTACATGCTGAGCGCATCGCACCGGCTGCACTCCGAACAATTGAGTGCAGAGGAGAACCGCGCGGCGTACGGCAAGTGCAACAATCCGCATGGTCACGGGCACAACTACTTCATTGAGGTCATTGTGAGCGGCCCGGTGGATGAAGAGTCCGGCATGGTGTGCGACCTGGTGGAACTCGATGCGTGCGTGCGGAGGGAAGTGCTGGATGTGTTCGATCACACGAATCTGAACCTGCATGAGGACTTTCGCGAGCTGGTGCCGACGACGGAGAACTTCAACATCGTGGTGCATCGCAGGCTGACGGCGGCATTTCCGCTCAGCTTCGGGTCAGCAGAAATTGCATCGGTTCGCACCGAGGAAACCTCCAATAATTCATTCGAGTTTCCGGTGCCAGTGGCGGGAACGGTGCAGAGCTTTGGAAAGGGAAGTGCGGCATGAAGAACAACCAGGTGGCGACGATGCCGACCATAAAGACCGCAGCCAAGGGCGCGGCGAAGGATCTGCGGGAGGAAATTGCAGGGCAGACGGGCCTTGAGGGCATCTCGACGCAGGATATTTATCGCGAGCTGCTGCGGCGTTTCGATGAAGATCCGACGCGGGATGGGCTGATCCGTACGCCGGAACGGGTGGAAAAGGCGATGAGCTTTCTCACCCACGGCTATCACCAGGACCCGACGGCGATTCTTCGCGGTGCGCTCTTCGATGTGGACTACGACGAGATGGTGATCGTGAAGGACATCGAGATGTTCTCGCTGTGCGAGCATCACATGCTGCCGTTCTTCGGGCGTGTGCACGTGGCCTATATCCCGAATGGCAAGGTGATCGGGCTGAGCAAGATTCCGCGCCTGGTAGAGGTGTTTGCGCGGCGCCTGCAGGTGCAGGAACGGATGACGCGGCAGATTGCTGAGGCGATCGACGAGGCCATCAAGCCGCAGGGCGTGGGTGTGGTGATCGAGGCGCGACACCTGTGCATGATGATGCGCGGCGTAGAGAAGCAGAATTCGTCCACGGTGACTTCGGCCATGCTCGGGGTTTTCCAGAAGCAGAACACGCGCAACGAATTTCTCTCCCTGGTACGCGAACGCGGACAACACTCTTTCTAAGAACGGTTTCTCCACGGGCCGGGCACTTATCATGGATAGGTGAACGGTCTGTTCGTTATCGATAAGCCCGGTGGGATGACTTCGCACGACGTGGTGGCTCGGGTGCGCCGAGCCACTGGCGAAAAGTCCATCGGGCACCTTGGTACCCTCGATCCCATGGCCACCGGTGTGCTGCCGCTTCTGCTCGGCAAATACACGCGGCTGGCACAGTTCTATGGCTCGCATGAGAAGAGCTACACGGGCACCATCCGCTTTGGGTTTTCAACCGATACTTATGATGCCGAGGGGCAGGCTGCCTCTGAGCCTGTGCCTGTGGCCTTCAGTATGAATGAAGTTCTGGCAGCGGCTGCGCGCTTTTCCGGCGAGATGGACCAGCTGCCGCCTCCCGTATCCGCAAAGAAGATTGGCGGCAAGCCTGCGTACAAGATTGTGCGCGAAGGCGGTACGCCGCAACTGAAGACGGCGCGGGTGCGCATCGACGAGTTCGCAATCACCTCGTTCGAGGGCGATACTGCGGCTTTCCGCATGAAGATTTCGGCCGGCGGATATGTGCGCTCGGTCGCGCACGAGCTAGGGCAGGTACTGGGAACGGGCGCGCACCTGGCGAGCCTGCGGCGCGTGACCTCAGGGCCGTTCTGTATCGAGGAGGCGCTGCCGCTTGGGGAGATCGAGAACTGGGCGCGCGCAGGTGAGCTGACGACGCGGCTGCCGCATCCGCGTACCCTGTTGCCGGAGATTCCGAATGTGACGGCAGATGCGGAGACGATCGGACGCATGCGCAATGGCATGCAGATCAATCTGCCGGAGTTTACGCAGGTCTCGCTGGTGAAGGTGTTCCGCGGGCAGAGCGAGCTTGCGGGCATCGCGAAGCGTATTGCGGGAACGCTCTTTCAGCCAACGGTTGTGCTTCTGTAACTGCAATCATTACTTTTTCAGCAGAGGGCGGAGCAGGCCGAAGACATTTTCGGCGACGAGCTGATTGCCTTTGGCGGTTGCGTGGATGCCGTCCGCCTGGATGGTGCCGGGCACGGTGTAGACGTGCGCATAGAGGAAGGGCAGCAGCGGAATGTTGAACTTCTTCGCTGCGAGTGCGTAGGTCTGGTTGAAATCGCGGATGTAGTCCGGGCCGTAGTCGGGCGGAAGGGTAATGCCGGCGAGCACTACTTTCACGCCGGCATCCTTGAGTAGCGCGATGATCTGGTCGAGATTGGCGCGGGTGGCGGTGATGGGCAGGCCGCGCAGGCCGTCGTTGCCGCCGAACTCGACGACGACGATGGCGGGGTGCGCCGCGAGCACGTCTTTTACGCGGGCAAGACCGTCTTTGGTGGTATCGCCGCTGATGCCCTTGTTGACGACGCGATAGCGATAGCCGCGGGCGTCGAGGAGTTGCTGCAGGTAGTCTGGGTAGGCGTGGCCGAATGCGGCGCCATGGCCCGCGGTGAGACTGTCTCCGAAGCAGGCGATGACGGGCTGGCTGTCAGACGCTGCCGCATGTGCGGAGGCAGGAAGAAGGAAGAGGACAGCGGCAAGGACGGCGAAAGAAAACAGCTTCACGCCTGCATTGTAGAGCGGAATCCGGGGGAACGTGTTTTTCGCGAGAGGGGAGTTAGACCTTTTCTTGACGATTCTTGACAAATTCTTGATGGAAAGGCGACGGAAGAGGCGTGACGCTGGATATGTTTCCCCGCATTCCGCTATAGCCTGAAGGAAGACGGAGACCGGGATGATCGAAGTTCGGGGCTTGAGGAAGTCGATTCGCAATGGCACGCGCACGGTGGAGATTCTGCGTGGGATCGATCTGCTGATTCCGCAGGGGCAGTTTGTGGCGATCATGGGGGCCTCTGGCTCGGGCAAGAGCACGCTGCTGGGGCTGCTGGCGGGGCTCGATTCCCCGAGCGAGGGCGATGTGCTGCTGGACGGCACGGCGATCGGCGGCCTGGATGAAGACCGGCTGGCGGAGGTGCGCGGGAGCAAGATCGGATTTGTCTTCCAGTCGTACCAGCTGATCCCTACACTGACGGCGCTTGAAAATGTGCTGTTGCCGCATGAGCTGAATGCGCGCGGCGACGGACGGGCAAAGGCGACGCAGCTGCTGACGGCAGTGGGGCTTGCGGACCGGCTGCAGCATTATCCGGTCCAGCTTTCGGGCGGTGAGCAGCAGCGCGTGGCGCTGGCGCGGGCCTTCATGCTGGAGCCGCCGATTGTGCTGGCCGATGAGCCTACGGGGAATCTTGACTCGGTGAACGGACAGCATGTGCTGGAGCTGCTGACCGGGCGGCAAAGGGCTTCGCGAACCACGCTGGTGATGGTGACGCACGATCCCCAGATTGCGGAACGTGCAGACCGGCAGATCCATCTGAGGGACGGGGTGGTGATCTCCGATGTGATGAATGTGGAGCCACTGCCATGACAGCTCAGAAGCCTGCGCTGCCGTGGGGCACGGCTGCCCGCATTGCGTGGCGTGAGCTGCGCGCTTCGCGTGCGAAATTTCTCTTTGTGCTGCTATCGGTGGCGGTGGGAGTGGCTTCGCTTACCGGCGTGCGCGGCTTCAGCCAGTCCTTCCAGAAAGCTCTGCTGGGCGATGCGCGGGGCATCATGGCAGCCGATCTCTCGGCGAGGATGTTCCGGCTGCCGACGCAGCGGGAATCGCAGGATCTCGATGCACTGGCGAGCAAGGGTGTCGAACGGACCGAGGTGACGGAGACGGTTTCGATGGCCTCGGTGCACGGCGATCCGGTGCCACTGCTGGTCTCGCTGAAAGCGGTCGATCCGAGTGCGTATCCGTTCTATGGCACGGTGGTGCTGAGCCCGTCGCAGCCGCTGCGCGATGCTTTACACGACGACACGGCGCTGGTGGACGATAACCTGCTGGTGCGGCTGCATGCGAAGGTGGGCGATGAGCTGAAAATCGGCACCCGCTACCTGCGCATCGCGGCGGTGATTGTGCGCGAGCCGGACCGGATGTCGGCCGGGGTGGGACTTGGCCCGCGGGTGATGATTACGCGTCACGCGATGGAGCAAAGCGGATTGCTGGGGGAAGGCACTCGCGCGACAGAGCGCTATCTTTTCAAACTGCCGGGTAAGGGCGAGAGCATCGCCACACTGCGTCCGCAGTTAGAGCACATTCTGCCGGATGCGCAGATTTCAGATTTTCGCGAGACCAGCCCGGAGATCACGAATGGACTGGACCGTGCGACCGGCCTGTTGAGCCTGATCTGCCTGGTGGCGATGGTGCTGGGTGCGATCGGTGTTGCGATGGCGATGCGAGCCCATCTGCAACAGCGCATGGAAATCCTGGCGATCATGAAGGCGATCGGTGCGCAGTCGTCGGATATTTTGCGTATCTACCTGTTGCAGACAGTCTTTCTCGGGCTTGCGGGTGGGCTGCTGGGGGTGATCCTCGGGTTTGCGGTCGAAATGGCGCTGCCGACGCTCTTCGGCGCGCTGCTGCCGCTGCGGCCTCCATTGGCATTGGCGGTGCGGCCGGTGGGCGCAGCGCTGGCGACGGGTGTATTCACGACGCTGCTCTTCTGCCTGCCTCCGTTGCTGGATGTGCGGCACGTGCGGCCGATTGCCGTGCTGCGGCGCCAGGTGGAGGAATCGCAGGGCGGCCGGCGCGGCTGGTTTCTGCGCGATCGGTGGCTGCAGTGGGCGGCGATTCTTGTCATTCTTGCGGGGCTGGCTGGCATTGCTGGCGCGCTCTCGGATTCATGGCAGAACGGGGCGTGGTTTGCGAGCAGCTTGTTTGCTGTACTGATTACGATTCTCCTTGCTGCATCGATGCTGCTGCGCCTGCTGCGGGTGTTTCTTAACCGGACGCGTTTGCATCTGCCGTCAGCACTGCGGCATGGGCTCGCGAATCTTTACCGGCCGGGAAACCAGTCGGCAGCGGTATTGGCCGCACTGGGCACGGGCGTGATGCTGATCTTCGCCGTCTTTCTGATGCAGCGCTCGGTCGTGCGGGAGATGCACAGCGCGGCTGCCCCGGATACGCCGAATGTATTTCTGGTCGATATTGCGCGCGATGAAGTAGACGGAGTGCGGGCGCTGGTGGAGAGGCAGCCGGGGACGCAGGGCAGGCTGGAGACGATTCCGGTGATCTCGTCGCGGATCGTGAGCATCGACGGTGTGGACGTGGAGCAGTTGCGGGTGAAGAACTATCCGAAGCGGCTGCTGCGTTCGGCGGCGATTACGTGGGCGAGTGCGGAGCCACGCGGGACAAAAATCACCGAAGGGCAGTGGTGGACGAGCGATGCGCAGCCATCGCTGGCAGTGGTGGACGGCGTAGCGCGGCGGCTGCAATTGCACCCCGGATCGAAAGTGATCTTCTCCACAGATGACAGAGAGATTGCCACGACCGTCGCGGCCATCTACAAGGTAGACGGCGAGCATGCCTTTGCGCGGAGTGAGTTCATTCTTGCTCCAGGGTTGCTGAAGGATGTGCCGGCGACGTGGTATGGCGCAGTGCACATCGCGCCCGAGCAGATTCCTGTGCTCGAGCGGTCGCTGTTTGCGGCGTATCCGACGGTGACAGTGGTGAACCTGGCGGATATCCTCGCGACCATCCAGGGAGTGGTGGATCACATCACGATGGTGATCCGGTTCCTGGCCGGGTTCTCGATCCTTTCCGGCGCGATCATTCTGGCTTCGAGCGTGGCCAGCACGCGCTTCCGCAGGATTCGCGAAGTGGTGGTGTTGAAGACGCTGGGTGCGAGCCGTGGACGGATTGCGCAGGTGTTCAGCGTGGAGTTCGTCGTGTTGGGACTGCTGGCCGGCCTGGTCGGAGCGCTGTTTGCGAATCTCCTGGCGCGGATTCTGCTGCACCGGATGGATGTTGTCTTTCGCTTTTCCTGGGCAGGCAGTGCGCTGGCCATGCTGGCGACGGCGGTACTCGCCGTCGCGACGGGATGGATCGCCAGCTTCCGCATCCTGGGACAGAAACCGCTCGAGGTGCTGCGCGAAGAATAGCGCTATGCTGTCGCGGAGTTGCCGAGGTAGGTGATTTCGACGAGGGTGCAGTCGTCGGCTGAGGAAGCCGCTCCGCAGAAGGTGGACAGCGAGAGGAAGATGTCCTGTAGTTGGCTGCTTTGCAGGAAGGCCTCTTCCAGGCGATTGTTGCCGAAGAATCCATCGCATTCGTCGACGGCCTCGGTGACGCCGTCGGTAACGAGCAGTACGCGCGTGCCGGGCTCAAGCTGCACTTCATGCTGACGGAAGTCCGCGTTTTCGATCATGCCGACAGGCAGGTTGGACAGCGCCAACTCACGCACCCCATCGCTGGTCTTGAGCAGTGGATGCACATGTCCGCAGTTGACATAGGTGAGATGACCACTGCTTTCCAGGCGAACTATGACGATGGTGGCGTATTTGCTGATGTCCTTGACGCAGATGTAGCGATTCAGGGCGCGGGCGATGACGTCGAGGGGCTGATCGGCGGCGAGCTGTGCGTAGACCATGCCCTGGAGGGTCTGCGCCAGCAGCGCGGCAGAGACGCCCTTGCCGGAAACATCGGCAATGACGACGTAGACGCAGCCATTGCCTTCGACGGCGTCATAGAAGTCGCCGCCGATTTCCTTGCAAGGCGCAAAGCGGGCTTCGATCTTTGCATAACTGGTTTTGGGAGGCTGGACGGCCATCAGGTCCTGCTGGATGCTGGCGGCGATATTCAGCTCTTCGCGATAGCGGCGGGCGTGTTCTTCCTCGATGGCGAGTTGCGCATTCTCCATGAGCGCGGCGGCTTCGGTGGCGATGGTCTTGAGCAGGTCATTATCGACCTTGGTGAGCCGGCCAGGCTGGAGGCGGTTGTCGAGATAGAGAATGCCGAGAACATCACTGCACTGTGTTTCAGCGTTGATTCTGCGGCTGCGCAGCGGAATGCAGATAATGGTGCGGATGTTCTGGGCGATGATGCTGTCTGACGGCGCACCGGTCTCGGCGCTGAGCGTGTCAGTGACGATGAACTGGCCTTCGCCGTGAATGGCCTGCTGGATGGCGCTGTGGGAGATGGTGGCTTCGTCGCTGAGGACGGAACCGTCACTGCCGCGGCCGACGGCGAGCTTGAGGGTTCTGGTTCGCGTGTCGCAGAGGAAGACAAATCCGCGCTCGACGCGGGTGAGCTCGAGCGTGGTTTCGACAAGGGCGGAGAGGATTTGGTCCACGGCTCCGACGTCGTTCAGCTTGCGGGCGGCTTCCAGGAACCAGCTCAGTTTCTCGATGGCGGTGTTGGGCTCATTCGCGGGATGAAGGTGATCGATGAGCGAGCGCATGGTGGAGCTGGAAGTGTGGCCGCGCACGCCGAAGCGGACCATGGGGCCGTCGGTGGTGCCGAAGTGGATGGTGTCGTTGATCTCGAGCTTGTGGCGCTGTACACGATGTCCGTTGACGAAGGTGCCATGGCGGCTGCCCTGATCGACGAGGATGAAGGCTCCGGCCTGGAATTGAATTTCGGCGTGGCGGCGCGAGATGTATTCGTGCTCGAGCAGCAGGTCGCTCCCCGGCATGCGGCCGACGGTGAAGGGGCTCTGGGTGATGAGGAGCTGGACTTCGCGGGCTCCATCGATCAGGGTGAGCGGGGTGGACGGCAGCTCTGTCATACGTGCGTGACTCCGGCAGAAAAGACGGCAGGGGAGCAGGGTGCAGTTGCGATTATAACCAGCAGCGCCGGAATTGGCAGGGGCGGTCGCCTATGATCGAAGGTGGCATGGAGACGAGGCTGTTCCGGCGTGAGACGGGAACACGGTAGACAGGAACAGGGGGAGTGAGCGTTGGACGAGAATCGCAGGCCGCTTGAATCGAGTATCGTGACGGATTTTGCCGATCGCATGAGTTATGCAGGGTATCTGTGCCTGCCGCAGTTGCTTTCGCAGCAGAAGCCGCTTTCCAATCCTCCTCACCACGACGAGATGCTGTTTATTATTCAGCACCAGGTCTCGGAGCTATGGATCAAGCAGATGATTCATGAGCTGGAGGCGGCGATGCGGTTGGTGCGGGGGGATCAACTCGATCCGTGCTTCAAGATTTTGTCGCGGGTGAAGCTCATCCAGATGCAGCTGTTCGAGCAGTGGGCGGTGCTTGAAACGCTGACCCCTTCGGAGTACATGGAGTTTCGCGGGGTGCTGGGACATGCTTCCGGCTTTCAGTCCTATCAGTACCGGAAGCTGGAGTTTCTCCTGGGCAATAAGAATCGCGAGGCGCTGAAGGTGTTTGCGCACGATGAGGTCATCCACGCGGACCTGCTGGACGCGCTGACGGCGCCGAGCCTGTACGACGAATTTCTGCTGCATCTGAAGCGGCGCGGACTGGCCGTGCCGGAGGGGTGCCTGGATCGGGACTGGAGTGAGCCGCACCAGCGCTCGGATGAGCTGGTGGCCGTGCTTCGCGAGATCTATGAGCATCCGCGGGCCTACTGGGATGCCTATGAGATGTGCGAAAAGCTGGTGGATGTGGAGGAGTACTTCCAGCTCTGGCGCTTCCGGCACATGAAGACGGTGGAGCGGATTATCGGGTTCCGGCAGGGAACAGGCGGGTCGTCTGGCGTGGGCTTTCTGCGGCAGGCATTGGAGCTAACCTTTTTCCCGGAGCTGTTAGCTGTACGGACCGGGCTGAGGCAGAAATGAGCCGTATCGCGCAGGCGGTGGCAGCATTTGCAGGAAGGCCGCTTGAAGAAGGTCTGATCCAACGGCATCTTGCGCCGCTGTTTTCGCGGGTGCTGGCGAGCGATCGCATCTACCTCGCCAATCATTCGCTGGGCAGACCGCTGGACGCCATGGCTGATGACCTGGCGGAGGCGGTGAGCGTCTGGTATCGCGGGCTGGATGAGGCGTGGGCTCCATGGCTCGCAGAGCAGGAGGCATTTCGCGCGCGTATCGCACGGATGATTCATGCGCCTCGGCCGGATTGCATTGTGCCGAAGGCCTCGGCCGGCCAGGGACTGCGCACGGTGTTGAATGCGCTGCCGGGCAGGCTGCGGGTGTTGACGACGCGAGGCGAGTTCGACTCGATTGACGTGATCCTGCGGCAATATGCAGCGATGGGTGAGATTGAGCTGCGATGGATCGACGCGGATTCTGAGGGCTCCTATCATGTCGACGCGCTGATTGCAGCGCTGGAGGCTGGAGTCGACCTGGTGGTGGTCTCGATGGTGATGTTTATGACCGGGCAGCTGCTGGATGGACTTGAGAAGCTGGCTGTGGCCTGTCATCGCCATGAAGCCCGACTGCTGGTCGATGCCTATCATGCCGTTGGCGTGGTGCCGGTGGATGTGCAGCAACTGGGCGCGGACTTCTTAATCGGTGGCAGTTACAAATATCTGCGCGGAGGGCCGGGGGCTTGCTACCTGTATCTTTCACCGCAGGTGATGGGCGAGGGGTTGAAGCCGCTGGATATCGGATGGTTCGCGAAAGAAGAGACATTCGCATACGAGCGGCCTGATCCTCCTCTGCTGAAGCAGGGAGGCGATGGCTTTCTCGAATCCACCCCACCGGTTTTTACCTATTACCAGGCACGCAGCGGCCAGGAGTTTGTGCAGGCGATGGGGATCGAGCGGCTGCGGGCATATAGTCTGCAGCAGCTTGCGCTATTACGTGGCCTTCTGGACGCTGAGGGGATTGGACCGATGCGCGGCGGAGACGGCGCTCATGGCGCGTTTCTTTCGATTTATGCGAAGGATGCAAAGGCGTGGGTGCAGGCGCTGGAGCGTGAGGGTATTGTCTGCGACGCGCGCGGGCCATGGCTGAGGCTTTGTCCGGATTGTCTTACGCGGGAAGAGGAGATGCGTACTGCGGCGAAGGCCTTGGGACGCCTTCGCCGCAGTACGATGTAATGCGCTACTTCGACTGAGCGTCCAGTGCAAGGTTGAGAGCGAGCACGTTAACGCGCGGCTCGCCGAGAATACCGAACTGGCGTCCGGTGATGTGCTGTTCGACGAGCGCGCGCACGGTGTCATCGGACAGATGACGGGCTGCGGCGACGCGATGCACCTGGTAGAGCGCGGCTGCGGGGCTGATATCCGGATCGAGGCCGGAGCCGGAAGTGGTGACGAGATCGATCGGCACGGGCTGGCCCGGGTTGCTCTTCTGATATGTAGCGACATCCCCGGAAATGCGGTCGACAAGTTTCTTGCTGGACTGCGCAAGGTTGGAGCCTCCGGAATTGGAGGCGTCATACCCGTTGCCGGCAGCAGAAGGACGGCCGTGGAAGTAGCTGTCTCCGGCGAAGCTCTGCCCGAGAAGCTCGGAGCCGAGAACCTGACCGTTGTGCTGGATGAGTTCGCCATCGGCCTTTGCGGGCATGGTGAAGTGCGCAAACCCGGTTACGGCGAGCGGATAGAGAATTCCCAGCAGCAGTGTAGTGACCAGCGTGAAGCGGATGGCGATATTGAGTTGCGAGGTCATCGTGTTTGTTCCTGTGTCTGTTTCTCTCAAGGCTTACGCCAGGTGAAGAGCGGTGATGACGATATCGATCGCCTTGATGCCGATGAAGGGGACGATGACGCCTCCCACACCGTAGATGAGCAGATTGCGGCGCAGCAGAGCCGCCGCCGATTTCGGTTCGTACTTGACGCCCTTGAGCGCCAGCGGGATGAGGCCGATGATGATTAACGCGTTAAATATCACGGCGGAGAGAATCGCAGAATGCGGCGTGGCCAGGTGCATGATATTCAGCGCATTGAGCACCGGGAAAGCGCCGGCGAACATCGCCGGGATGATGGCAAAGTACTTCGCCACGTCGTTGGCGATGGAGAAGGTGGTGAGCGCGCCACGGGTCATGAGAAGCTGTTTGCCGATCTCCACAATCTCGATGAGCTTGGTAGGGTTGGAGTCGAGATCGACCATGTTGCCGGCTTCTTTCGCGGCCTGCGTACCGGAGTTCATGGCGACGCCTACGTCCGCCTGAGCGAGCGCGGGTGCGTCGTTGGTGCCGTCCCCGGTCATGGCAACGAGCTTGCCCTTGGCCTGCTCGCGCTTGATGAGGTCCATCTTGTCTTTGGGCTTGGCTTCGGCGAGGAAGTCGTCGACACCGGCTTCGCGGGCGATTACAGCGGCGGTGAGGGGATTGTCGCCGGTGATCATGATGGTGCGGATGCCCATGGCGCGCAGGCGGGCGAGACGATCCTTGAGGCCGCCCTTGACGATGTCCTTGAGGTAGACGACGCCGAGCGCGGTGGAGTTCTCCGCGACGACGAGCGGCGTGCCGCCCATGCGGGCGATCTCTTCGACCTTATCGCTGACCTTGCGCGGCAGGCTTGAGCCCTGCTGCTCGAGGAAGCGGGCGATAGCATCGGCAGAGCCTTTGCGGATCGCGGTGCCGGGGAGATCGATGCCGGACATGCGGGTCTGCGCGCTGAAGGGCACGAACTCGGCGCGCATGTTGGTGAGGTCGCGGCCGCGGAGGTTGTACTTCTCCTTAGCAAGGACGACGATGGAGCGGCCTTCCGGGGTTTCATCCGAGAAAGATGCGAGCTGCGCGGCGTCGGCAAGGCGCTCGGTGCTGATGTCGGGAGCAGGGAAGAATTCCGTAGCCTGGCGGTTGCCGAGGGTGATGGTGCCAGTCTTGTCGAGCAGCAGAGTGTTGACGTCGCCCGCTGCTTCGACAGCACGGCCGGACATGGCAAGGACGTTGTATTGCACAAGACGATCCATGCCGGCGATGCCGATGGCGGAGAGCAGGCCGCCGATGGTGGTGGGAATCAGGCAGACGAGCAACGAGACGAGCACGAAGATGGTCTGCGGCGCGTGCGAGTAAATGGCAAAGGGCTGGAGCGTGGTGACGGCGAGCAGGAAGATGATGGTGAGGCCGGAGAGCAGGATGCTCAGCGCAATCTCATTCGGGGTCTTCTGCCGCGAAGCCCCTTCGACGAGCGCGATCATGCGGTCGAGGAAGGTTTCGCCGGGGTTGGAGGTGATGCGGATTTTCACCCAGTCGGAGAGGACGCGCGTGCCGCCGGTGACGGCCGAGCGGTCGCCGCCGGCTTCACGGATGACGGGCGCGGACTCGCCGGTGATGGCCGATTCGTCGACCGAGGCCACGCCTTCGATAACCTCGCCGTCGCCGGCGATGAACTGGCCGGCTTCTACCTTGATGACATCCCCGGAGCGAAGCGCGGAGCTGGATACGGCCTCAAGAGAGCCGTGCTCGTTGTAGCGGTAGGCCATGGTTTCGCCTTTGGCTTTGCGCAGCGTGTCTGCCTGGGCCTTGCCACGGCCTTCGGCCATGGCTTCGGCGAAGTTGGCGAAGAGCACGGTAAACCACAGCCAAAGGGTGATCTGAAGATTGAAACCGATGGGCCGGTGCAGGACGACGTCCTGAATAAGCAGCGCAGTGGTGAGGACGCTGCCGACCTCGACGACGAACATGACCGGATTCTTGAGCATCAGGCGGGGATTGAGCTTGGTGATGGCGCCCACCGCCGCCTGCCCGAGGATCGCCGGATTCCAGAGACTCTGTTTTTCTGCCATTTTGGTATCTCTCCGACGTGATTTAGAAAAGGACTCCCTGCTTCAGCAGCAGGTGCTCGAGGATCGGTCCGAGCGAGAGTACGGGGAAGAAAGTCAGCGCGCCGACGATGAGGATGACGCCGGTGAGCAGAATGGTGAAGAGCGAGGAGTTCACGGGGAAGGTTCCCGGTGAAGGCGGTACGCTCTTCTTCTGGGCAAGATTTCCGGCCAGGGCAATCATCGGCACCATCATCAGGAAGCGACCGGAAAGCATGGTGAAGCCGAGCGCGATGTTGTACCAGTGGGTATTCGCATTGAGTCCGGCAAAGGCCGAGCCGTTGTTGCCGGCAGCCGAGGTGAAGGCGTAGAGGATTTCCGTCAGGCCGTGCGGGCCACCGTTATTGAGGCTGGAAAGACCCATCTGCGGCGCGAGCACGGAAATCGCCGTGAGCACGAGAATGAGGAGCGGGAAGATGAGCACATAGAGCATGGCCATCTTCACGTCAAAGGCTTCGATCTTCTTGCCGAGGTATTCCGGGGTACGGCCGACCATGAGACCGGCGATAAAGACAGCCAGCACGACATAGATGAGCATGCCGTAGAGACCGGAGCCGACGCCGCCGAAGACGATTTCCCCGAGCATGATGTTGGCGAGGACGACGAGGCCGCCGAGCGGGGTGAAGGAGTCATGCATGCCGTTGACTGCGCCGCAGCTGATGTCGGTCGTCGTTCCGGCGAAGAGCGCCGAGCCGGCCTGGCCGAAGCGGATCTCCTTGCCCTCCTGGTTGCCGCCATCCTGTAATGCGGTGTGCTGCTGATCGACGCCGTGCAGGAGCGGATGGGCGTGCGTTTCCGCCGCATAAATGCAGAAGACGCTGACCAGCCATAGCAGCAGCATGCAGGAGAAGACCGCCCAGCCATGTCCGGGCGAGCCTGCCATGCGTCCCAGCGTGACAGTGAGCGCCGCGGGGATGAGGAACATGGCGAGAATCTCAAGGAAATTGCTGAAGGGGGTGGGGTTCTCAAACGGATGCGCGCTGTTGGCGTTCAGGAAACCGCCGCCATTGGTGCCGAGCATCTTGATTGCTTCCTGCGAAGCGATAGGGCCCTGGGCGATGGTCTGCGTGCCGTTTTCGAGCGTGTGCGCGGTGGTGTAAGGATGCAGGTTCTGCACGACGCCCTGGCCGATGAGCACCGGCGCGAGGATGAGGCAGATGGGCAGCAGAATGTAGAGGACGCTGCGCGTGCTGTCGACCCAGAAGTTGCCGATGGTCGAGGACTGCTTGCGTGCGATGCCGCGCAGGAGGGCAATGGCGACAGCGATGCCGACTGCTCCACTGAGGAAGTTGTGATAGGCGAGGCCGACCATCTGCGTGAAGTAGCTCATGGTGGCTTCGGGTACGTACGACTGCCAGTTGGTGTTGGTGGTGAAAGAGCTGGCTGTATTCCAGGCCAGGGCCTGCTCGACGCCGGGCAGACCCTGCGGGTTCCAGGGGAGGATATGCTGGAGCCGCTGGATGGCATAGGTCAGCAGCATGGAGACGAAGCTGAAGAGCATGACGGCTGTGCCGTATTCACGCCAGTTCATCTCTTCCTCGTGCTTGACGCCGCAGAGTCGGTAGACCAGCATCTCGACGGGGCGGATGACGGGATCGAGGAAGGTTTTACGCCCTTCGAATACAGCAGCCATGTAAAGGCCAAGAGGGCGCATCAGTATTACAACTGCAGCGAGCAGCAGAAGAATCTGCAGCCATCCATTCGCGGTCATTTCAGAATTTCTCCGGGGAAAGCAGCGCAAAGACCAGATACACCAGCAGCGCAATGGTGAGCAGGACAACGATCAGGGTAGTGATATCCATGGTTTCCTCAGGGGCTACCTTAGCCGCTCGCAGGCGGCGAGATAGAGCAGGGCCACAATGAAGAAGGCCGCGGTGATGACGAGCATAAGTATGTCCAGCACAATTGCTCCTTGCGTAGTACGAGGGCTTGTTACCAGGCGCCTTGCCGTCCTCCGTACCACCAGACAAGGCCGAGCGTGGCGGTGGTCTGGTGATCGGAGAGCAGTCCTGTTTTGTCGGTTAAAAAGAAAGGCACGTTTGTCCAGTCGCGACGGTATTCCATGCGTGCCAGCAGATTGTCAGCAAGCTTGTATTCGTAGGTGAAGGTGCCTTCCTTGAGCGCCTGCGTCGTGCCGCTGAAGAGACCGCCACGGTCGGAGAGATATTCCGTGCGTGCGGTGAGCGCGGTGCGGGGCGTCCATTGGAAATGCACATAGGCGGCGCCGCCATCCACATGCGAGGGCGCGGAAGATTCGCCGGGAGCGGCGTTGGCCCACTCGCGTTCGATGACGTAGTCGCCTTCGCCGGTGAATGAGAGGCGCGGGTTCACGGTCCAGGTGGCATAGCTGTCGAAGATATGAAGCTTGCCGTCGGGCGCCGGTGAGATCGGAGTGAAGCAGAGGCCGGGTTGTACCGGCGTGGTGCAGCCGGTGGATGTAGTTACGTCGGGATGGTCTTGCCCGAGGTAATAGTTGATCGTCCAGGCGACGCTCTTTGCGGGTTGAAGGTTGAAGCCGAAGAGCTCGTCCTTGAAGGAGTTCGTGGGCTCGGTCTGGTTGGTGCCGTTCACGATCCAGTAGTTGGCGGTAAGCCAGCTGTTGACCTTGTACGAAGTGCGTATGCCCATGTGATAGAAGGGCAGATAGTTGAAGAAGAAAGACCGGGTGTAGTTCAGCTGGTCCTTGGTGTAATTGCCTTCGGCGCCCAGCGAGCTGGCCCACTTGCCGAAGTCCACATTTAGACCCGAACCGACGGGGACGACATAGGTGCCATAAGCCTGGAAAATATTCCGGTAGATATCGGGGCGGGGTTCATTTTCAGGGTTGCCCTGGCTGGTTTCAGTCGCCTGGCCGAACTGCAGGTCGAGGCGCGCGCCGTAGCGGCGGCCATGGGAGACATCGGGATCGAGGTCGAAGACGATTCCGGCCTGGTTCAGACTGAAGGCGTTGCTCAGGACATCGTAGGCACGGAGGTAGTCGACGCGGCCGATGGGATGGTTGAAGTCGTACTCGTAGTAGCCGTCGATGTCATACCCGAGCGTGGCGCCGCCGGGAAGCTGCGTGGGGAGGATCGATACCGCGGCTGCCGGGGGCGAAGCCGGCGCGGGAAGCGTTGCGGACGGCGGGGTGGGGGAAAGTTCCTTGGTGGCCGCGGTCAGGCTCGAGGCTTCTGTGGTGGCAGTGGCCGAGTCGGCGTGGGATTGCCGACCGATCTCAGCTTCGAGCGCGCTGACGCGCTGCTCAAGAAGCTTGACGGTATCGCGCAGCTGCTGCACTTCGCCGTCATTTGCTGGAGGCTGCTGCGAATTGGACGCCGCAGAGCCTTGTGCGACGAGAGGCAATGCCAGGAGGAGCAGACCGATCAGAATCAGAAACTTCGAGGTGTCACGCAGGGTTGTCATACTGAGATCATCGACTAAAACTCAGTAAACAAGCAGGACGCTAAGCACCTCGTAAGGGATTTATAAGGAAGTCGTAATGGGTGCTATTCGGTGCCTCCGTCAGGGAGGAAGCGATAGCCCACCCAGGGCTCGGTCTGAATGTATTCCTTGCCGCTATCCCCTTGCAGTTTCTTGCGCAGCTGGCCGACAAATACGCGCAGGTATTCAGGCTGTTGCGCAGATTGCGCACCCCAGACGGCAGTCAGCAGTGCGCGGTGGGTGAGCACCTTGCCGGCATTGCGGGCGAAGAGCAGCAGCAGGTCGAATTCCTTGGGGGTGAGGTGCACAGAGCGGCCTGCAACGGTGACTGCGTGGGCCGCGATGTCGACGATAAAGTCACCGACCGTGACGGGGGCATCGGTGACTCGTTCCGGGGCGCGGCGCAGGTGCGCGCGGACGCGGGCCATCAGTTCCTGGATGCTGAAGGGCTTGGTGACATAGTCATCCGCTCCGGCATCGAGCGCTTCGACTTTGGAGCGTTCCTGTTCGCGGACCGAAAGCACGAGGATAGGCACCTTGCTGCGGGTGCGGATGGCGCGGCAGAGCTCGACGCCGGTCATGCCGGGCATCATGAGATCGGTGATGATCAGGTCCGGCGCCCACTCTTCGAAGAGATGCAGTGCCTCTTCGGGGTCGTTTGCGGTGCGGACATCATAGTTTTGTGCGGAGAGTGCGGTGCGCAGTACGCGAGTGATCTGCGCTTCGTCGTCGACGACAAGAACTCGTTCAGCCATGGTTTTACCAGGGCGCCGCTTGGGGCCCATCGTTCCTGACTGTATCATCGACGCGAGTATGGATCGACAGAGCGTGCGCCGTGAGCTGGTTTCGTTCCTGGGCATCACCGCAGCGGCGGTGGCTGTGGCGCTGGTTTGCCGCTACCTTGCAGAAATCAACCAGACCACCGCGGCACTCACCTTCCTGGTGCTGGTGCTGTTGACTGCATCACGCTTCCGAATCGTTCATTCGATCTATCTCTCGGTGTTGTGCGCGCTGCTCTATAACTTCTACTTTCTGCCTCCGATCGGGACCTTCACGATTCACGATCCGCAGAACTGGATTGCCCTGGGCGCGTTTCTCTCTGTGGGCATCCTGGTGAGTCATCTCTCGGATACGGCTCGGCAGCAGACGCGTATCTCGGAGGCGCGGCGGCAGGAAGTGGAGCAGCTCTACGGCTTCAGTCAGCAATTGATGCTGCAGGATGATTTCCGTTCGCTGGCAAGACAGGCACCGTCGATTGCGGCGACGATTTTTGGTTTTCGGGCCGTGGCGCTTTATGTGCGGGATCATGACGCGGCACACTACTCGGACCCTGAGGCTGTGCTGCTTCCGGCAGCGGAGTTGCGCAAAGCGGCCCTGGCACTCGAGACGGGGGCGCGCGCGATTGATGGCGCGCAGGTGGTGCCGCTGATGTTCGGCATGCGCTCGGTGGGGGCTCTGGCCGTGCTGGGCAGCAGCGCTTCGCATGTACAGCTCGAGGCTATCGGCGCGCTGGTGGCCATTGCACTGGAGCGCGCGGCCACCATCGAACAAAGTACGCACGTGGAGGCTGCACGCGAGAGCGAACGGCTGCGTTCGGCGCTGCTCGATTCTGTGACACACGATCTGCGTACGCCGCTGACCTCGATCCGCGCGGCGGCATCGACACTGCTCAGCCACCCGAATCTGCCGAACGAAGGGCGTTCGGAAATGTACGCGGTGATCGAAGAGGAGTCGGCGCGGCTGGACCTGCTGATCGGCCGTGCCGTGGAGATGGCCCAGCTGGATGCGCAGGGTATTCAGGTAAAGCCGAAGCCCGAGAAAATTGCCGATCTGGTGGCGATGGCGCTTGAAGAGGCGCGCGGCCCGCTGGGCAACCGCGCAGTCACAGTGGAGATTCCGGATAACCTGCCGCGGGTGCTGCTGGATCGCGAGTTGGTGCGGCGGGTGCTGCGGCATCTGATCGAAAATGCGGCACGTTATTCGCCGGATGCCTCATCCCTGCGCATCTGGGCACGCGTTGAGGACTACCGGCTGATGGTGAGCCTCGAAGACCGGGGGCCCGGAATCGATGAGGCGGATCAGCCGTATATTTTCGACAAGTTTTTCCGGGGGCGAAACCAGAAGCCGGGTACATCGGGCACTGGCATGGGGTTGGCGATTGTGAAGGCCATCATGATCGCGCATGGCGGCGGGGTGACGATGGGCAACCGGCCCGGCGGCGGCGCTATTTTTACCCTGTGGCTGCCTGCCGATGGGCAGGGCGCGTCTACAGAAGAGCCTGTGCGTGACTGAGATTTTGTACCGGGTTTTCCTCAGCCGTAACATGCAATGCCTATGCGGATACGGCGAGCCATGAGGAATAGAATCGAGGAAGAATCATGGCTGAATTCACGCACCTGCATATCCATACCGATTACTCCCTCCTCGATGGAGCCTGCGACGTAGAAAAGCTGGTCAACCGTGTTGCCGATATCGGGCAGTCAGCAGTCGCAATCACGGACCACGGCAACATCTATGGCGCGGTGCACTTCTTTGAAGCCGCGAAGAAGCGCGGCATCAAGCCGATTCTGGGCTGCGAACTCTACGTCTGCAAAAAAGAAGACCATCGCGCCGATCCGCAGGGCGACGATTACAACCACCTGCTGGTGCTGGCCGAAAACGAAGAAGGCTACCGCAACCTGGTTCGCATCACCTCGGAGGCTTCGCTGCACGGCTTCTATCGCAAGCCGCGTATCAGCAAGAAGTATCTGGCCGAGCATGCGAGCGGGCTGATTGGATTTTCGGGGTGTCTTTCCGGTGAGCTATCGGAGAACCTGCTGGCAGGGAATTACAACGCTGCCCGCACGACCGCGGCACAGTACCAGGACATCTTCGGGAAGGGGAATTTTTTCCTCGAGATCCAGGACCAGGGGCTGGAGCTGGAAAAGAAGATTCATGCCGATCTGTTCCGGATTGAAAAAGAGCTGAACATCCCGCTCGTCGCGACCAATGACAGCCACTATCTCTGCGAGGATGATTCGCATGCGCACGAGGTGCTGCTGTGCGTGCAGACTGCGGGTTCGATCCACGATCCGAAGCGCTTCAAGTTCGATTCCGATCAGTTCTTCGTCAAGACCGCGGCGGAGATGGAGAAGGTCTTCTCGCATGCACCGGAGGTAGTGAGCCGGACGATGCAGTTCGCCGAGCGCTGCAATCTGAAGCTGAGCAAGGTAGATAATCCCTTCCCGGAGTTTGCCGTTCCGGACGGGCATACGATCGACAGCTACTTCGAGCAGGTGTGCCGCGAGGGTTTCCGCAAGCGTCTGGATACGGCGGTTCGCCATCTGCAGAGCCGCGGGCTGTTGCGGCATCCGATCGAGGCTTACGAGGCGCGTCTGGAGCGCGAAATTTCCATCATCAAGCAGATGAAGTTTCCGGGCTATTTCCTTATTGTCTGGGACTTTATCCGCTATGCGCGCGAGCACGATATCCCTGTCGGCCCAGGGCGTGGTTCGGCGGCGGGATCGCTGGTCGGATACGTGATGGAGATCACGAATATCGATCCGCTGCAGAATGAGCTGCTCTTCGAGCGCTTTTTGAATCCCGAGCGCGTTTCGATGCCGGATATCGATATCGACTTCGATATGAACCGGCGCGGCGAGGTGATCGAGTATGTCACGCGCAAATATGGGCGCGAGCAGGTGGCGCAGATCATCACCTTCAATACGATGGCGGCCAAGGCCTCGATCAAGGACGTAGGCCGTGCGCTCGACATGCCGTATGGCGACGTGGATCGCATCGCGAAGCTGATTCCGGCGACGATCGGCGTAACCATCGAGCAGGCACTGAAGGACTCGCCGCCGCTGCAGGAGGCCTATGACGGCAACCCGCAGATTCGTGAGCTGATCGACACGGCGCTCAAGCTCGAGGGGCTGGTGCGCGGTGCCGGTGTGCACGCGGCCGGCGTCGTGATTGCTCCTCGTCCGCTGACAGACCTGGTGCCGCTAAGCCGCAGCAAGAACGATGAAATTGTGACCGCCTATGACATGAAGGCGGTCGAAAAGATGGGCCTGCTGAAGATGGACTTCCTCGGGCTCACCACGTTGACGGTCATCCATGATTGTCTAAGGCTCATCAAGAAGAACCGCGATGTGACGCTGGATCTTGAGACGATTCCGCTCGACGACCAGGAGACTTACGAAAAGGTTTATCACCGTGCTCTGACATCAGGCGTCTTCCAGTTTGAATCGGGCGGCATGCGCGACGTGCTGCGCCGGTATAAGCCGACGTCAGTGGAGGACCTGACGGCTCTCAATGCGCTTTACCGTCCTGGCCCGATTCAGGGCGGCATGATCGACGACTTCATCGAGCGCAAGTGGGGACGGCGCAAGGTGGAGTACGAACTGCCTCCGCTGGAAACCATTCTCAAGGAGACGCTGGGCGTCATCGTCTACCAGGAGCAGGTGATGCAGATCGCCAACGTGCTCGCCGGCTATTCGCTGGGCGAAGCCGATCTTCTGCGCCGCGCGATGGGTAAGAAGGATCCGGCTGAGATGGCGAAGCAGCGCGACCGCTTCGTTTCCGGCGCACTTGAGAAGAGCTTTCCGAAGGACAAGATTGTCCGCATCTTCGATCTGATGGAGCAGTTTGCGGGATACGGCTTCAATAAATCGCACTCGGCAGCCTATGCGCTGCTGGCGTATCAGACTGCATATCTGAAGACACATTATCCGGTCGAATTTATGGCTGCGCTGCTGACGTCGGAAATTTCGAAGCCGGAAAACGTGGTGAAGTACATCAAGGAATGCCGCGAGATGGAGATCCCGGTGGAACCGCCGGATGTGCTCTTCTCGGACGCGGACTTCACGCCGCACGGTAATGCAATCCGTTTCGGGCTGACTGCGATCAAGAATGTGGGCCGCAATGCGATCGATTCGATTCTGGCTGCGCGCAGCGAGCTAACAGAGACAGGCAAGAGCTTCTCGTCATACTGGGAGTTCTGCGAAAAGATCGACCTGCGGCTGATCAACAAGCGTGTGCTGGAATCGCTGATCAAGGCGGGCGCGCTGGATTCGTTCGGACGTCGTTCCCAGCTGATTGCAGCGACGGACAAGGCCATCGAACAGGCGCAGAAGTCGCAGCGGGACATGGCATCGGGACAGCATGGACTGTTCGGCATTTTTGATGATCATCCGGCGGCAGCGGCAGTGGATGATCTGCCCAATGTCGCCGACTGGGATGAGAATCAGCGTCTGCAGTCGGAGAAGGAAGTACTGGGCTTCTTTGTCTCGGGGCATCCTCTCGACAAGTATGCGGACAAGCTGCGGAATGTTTCCGGCGTGGTGGATACGGCTGCCGCGCTCGAAATGAAGCAGTCCTCAGCGCCTCCGCGGCGCGGACAGCCGCAGGAGCCGGATGTGGCTGTGGCGGGCGTGATTGTTGGGTTGAAGGTAGCCAAGTCGAAGCGCTCGGGCGAACTGTATGCGGCGGCCTCGCTCGAGGATACAGTCGGCAAGATCGATATCATCTGTTTTCCGAAGGATTATGCGCGGCTGGCCGAGAGCCTGAAGATTGAAGTGCCGGTTCTGATCAAGGGCAATATCCGGGCGGAAGAAGATGCGGCACCGAAGATTGCGATTGCATCGATTCAGCCGCTCGAGGATGTGAAGGTGAAGCTGCCGCTGAACATCCGCTTGAAGGTGCCGCTGGAGCGGGCGAGCGAGGCGACACTCGAAGAGCTGAAGGTACTGCTGGAGGCCGCTCCGGGACCAGGCAAGCTGATGCTGAGCCTGGAGCAAAAGGGCGAATACTGCGTCATCATGGAGCCGGCAGGCTTTGCCATTGCGGCGGACCGTGGGTTTATCGATCGCACGGAAGCGCTGCTGGGCCGGGGCGTGGTGCAGATCCTGGATTAAGGGGATGACATGCATAAGGGGCCGGCGGGTTTGTATTGCACCGCCGGCATCTCTACAATCGGGAGAGCGACGCGAGCCGGTGAATTTTCCGGCAATGCCGCAACTGTATTTATGACTGATCACGCTCAAGGCACTGCACCGCACCTTACTTCCGGCGTTGAAACCGTCCCCGCTGCATGGACCAAGACTGAATTGGCGCGGCATCCGCAGCGCCCCGATCCGATGAAATTCATCGAACAGATTTTTACTGATTTCAGCGAGATTCACGGCGATCGTAACTTCGGTGACGATCCGGCGATGCTGTGCGGCTTTGCCCGTTTCGAGGGCGAAGAGGTGATGGTTATCTGCAACCTCAAGGGCCGGACGACGAAGGAGAAAGTGCTTCGTAAGTTCGGCATGCCGGATCCGGAAGGTTATCGCAAAGCACTGCGCGCGATGAAGCTGGCGGAGAAGTTCAACCGCCCGATCTTCACGTTTATCGACCTGATGGGCGCGAATCCCGGGCTGGGCGCGGAAGAACGCGGCCAGAGCGAGGCGATTGCCCGCAACCTGCGCGAGATGGCGCGGCTGCGGGTTCCGACGATTGCGACGGTGACGGGAGAGGGTGGTTCCGGCGGTGCGTTGGCGCTGGCGGTCTCCGACCGTGTGTTGATTTTGGAGAAGGCGATTTATTCGGTGATCTCACCCGAGGCCTGTGCGTCGATTATGTGGCGTGATGCCTCAAAGCGCGCGCAGGCGGCAGCGGCGCTGAAGGCGACGGCGGAGGATATCCACGAACTGGGTTGCGTGGACGATATCGTTCCGGAGCCGGGTAAAGGCGCGCATGAGGATCCGGAGGCAGCGGCGCAACTGCTGGCAGAGAAGCTGCGCTGGCATCTGAATGAGCTGAAGGCGCTCTCGACCGATGAGTTGCTGAATCAGCGCTACGAAAAATTCCGCAACATCGCGCAGTTCTATACCGCCTGATGCCTTTCGTCTTCACGTTCCGGCAGATCGTATGCGTGCCAGAGCGCGGTGAGGACTGCCGAGAGGTGGTATGAACCAGCGCTCACGTTTCCGCTCGTTTTTGTGGTTTCTGATCGGCGTTTGCTACTTCTATGTAGCGCGTGAGATCGCGCAGCGTGTGGCTCTCGGCCTGAGTTCGGGCGTATGGCTCGAACTGGTGAACCGCATCGTGCTGCTCTTCCTGCTGATTGCGGGTTATGCAGGGATGGCCTATGCCGGGCAGAGCCAGCGTACACCGATCAAGCTCATGGGGCTGGCTTTGCGCAGCGGCTGGCGGCGCGAGGTAGGTCTCGGTGCGGCGCTCGGCTGGGGCGGCATGGTGGCGTGCGTGCTGCCGATTGCGCTCGCCGGCGGTCTTGTCATTACGTTCTTTACGGGCTGGGCGCAGATTCCGCTGCTGGTGCTCGATGTGGCTATTCTCGCCATTGCTGCGCTGGCCGAGGAAGTCGCCTTTCGCGGTTATCCTTTTCAGCGACTGATTGAGGCCTTTGGCCCGGTGCCGGCCACGATCGTGCTCTCAGCCCTGTTTGCCTTGATTCACCTTGGCAATCCTGGATCGACAGCGGCCAGCACCTTTGTGACGTTTCTTGCCGGCTGCCTGCTTTCGCTGGCATGGCTGCGCACACGCGCGCTCTGGGTGGGCTGGGGCTTTCATCTGGGATGGAATGTCTCGATGGGCATCCTGTTTGGGCTGCCCATCAGCGGGCTGACGAATTTTTCGCCGGTGATCCTGAGCAATACCATCGGTCCGGCATGGCTTACCGGCGGCGATTATGGTCCGGAGGGCAGCGCCATCTGCGTGCTGGTAATGTTCGCATTGCTGATTGTTCTGACGGTTACGACCTCCGAGCTGAAGTTCCGTTATGCGCAGCCGGTGATTGTGCCCGGTGGGTTCCCGGTGGATCTGGATGCTATGACAAAACGCCAGCACGAGGCTGCCATGGGGACAGCGCAGCCTGCTGCGCCGCCGCTGGTGCAGATTGGCGGCATTGCGCCGGCTCCCCAGGCGACAGCCCCAGCAGAGCCATTGCCAGAAAAAACGGAAAGCCCTGCTCCCAATCCTTCGCCGGAAAGCTGAAGGACCGCTGCACGCTGTGCAGATCCGGGCGGGGCTGAATTTGTAATGGCGGTGGTTACTTGACCGGTTGCGGGGCGATGAGATGGCCCATCTTGTCGCGCTTGACCTGGAGGTAACGCTCGAAGGTCTTCTCCGGCTCGATCTCGGCTGAGATGCGCTCGACGACCTGGATGCCGGCCGACTCGAGAGCTGCGACTTTTTCCGGATTATTGGTCATGAGCCGGACGGCATTGATGCCCAGCTTCTTGAGGATTTCGGCGGGGAGTTCGAATTCGCGGCAGTCCGCTTTATAGCCGAGCTGGACGTTCGCTTCGATGGTATCCAGACCCTGATCCTGCAATTCATAGGCCTTGAGCTTGGCCATAAGGCCGATGCCGCGGCCTTCCTGCTGCTCGTAGAGCAGGATGCCAGTGCCGGCTTCGGTGATCGTCGAGAGCGCAAGCTCGAGCTGCTGGCGGCAATCGCAGCGCAGCGAATGAAAGACATCGCCGGTGAGGCACTGCGAATGAATGCGGACGATCGGCGGAGCGGCGTGAATGTCGCCCATGACCAGCGCCACTGCTGCCTCGACACGAAGAGCCGGTGCCGTTGTGCCTTCTCGGCAAGGCTCAGGAGAGACGACGTCCCCTTCAAATCCCAGGATGCGGAAATGACCCCAGCGGGAAGGGAAGTCCGCGTCCGCAACCTTTCGAACATTCTGCAACGGCATAGATACATTATAGATGCGGCTCCCTGGGGATCGATTCGGGGGCATTTCCGGCATCTGGCGTTAGAGTAAAGAAGTGAACGAGTCGCGGCTTATCTTTATCACGCTGCTGGTCAAGCTGGGCGTTGCCGCCGCGGTTTCGAGCGCCCTCGCACGCTCGCGTACCTTCCAGAATCTGCTCTTTGCCAGCCGCCGCCGTCCGGCACAGGTTCTTGGCTTGTTGGCGTTCATCTGTATTCCGCTCGGGCTTGGTGTGTGGATGCGGTTCACCGTGCCAAATTTTCTGGCTGCGGATCTCTCGTTCGAAGCTACGGTCATCCTCGGCATTCTCTTTGGGCCTTTCGCTGCGCTGGTTGGCGGTGGTTTTCTGGCCTTGCCGGCACTGCTTCATCACGAATATCTGGCGTTGCCCTTTAACCTGGCCGTTGGCCTGACGGCCGGGCTCTTCGGAAAGTTTGCCGAGGAAGAAGAGGTCTGGTCCTTTTCGCCGTTTGTGGACCTGAGCATCTATCGCTGGATCAGGCGCAACCTGCGCAAGCCACGCTTCGATCGCCAGATTCTCCTGATGTTTTTGATCGTCGGCATGGAGATATGTCGGGAGTGGATTCACCGTGCCTATCCGCGGTGGCTATTTTCACTGCATCCGAGCTCCTGGGGCCCACGGCTGGCGATCTGGTTTGTTGCGCCGGTGGTCGTCGGCATTCCGTTGAAGGTTTGGAATGCGATTCGTACCGAGCGGTCACTCGAGGAGCAGAAGCGGCTGGTGCTGGAGGCGAGGCTGGACGCGCTGCAGCGGCAGATCAATCCGCACTTTCTCTTCAATACGCTGAACTCGATTGCTTCGCTGGTGCGCTTCCGTCCCGAGCAAGCGCGGGAGCTGATCGTGAAGCTGGCGAATATTCTGCGGGCTCTGCTCAAGGATCACGACTCCTACATTCTGCTGCGCGAGGAGCTGAGTTTTACCGAGGACTATCTCGGCATCGAGGTGGTTCGCTTTGGCGCGGACAAGCTGAAAGTGGTGAAGGAGATCGATGCGCGCACGCTGGATTACCCGGTGCCGAGCATGCTGCTGCAGCCGCTGGTGGAGAACAGCATCAAGCATGGGCTGGAGCCGCGCATCGGAGGCGGTACGATCACGCTTCGCAGCCGGCTCGAAGGCGAGCGCATGATTATCGAGGTGGAAGACGATGGCGTGGGGATTGCACCGGGCCGCTCGCATTCAAGCGGCGTGCTCCGCGGTACCGGCATCGGCATGAAGAATGTGCGCGAGCGGCTGGAGGTGCTGTACGGAGGCGCGGCGCTCTTCGACGTAACCAGTCGGCCGGGGCGCGGCACAAAGGTCACGGTGATTGTGCCGGTGGGTGGTGAGGGGGACGAGGCTCAGATCGTGACGCCGGCCGCACGCTCCACGACGCGCTCGTAGTACTTCTCGTAGAGCGGAATGATCTTCGAAGCACAGTAACGCTGCTGCGCGGTTTTGCGGGCAGCAGCAGCCATGGCCGCGTATTTGGTATCGTCGCTGAGCAGATCGATTGCTGCGCTGGCCATGCCGTCGATGTCGCCGACGTCGAAGAGGCGGCCGTTCTCGCCATCCTGCACGAGCTCGGGCACGCCACCCACAGCGGTTGCGATAGGTACGACGCGGCAGGCCATGGCCTCGAGAGCGGCGAGGCCGAAGGACTCCATCTCGCTGGGCATGACCATGAGATCGGCGAGCGGGAGCAGGTCGTTGACGCTGGCCTGTTTGCCCATGAAGTGGATGCGATCCTGGATGCCCGCGCGGCGGGCGAGCCATTCGGCCTGCGAGCGGTCGGGACCGTCGCCGACCATCAGCAGCTTTGCTGGTACCTGCTTTACAACTTCGGTGAAGACTTTCACGACGTCGACGGCGCGCTTGACGGGGCGGAAATTGGAGAGATGGACGAGAATCTTCTCGCCGGGCTCGGCGAACTGCGCGCGGCCGGCTTCGCGCACCTCGGCGCTGAGCGGTGTGTAGACATCGCAGTTGACGAAGTTTGGGATGACCTCAATCTCGCCTTTTACTTTGAATTGTTGCAGGGTTTGTTCGCGGAGATAGCTTGAAATCGCTGTGACGCCATCGCTCTGGTCGATGCCGAAGCGGGTGATAGGCAGATAGGAATGATCGAGGCCGACCAGCGTGATGTCTGTACCGTGCAGCGTGGTGACGAAGGGCAGGCGGCGATGGCGCTCGGCGAGCATCTGCCGCGCGAGGTACGCAGAGATGGAGTGAGGAATGGCATAGTGCACGTGCAGCAGGTCGAGCTGGTAGTAGGCTGCGACTTCCGACATGCGCGTGGCGAGTGCCAGGTCGTAGGGCGGATACTCGAAGAGCGGGTAATTTGAGACGGGCACCTCGTGATAGAAGATGCCATGTTCCCGGCCGGTGAGACGGAAGGGCTGCGAGTAGGTGATGAAGTGGACCTCGTGTCCGTTTGCGGCGAGCTCGATGCCGAGCTCGGTGGCCACGACGCCACTGCCGCCGTAGGTGGGATAACAGGTGATTCCAATCTTCATCGCAGCCCTTGTCTCATCTCTTCGGCTGAGATGAGTCCAGCCGTGATCTTTTGGACGCGCGACCGGGCGTGGAAGATGCAACACTACTTCGAGCAGGGCGAATCGTCTTCGGCCCTGCTCTTTTTGGTCGCGTTCTGGTCGTTTTTCAGCCTAGCGGTTTATGTCGTCTTGCTTCTCGGATTTGTGAACAGGCATTTTTGCCGCAGGCTCCTGCGCAACGGGGATGGGCGGCAGCTCGGCTAATGCCGGTTCCTCGTAGCGGTAGAGTGCGTTCATGAAGAACTTGTAGGTTCCGTGCGACTCGGCACGCCACTGTGGTTTGAAGCCGTAGAGAAAGATGTGTCCTTTTCCGACGGAAACTTCGACCGCCGCGGCTTGACCTTCGATCTTTTCAGGGTGCAGAAGGACGCCGCTCTCGAGAGGGTTGATCCCCTTCGGGTAGCGAGCCAGGATCGCACCGTTGAAGCCGGGCTTGAGAGCAAAGGCGGGACCTTTTTCGAACATGACGATGGGATTTTCAGGTAGTCCCCATACGGCAGGACGTGAGCGATCGGCAAGCTCGATGCGCAGGAGTGCGCCGGAGCAGAAGAACTGATCGCTGCTGACGCCATCGAGGATGTTGGTGACGGGCAGGCCGAGGAGATCGATGAGCGCTGCGGCCGCATCGTTGAATGCGACGAGGTTGCCGCCCTGCTGCACGAACTGGCGCAGGGCTTCGACGCCGCTGTTGTCGATGCCGCCGACATATTGGCTGGGCACGATGCCGGGCTTGAATCCGTTGAGAAGGGTGTTCTTCGAAACATCAGGCAGGATGATCGTGTCGAAGCGCGATTTGAGGTCGCCGGCCTTCATGCCGGCGTTGTAGATGCTGATGGGAGCGAAGTTGTATTTTTCAAGAATCCAGCGGGTCCAGCCTTCATCGATGGATGGGTCCCATGGACGATAGAGCCCGACACGCGCCTTGTGCAGGGGGATGGCATCGTCGCTCTTGGCGGCAGAGACGGCGGGCACACCCCACTTTGCAGTGATGGATTCGAGGCTGGTCCTGCCGATGCCGCTTACGAGGAAAGCGCCTGCTTCCGTACCTTCACTGGTTTTTATCGGGCTGCTGGAGAAGGAGACGGAGCCGCCTGTGGCGAGGATGTCATTGACGGCTTCGAAGCTGGCGTTAGATTTGTGGCTGAGGGCGAATACCGGTCCTGTGCCCTCGACACCGCCTTGTGGTGAAGCGATGGCGGGGATGAGTTCGAGGTGTGCGCGCTCTTCTTCGGAGACGGGATCGGTGACGGCATCGGCGCGGACGCCCATCTGCATGGGCAGAGTCCAGCCGGTGACATCGTAGGGCAGTGTGACGGGCTTGCCGGAGTTGCCGTCGAGGATGGCCTGCGGATAGTGCTGCGGCTCGAAGAGCTCCTTGACGAGATTGGACCACGGCTGATCCATAAGCACGATCCATGAGCCGGCGGGGTAGTCGATGCCGTTGGCGTGGAAGGTCTGCTTCGCAACGTGGATTTCGATGCCGTTCTTCAGCAGGACGTCGGCCAGCTGTGCTGCCTCGGGGGTGTCGGTCTGCGGATTGGGCAGGACGTAGGCATAGGGCGCGTTGTGCTGGTAATGCTCGATGTTGTCGTGCGCGGCCTGCCAGCGGTTGTAGAGAAGCTGCTCGTGGTACTTGGCTGCGGTGTCGAGAACGGACATGGAGCCGGCAACCATGTAGCGAACCGCGTCTCCGAGACGCCACCAGCCACCCTGCCATGGATCGGTGTACATGGTAAGTGCTTTTAGATCCTGCGACTCCTTGGGGAACTCATCCACGGTGTAGAAACGCGGTGTCGCATAGCGGTAGAGGGCGGTCTCCGTGAAGAATGAGACTTCGTTGCGGAAGACGTGAGTAAAGTCGAGGAAGCCGGGATACCAGTTGTCGAAGCGGTATTCGGAGATGGCCCCGGGCATGTGCTGTTCCTGCAGCGACGCGGACATTTGCGTGCCGATGACGTTGAGCCAGCTGCGCATGTAGGGGCTGATGTTCGAGGAGATGGGATCGGAGAAGGGTGGAATCCAGATGCGTGCCGGGAAGGGCGCGGTCTGGTGCTGGCAGTAGAAGATGGCCGGGCTCCAATCGATCTCAGCCTTGGTGACGACCTGCGACTCGATCATGTTCTGCATGTAGCCATCGCGGTTGTTGTCGTGACCGACGTAATCCTGGAAGAGCCACGGCATGGGGCTGACCTCATACTGCGTGCCGAGGTTCTGGCGGTACCAGTGCACGACCATATCCTGTCCGTCAGGGTTGAGCGTGGGCCAGAGCACGAGAACGACGTTGTTGAGAATGGCGTCGATCTGCGGATCGTTCTGCGCGGAGAGCAGTTTGTAGGCGAGGGCCAGCGAATGCTGGCCGCCGGCGACTTCGTTCGAGTGGAGTCCGCCGTCGATATGGACAATGATCTTTGTATTGTGCGCGAGCTCGCGCGCCTGGGCGTCGGTGAGATTGCGCGAGTCGGCCAGCTTGCGGGAGTTTTCCTTGTATTCGTCAAGGTGAGCAAGGTTCTCCGGAGAGGAGATGACGGCGATCTCGTATTCACGGCCTTCCGTGGACTTGCCTATGGAGAAGAGCTTGATGCGATCGGAGCTCGCGGCTAGAGCGTGGAAGTAGCGGATGGCGTCTTCGTAGTCGGCGAGATAGAAGTCGTCACCCGGTGTATGGCCGAGGATGGAGACGGGTGTCGGGACTTCGGCGTGTGCGGGCGAAGGCGCTGAGAAAATCAGAAAAGCAAAGAGCGGCAGAATGCCGGACAGACAGCGGCGCGAGCGAACAGGCATGGCACTTCCTCTGCAAGCAGGATGGACCTATCCTCGCATCGGAGAGCGAAAGCGCAAACAGATTTCCGCTTAATGCGTTGAAGATGTGGGGTTATCGGAAGGGACGGCGCGTTTCAGGAGAAAAAACCCTACGATACCGGCGATGAGCGAAGCAAGCAGGATGGCTGTTTTGGCGGCGTCGAGTTGCAGTGGATCATCGAAAGCCAGCGCGCTGATGAACAGCGAGACGGTAAAGCCGATGCCGGCCAGTACGCCGACTCCGGCGATCTGTGTCCAGGAGATCGAGGCCGGCAGCCGCGCAAGCCCGGCGCGTGTAGCGAGCCAGCTGACACTGAGGATGCCGAGCGGCTTGCCTACGATGAGTCCGAGCAGAACGCCCCAGCAGATGCTGCTGTGCAGGATGGTGCCGAGCGTCGACAGGGAAAAGGTGACCCCGGCATTGGAGAGCGCGAAGAGGGGAAGGACCAGAAAAGCAATCCAGTCGTGAAGCTTGCGCGTGATGCGGTCGGCAGGGGCTTCTGTCTTTGTAAGCAGGTATTCCATGGCGCCGAGGATGCGATGGACGCGCGCAGTATCGCCGCTGGACTGGGCAGACCTGAGATCCGTCATCATCTCGCTGCCGATTTCGCTGAAATCCGCAGATGAGATGCCAGCCTTGACCGGCATGAGAAAGCCGAGGATGACACCCGCGATCGTGGCGTGAATTCCGGAGCGAAGTACAGCAAGCCAGAAGGCGAAGCCGAGCGCGGCATAGAGAATCTGGCGGCCCAGGCCAATGCGACGGCAGAGCAGAATGACAACCAGAATGAGCGCCGCGATGAGCAGCGATTCCAGGTGCAGGTGGCTGGTATAGAAGATGGCGATGACGCCGATTGCGCCGATATCGTCAGCGATGGCGAGCGAGAGAAGAAAGATCTTGAGCTCCGGTGGCACACCCTTGATGAGAGTGAGAACTCCAAGCGAGAAGGCGATATCGGTGGCCATGGGAACACCCCATCCGTGCGCCCCGGGACGGCCGTGATTGAGCAGGGCGAAGATGAGTGCGGGCGCGATCATGCCGCCCAGGCCGCCGCAAACGGGCAGCGCGGCCCGGCGTAAATCGCGAAGCTCGCCGGAAACGAGCTCCTGTTTGATCTCCATGCCGACGAGAAAGAAGAAGAGCGCCATCATGGCGTCATTAATCCAGGCATGGATGGGAAGCTTGAGGCCGGAGAGCGACACCTCGATATGCCAGGCATGGAAGTAAGCTTCACGCCATGGCGAATTGGCCCAGGCGAGCGCGATGACCGCGGCTGCAAGCAGAAAGGCGCTGCTGACACCCTGGGTATGAATGAATGTCTGAATGGGCAGCTGAACGGTGCGCGCGATCAGCGATTCGCGTACATGAAGTTTGAGCGCGCCAAGTGTTCTCTCCGGTACAGCCATCCGTCCTCCTTCGCAACTGTGCTGCTTTCATGATGCACGGTTGTGTCGCGCTATGGGTCAAATTCCGAGCAGACGGCGATGGAGCGCTGGCGTGTTCTCTGTGCGCGCGAAGTCATCGAAGGCGTGATCGGTGACGCGAAGGATGTGCTGAGCGATGAATGCGGCGCCTTCGCGCGCGCCATCCTCGCTGTTTTTCAGGCAGTCTTCCCATTCGAGGACGGCCCAGCCTGGGTAGTCATACTGCGCCAGCTTGCTGAAGATGGCCTTGAAGTCGACCTGCCCATCGCCGGGCGTGCGAAAGCGGCCGGGGCGGTCAATCCAGTCCTGATAGCCACCGTAGGCTCCAGAACGTCCGCTGATGCGGAACTCGGCATCTTTGACATGAAAGGCGCGTATCCAGGGATGGTAGAGATCGAGGAAGGCGAGCGCGTCGAGTTGTTGCAGGATGAAGTGGCTTGGGTCGAATAAAATCCGGGCACGCGGGTGATGCTGAACGGCATCAAGAAAGCGCTCGAAGGTGATGCCGTCGTGCAGGTCTTCTCCTGGGTGGAGTTCGAAGCAGAGATCGACGCCAGCCTCGTCGAAGGCATGCAAAATCGGTTGCCAGCGGCGGGCGAGTTCGGCGAAGGCTTCATCGATCAGGCCGGCAGGGCGTTGTGGCCACGGATAGAAGTATGGCCACGCAAGCGCACCGGAGAAGGTGGCATGCGCGGCGAGGCCGAGATTGCGGCTGGCCTTTGCTGCGAGTGCGAGCTGTTGCGCGGCCCAGGCCTGCCGCTCCGCAGGGCGATCGGCAAGCTGCGGCGGACCGAAGGCGGCGAAGAGGCTCTCGTACGCAGGATGGATGGCGATGAGCTGACCTTGCAGATGCGTAGAGAGTTCGGTAACGACGAGATTGTGCCGGGCGAGTGTGGCGCGGAGATCGTCGCAGTAAGCTGTGCTCTCGGCTGCGAGTGCGAGGTCAAGGAAGCGGGGATCGTTGGTGGGCAGCTGGAGTCCGCGAAAGCCTAACTGCGAAGCCCATTGTGCAATGCCGGCAAGCGAATGGAATGGGTGCTTATCGCCGATGAACTGCGCGATGAAGAGCGCAGGACCTTGAATCGTCTTCATTGCATCTCCGGGCTGCGGCTCCGTAAGAATGTGCCGCGGGGGAATTCGTCTGCAAGCAAGGATGCTACATCGAAGCGGAGGTCGAATGCTTTGTAGAGAGGTTTAGGCAAGAAAAGACGCGCGAACCCTGGTTGGATTCGCGCGTTGAGGTTGGAGTTTGCTTACTTCTTGAGCGAGGCCATATCGATAACGAAGCGATACTTCACGTCGCTCTTCAGCATGCGCTCGTAGGCCTCGTTGATGTTCTGGATATCGATTTTTTCGATGTCGCTGACGATATTGTGCTGGCCGCAGAAGTCGAGCATCTCCTGGGTTTCCGGGATGCCTCCGATGAGTGATCCGGCGAGGCTGCGGCGGCCAAGGATGAGGCTGAAGGAGGAGACCGGCAGCGGCTTCTCGGGTGCGCCGACCAGAACCATGGAGCCGTCTACCTTCAGAAGATTGAGATAGGCATTCAGATCATGATCCGCAGCGACGGCGTCGAGGATGAAGTCGAAGCTGCCGGCGTGCTTCTGCATCTCGTCAGCATTCTTCGAAATGATGACCTCGTCGGCGCCGAGCCGCTTGGCATCTTCCGCCTTGCTGGGCGAGGTGGTGAAGAGCACGGTGTGTGCCCCCATGGCATGCGCGAACTTGAGACCCATGTGGCCGAGTCCGCCCAGGCCGACAATGCCGACCTTCTGCCCCTTGCCGACCTTCCAGTGGCGGAGCGGCGAGTAGGTGGTGATACCGGCGCAGAGCAGGGGGGCCGCTGCGGCAGGATCAAGATTTTCGGGAACACGCAGGACGAAGGCCTCGTCGACGACGATGCTATCTGAGTAGCCGCCGTAGGTCATGCCGCCGAGGTGCTTGTCCGGGCTGTTATAGGTGAGAATCGGGAACTGGACGCAATACTGTTCGAGACCAGCCTGGCATGCTGGACAGGTACGGTCGGAATCGACCATACAGCCGACGCCAACCAGATCACCTTGCCTGAATTTCGTGACCTTGGAGCCAACTGCAGTGACGCGGCCGACGATCTCGTGGCCGGGGACGGTCGGGAAGGTGGTATTTTGCCATTCGTTGCGGGCGGTGTGCAGGTCAGAGTGGCAGACACCGCAGAAGAGAATCTCAATGGCGACGTCGGTCTCCGTGGGAGTGCGCCGTTCCAGCGTGAAAGGCGCCAGCGGCGAGGTTGCCGACTGCGCCGCGTACGACTTCGCAGAAGTAGACATAACTTTTTTCGATCCTTCCTTACGGCCCTCTTGGACCCAGATCTATGAAAACCGATGTGCGGGGAAAAATCCATACACAGACCTGCCCCATTCTTGCCTGATTCTCCAGATGATTTCTCTTGCCGGGCCTTTCTCCGGTAATCTCGATAGTGATGGATACTTTCGAGCAGAATCGGCGCCGCATGGTGGAGCTTCTCGGCCAACTGGCTCACCTGGACGGTATGCGTCCTGGCCCTATCGAAGGTGTGCGCCTCCTTCGCTCCAGTTGTGCCTGTACGCGTGTTCCGGTGCTGTATGAGCCGAGCATCGTGATTGTGGCGCAGGGACGCAAGCGCGGCTTTCTGCACGACAAGGTCTACCATTACGACGCCCGGAATTATCTGACTCTCACGGTGCCGATGCCCTTTGAGTGCGATACCGAGATTGGTGAGGATGGTCCGTTTCTTGGGATTGGCGTGCGTATCGATCTTGCGGTTGTGAGTGAGATCCTTTTGCGCATGGAGATGCCGTCGCGGCCGACATTGGTGACCACTCCGGAATCGACCGTGAGTGCGACGCCGATGGATCCCGGGCTTAGCGATGCCGCGGTGCGATTGCTGGAATGCATGACGAGCCCGCTCGATGCCAGTGTGCTAGGGCCGCAAATCATTCGTGAGATGACCTACCGGGTACTGCGCGGCCGACAGGGCGGAGCACTGCAGTCTCTACTGCTTATGGACCCTTCACGGTTACAGATGCACCGCATCCTGCATCGCATGCATTCGGAGTATGCGGGAGTCTTTGAAGTTCCGGCTCTGGCTCAGGAAGCCGGGATGAGCATATCGGCACTGCATCATCACTTCAAGGCGGTGACCGGGACCTCTCCGCTCCAGTATCTGAAGGCGGTGCGGTTGCATAAAGCACGCATGATGATGGTGCAGGACTCGCTGAGTGCCTCGATCGCGGCGGAACGCGTGGGCTATCAGAGTCCCTCGCAGTTCAGCAGGGAATTCAAACGCATGTTTGGGACCTCGCCCATCGAAGAGGTGCAACGAATGCGGGAGCGGTTCACTCAGGGATCTCCAAGCCGGGAAGCGTTGGCCGGATAGGGGGCTGTTGCACGGTGTATTTGCGCAAGAATCCACAGCTAAGAGATGATTTTTCTGTTATATTCAAGAAGTTGGTTCTGACGCAGGATGCCTTTTATAAGGAGATCCGCCAGGCCAAGGTCCAATACGGCGCCATGGTGTAATTGGTTAACACGTCGCCCTCTCAAGGCGAAGAGTTCGGGTTCGATCCCCGATGGCGCTACCAAACTCCCTTCTAAATATAGACTCAGCGCAGCAGATCACTCTTTCCATGTCTTAATCATTGCTTGAGATTTGGATTTATCTGCAGATGTTCGCCTCCAGAGACTTCCTCTACACTGGCGCAGATGCCTATTGCCGAAGAGCTAACCTCGGAGTACTCCTCATCTGAGCCCTATCGCTGGACCATTGGCCTGTTGCTCGGTTTTGGGGTGCTGGTCAACTACTTCGATCGCGTAAATCTTTCGGTATCGCATGACGCGCTTGTCGAAAGCTTCCACATTACACCGGCTGTCTTTGGGCAGCTCTCAGCAGCTTATTCATGGACTTACGCTGCCTGTCAGCTGCCGACGGGAGTGGTGCTGGATAAGTTTGGCGTGCGCAAAGTCTCGCTGATATCAACCGCGATCTGGGGGATTGCTTCCATTGCCGCAGCCTTTGCGCCCGGTCTAGTCGTGTTCTTCGCGGCGCGGCTGCTGCTGGGCATCGGTGAAGCGCCAACCTTTCCAGCAAGTGCCAAAGCTGTAGGAGCGTGGTTCCCGACAGGGGAACGCTCGTTTGCGACCGCCATCTTCGATAGCACCGCAAAGCTGGCGAATGCGATCGGTGTACCGTTGTTAGGACTGCTCCTGTTGCGGGTGGGCTGGCGTTGGTCCTTCGGATTTACCGGGTTGCTGTCATTTGGCTATCTCGCCGTATTTGCATTGCTGTATCGCGAGCGAAGCCGCTTCTTCCCGCACAAGATTATTCGGGATGAGAGAGGCGCGGACGATGTTGGGGCTATGCTTGCGCCACCCGTTCCACTGAGCCGTTTGCTGCGCCAGCGCAAGGTGATCGGAGCTGCTATCGGCTCCGGAGCCTACAACTATGTGTTTTACCTGCTGCTGACCTGGCTGCCGACCTATCTGGCCCAGACGCAGCACATCACGTTGCGGCAGTCGTTCCTATACACCGGCGCGCCCTGGCTGGTGGCTACGCTTTGCGGGCTGCTCATTGGTGGAGTGCTAGTGGACTTGCTTATCAAGCGTGGGCTGGATGCCAGTGCAGTGCGGCGGACGGTGCTGATTGGCGGCATGTGTTGCGGCCTGGGCATTGCAGGTGCTGCCTTTGCGCACAGCGTCATCTCGGCATTGATTCCGATCACGATCGCCATCAGTGGTCTCGCCGCCGCATCGCCAGTTCTGTGGAGCCTGCCGTCGCTTCTGGTGCCGAATTCGAGTGCTGGAAAGGTAGGAGGGATCATGAACTTCTCCAACCAGCTCTCAGCGATTGCCGCACCTATTCTGACCGGATGGATGGTGCAGCTTACGCATCGCTATGTGCTTGCGTTCGTGATCCCAACGGTGTACATCCTCATGGGCCTGGTTGCCTATGGGACGATGCTGGGGCGTATTGAGCCGGTGAAGATAGATGCAACGCCAGCAGGGAATGCATTTTGATCGCTCCGGGCGCGTTGGAACATACGCGGCAGCCTACTTGTTCACGGTTGCACGGGTGCGGCCTACAGTGATGCCGCCATCCACCAGCAATATCTGCCCAGTCATGTAGCGCGAGGCTTCGCTGGCAAGAAAGACGATCGCGCCATCCAGATCATCGGGTTTTCCGGGACGGTTGAGGGGGATGCGCTCCTTCAGATACTCGACCCAGGTCTCATCCTCATACATCACCTTGTTTTGTTCGGTCCTGAACCAGCCTGGGGCAAGGACGTTGACGGTGATACCGTACTTACCCCAGTCGTCGGCCAGGCTCATCGTAAGCTGGCGAATGCCTCCGCGGCTGGCTCCGTAGGGAGACAGGCCGCTGTAGCCGAAGACACTGGTGACAGAGCCGATGTTAATGATGCGGCCGTAGCCGCGCTGAGCCATGTTTTGTGCAATCGCTTGTGCAACAAAGAATGGTCCACGCAGGTTCGTATCGAGGATGGTGTTCCAGTCTTCCCACGTGACTTCAAACGCGGGTTTGCGGATGTTGCAGCCAGCGTTGTTTACCAGGATATCGATCTTGCCATAAGCGGCTTCCGCAGCCGAGGCGAATGCGGAGATGCTGTCTTTCTCGCGCACATTCAGCGTGAGTGCCTTCGCCTCGATCCCCAGGTCGGACAGTTCTTGAAGGAACAGATCGCAGTCACCGGCTTTGCGGCTGGTGATGATGAGCTTTGCACCGGCGCGGCCGAGAGCTCGTGAGAAATACTGGCCTAAACCGCGCGATGCGCCGGTGACCACAGCTACCTGTCCCGTGAGATCGAAGAAGTTATAGCTCATGCGTATGCCTTTATTATGCGTTCGGCGTAACAACGACCTTCAGCAGGCCGGTCTCTCGGTTGTGCAGGCGGCGGAACCAGTCGGAAGCCTGTTCCAGCGAGGATGTGGCAGAGATCAATGGCTTGACTGTGATAGCGCCATGGCTCATCAGGCGAATCGCCTCTTCATATTCGCCAGCCGAGGCGCAGGAGCCCTGTAAGCGGACTTCACGCGTGACTACGCGTTGCAGCGGCAGCGGCACTTCCGGTTCGATGTTGCCAATGAGCGTGACAGTGCCGCCTTTGCGTACGCACTCGATGGCAGCAACGACGGTTTCGGCTCGACCCACAGCCTCCAGCACTATGTCCACACCGCGTCCTCCAGTACGACGCAATACTTCATGAATCAGTTCTTTACCGCCAAGATGCAGCGTGTCCGGTATGCCGACTTCCTTGGCGATCTTCAATCGCGCCGCATCCACATCGGCAATCATGACTGCATTGCAGCCAGCGGATCTTGCTGCTTGCGCTGTGAGCAGACCGATCATGCCGGCGCCGATCACCAGCACGGACTCATCGCCTTTCATCTGTGTGACACGCACGCCGTGCAGAGCGACAGATACTGCTTCGAGCATTGCGGCTTCTTCGAAAGGGAATTGGTCGGGAAGTCGATAAAGGATGCGTGCTGGGACCGCAACCAGTTCCGCGAAGGCACCATCGCGCCGGTAGTCTCCGCAGGAAACACCGAGAACCTGGCGATGATCACAGAGGTTCACTTCGCCGCGCTGACAGAATTCGCACTTGCCGCAATACACGGTGGAGTCAAAGGTGACGCGATCGCCTGGCTTGTAGTCTTTTACCTCAGCGCCTACCCGCTCGATGATGCCGGCTGCCTCATGGCCCATTACGATGGGCGGGATGCGACGCCCGGAAGCGCCCTGGTAGCCATGCACATCGCTGCCACAGATGCCACAGGCTGCTACTCGAATCAACACTTCGTCGGAAGCGCAGGTGGGGACAGAGATATCCATGATCTGCAGATTTCCGTATTCGGAAAGCATGAGTGCCTTCATCTGTTTCCTCTCTCATCCCCGATCAGGTGCAGCACGATTTCTCGCCGATGAGGATGCGTGCGATGTTCAAAAAGGTAGACGCCTTGCCAGGTACCCAACACGAGGTTGCCATTGATCACTGGTATGGATAACTGCACCTGGGTCAATGCGGTTTTCAGATGAGCCGGCATATCGTCAGGGCCTTCTGCGGTATGAATGTACGGCCCATCCTCAGGCGCGAGATGGTCGAAATATGCTTTGATGTCGCGTCGCACGGTAGGATCGGCATTTTCCTGGATCAAAAGCGAAGCTGAAGTATGCCGGCAAAATACTGTCAGCAGGCCGGTCTGGATCTTTTGACGCACCACCCATTCGTCGATGGTCGACGTAAATTCATAAAGACCCTGGCCGCGTGTCGATATTTCAACCTTATGCACTGACTGCTTCAATCCTCATGCCTCTGTCTTTGCGGAATCTGGTTGAGCTAATAGAAGTTTATGGGATGCTGCCTCGAGACGTGAGAGAGCGGATCAGGAAGGAAGTGCGCTCGTGTCTGGTGAAGAGGATGATTTACGGACCAGGCAGTGGAAATTCAGGGTCATGATGTCGATTTCCGGCTTGACACTTTCTTTGATGTGTTGATATCAACGTATATCGCTGACCACGCACTTGGCCTGGTTTTGAAACACAAGGCATGGTGGCAAGAGGATAGATCGAGGGTTAGCCAAGCCTGAAGAGCGTCGAGGACCTTCATGTTATTCCTTCACGATCTGAAGATTGCGGTACGCTCGTTATGGCGCGTACGCTCGTTGTGGTTTACGGTAGCCCTCACGCTGGCGCTTGGCATCGGTGCGAACGCCGCCATCTTTAGCGTAGTGCGTGCGGTGCTGCTGCGTCCTCTTGCAAATCGCGATGAGGATCGCTTGCTTTACCTAAGGCAGAGCGCGCCCGGACTGGGCGAGCAAAACACGACTTTTTCTATTCCGGAGATCGATGATCTCGGGAAGAATCTCAAGACCATCACTGAGCTCGGAACCTTTTCGACTCTGGACTTTACGATCATCGGTCTGGGGACGCCACGCGAAATTCCAGCAGGTGTTGTCGATGGTCACTACTTTGAGGTCATGGGATTGCGGCCTGTGCTGGGCCGGCTGTTGACAACGTCCGATGACGGTCCTAATGCAGCAGGAGCCGTTGTGCTGACGTATCGCTTCTGGAAGGAGTCATTGCACGGCGATCCCAGCGTGATTGGCAAGTCTGTGCATCTTGAAAGCTTTGCTGGACCGCGGAACGCGACCATCGTTGGAGTGCTTGAACCTTCGGTTCCATATCCAGTCGCCACTGAGATTATGGCCAACATCGTTACGAGCCCGCATCATCTCTCTGCCACCATGGTCACGGGCCGGGAGCATCGGATGACGGAGGTCTTCGCTCGGCTGGCGCCGGGGGCCACACTTGATGCCGCGCGCTCTGAATTGCGCGTGCGCTACGCCGCCATGCTGAGCGCGCACCCAGAAGTCTACAGGCCCGACAATCATTACCAAATAGAAGTGAAGCGCATGCATGAGCAGATCAATTCTCGTGCGAACACTGTTCTGTGGGTGCTTTTTGCGGCTGCTGGTTTGCTCTTCATCATTGCCTGCTCGAATGTGGCGAATCTGGTGCTCGCTCGTACTGTTCGCCGCGAATCCGAATTGGCCGTGCGCTCAGCGCTTGGAGCCAGCACAGCATCGCTGCGCCGCTCGCTGCTGGCTGAAAGCCTTGTGCTTTGCGGAAGCGGAGTTTTTGCAGCCCTGCTCCTTGCATGGCCCATGGTTGCTATTCTGGGACGCTATGCTGCGCGTTTCTCGGTACGGGCGGATGGATTGACGCTCGACCTCAACCTGGTGTGGTTTGGCATTGCACTCGCGCTGGTTGCCGCGGTTTTTCTCGCTTACATTCCACGTCTTCCTTCAGCCAGTGCGCAACTCGGTACCAGCCTTGCAAGCGGTGGATCACGCAGCAGTACAGGGAGCAGTAACCGCCGGTTACGCATCTTTGCGGTGATGCAGATTACGGCTTCATTCCTGCTTCTGACTGGAGCAGCTGTACTCATGCGCACGCTTTACACGCTTGAAAATACGCGCCCGCCCTTCGATACTTCGCATGTCCTCGCGGTCAATCTACCGGTACTCACCTATGGGAGAACGCCTCAGGAGGTGCAAAATTTCTACCATGATGTGCAGCGGCGCGTGAGCGCGTTGCCCGGCGTGGCTCATGTCTCCACAGGCTTCAGCGTTCCGTGGCGTGACGATCAGGGACTGGATATCAGCTTTGCCTTTGCTATCCCGGGGGCTGCGCGCAAAAACGGAATCGATGACTGGCACGCGAAATTCCGTTCGATCTCACCGGGTTACTTCGATACATTGGGCGTGCCACTCGTAGAGGGGCGCGATTTTCGGGATGCAGACAAAGCCGGCAGCGAGCGCGTCGTGATTGTGAGCGAAAGCCTGGCCAAGACGCTTTTCCCGAATGGCAATGCTCTTAATCGCGAACTGAGCTGGACTGATGGCGTGATGAAGTTCGTCGGAATCGGCTACGAGCCACGCCGCATTGTTGGAATTGTTCCTGATATCGATGATGAAAACATTATTCCTGCACCGGCTATGACCGTTTATCAGCCTACCGATCAGGAGGGGTGGCAGGGGCGGCTATTTGTGCGTGCCAAGACCGATGATCCATATGCTCTCGCGCCAGCTATCACGCGGACCATTCACGAGATTTCGGCCGAGCAGCCCGTGGAAAAATTGAGCACACTCGATGACATTCGCGCAGAAGTAATGACGCCAGACAAGCTCAACGCCATCGTCTTCGGTGGCTTCGCCGCTGTCGCTCTTCTGATCTCAATTGTCGGGGTAGCCGGTGTGCTTGCATTTTCTGTCAGCGGACGTACGCGAGAGTTTGGGATTCGCATGGCGCTCGGCGCGCAGCCGCGGAACATTCTCACGGACGTGATATTGCAAGGGTTCACGATTGCCGGAATCGGCGTCGGCGTGGGGATTGTGTGCGGGCTGGTTTTTGCGCGCGGAGTCGCCAGGTATATCGCAGATGTGCGCCAACCTGGATTACTTGCATTCCTCATATCCGCCTTCGTCATTCTTGCTGCGGCAGTGATTGCCTCCGCAGTGCCGGCAAGCCGCGCTGCGCGGGTAAATCCGGTGGAGGCTTTGCGGTCGGAATAGGCTAAGCAGATGCTGGGACTTCTTAGCTAAATAGCTTTTGCGCGTTTCGCCTCCAGAAACTGTCGTACGGAAGGATCGCGTTCCATACCAATCGCCACGTCATACGCATGGCGTGCCTCAGCCATTGCACCGGTTTGCAACAGCAGTTCTGCCCGGGCTGCCCAATAGGGTTGGTATTCCATCAGTCGCGCATCCGCGCCGATCTCATTCAAACTGGCAAGCGCTGTTTGCGCGCCGGAAACCTCCGCCATCGCCAGCGCTCGATTCAACATCGCAACAGGAGAGGCAGTCAGCGTTACCAGCGCATCGTACAACTTCATCACGGCCTGCCAGTTCGCATGACCTGTCCGGCGCCGTTCGACATGTGCCGACTGAATCGCAGCCTCCAATTGATAACGTCCAATTCTGCCCATTGCACTCGCATGCCGGAGCACTGCTTCTGCCTGCTCGATCCGGCTTGCATCCCACAGCGCCGTATTCTGCTGCGCCAATGGAATGTACTCACCAGCCGCTCCTCTGCGGCCCGCACGCCGCGCTTCGGCATAAAGCATCAGCGCCAGCAACCCCCATGCCTCAGGCTCGTCGGGCAATAGCTCCGTTACCAGCCGGCAAAGATAGATCGCTTCTTCCGCAAGATCGCGTCGCGCCACATCTGTTCCTGCGGCATCCATCCAACCTTCCGAGAATGCGGCATAAATTGCATCCAGCACGGTTTCCAGCCGTTCACCCAGCTCGTTGCGTTCAGGAATTTGAAAGGGAATTCCTGCCTGGCGAATTTTGATCTTCGCGCGCACCAGCCTCTGCCCCATGGCCGATGGAGAAACTAGAAAGGCTGAAGCAATGCGTGCAGCGTCTAGGCCGAGCACCGTCTGTAGCATGAGTGGCGCGCGAATCCCTGCGTCAATCGCCGGATGCGCACAGGTAAACAGCAGGGCAAGTCGCCGGTCCGGAATCTTACCCATGTCCTCAGCGGCAATGGACAAGCTTGAAGCTATTGCTTCTAATGCATCGGCTCCGATATCGCTACGCCGCTTGCGCAAATCATCGACAAGCCTGCGTCGTGCTACCGTCAGGAGCCATGCCTCGGGATTTGCAGGTGGTCCATCTACCGGCCAGCGATCGAGCGCCGCTGCAAATGCATCCGCCAGCGCATCCTCAGCCGAGGCTACATCTCCCGATCGTGCAGCCAGAAAGGCTATCAGCTTTCCGTAACTATGCCGTGCTGTTGCCTCTGCCACCTCATGTGCCAGCACGCCGCCACCTGCATTGCTCATGTATGCGTCATTGTTACAGGCCAGACTTCTGTGCAACATCCCATAGACAAAAGTCCAGCCCATAGCCTGGAAGTATCGAGCTAGCTGGGATACTCGCTTATTTCCCAGATTGCGCGCACTTCTACGGTTCCGTGTTGAGCGCCGGGGCAACGCCGCGCCCATGCCAGCGCTGCATTCAGATCTGGTACGTCAATCAGATAATAGCCACCCAGCTGTTCTTTTGTGTCTACAAAAGGTCCATCCAGCACCTGCGTTTTTCCGTTTGTCAGGCTCACGGTAGTTGCAGTTGCCGCTGGCCGCAGCCGATGCGATCCCTTATGCACTCCGGCTTCCTGGAGTGCCTGTGTATAGGCGCCATAGGCCGCCACAGCCTGTTGCTGCTGCTCCTGGGACAGGTTGTTCCACTGGGTGTCGTCTGCATACAGCATAAGCAGATATTGCATAGAATTCCTCCGTTGAAGGATTTTAGACTTCACCTTCATGTCGTATGAACTCCGATGATTTCGACATCCGACGAAAAACTTTTTTCGAGAAACAGGGCATCAGCAAAAGCAATTTGAAAATTTCCGTTCCGAGCGATAGAGCTCCGATTCGTTTCACCGAGTCAGCAGGTAAATTTTATTTAGATATGCAGTAAAACTGTACAGGCAAACTGTAGAAATGCTATGCTCAAACCATGAGCAAAAGATTGCCCGCCTCCGAGTCTGAAACTGCATCAGAACTTGCTGCGCAAATTCGGGCTACCCTGAGCAGGCTGAAGCGCCGCTTGCGCGAGCACGGTGGGAGGGAAGATTTGACACCATCTCAAATCTCCGTCCTGCTGCGTCTTGAAAGGGATGGTGCTGCCACGGTGTCAGGCCTGGCTCGCGCAGAGGGGATGCGCCCTCAATCGATGAGCTCTATCGTCACTGCTTTGCAGAATACAGGACTGGTCGATAGCTCTTCCGATCCGAACGATGGCCGCCAGACACTCATGATGCTCAGCAGCAAGTGTGAAAAATTGCTTCGGGAGGGCCGCGCCGCGAGGCAGGATTGGCTCACTGCCGCAATCCTGCAACAGCTCTCCGCTCAGGAGCAGCAGAAGCTATCAGCAGCTCTCGAGCTGCTGAACCGGCTTAGCGAAGATGGCGCTCTCGCGTGAGGCCGCTTGTTGCTACCAGATCGAAGGAGAAAAGCGCATGCCAGTCACAACGATCGACGATAAAACAGCTCTTATCGTCGTTGACCTCCAGAAGGGCATTGTCAATTCGCCCACGATCCATCCGATCTCCGAGGTTATCGAGCGCTCCTGCATGTTGATTGATGCCTTCCGAAAACATGGGCTCCCAGTTGTACTCGTGAATGTGGCAGGTGGAGCTCCCGGCCGCACCGAGCAGCCACGACGTTATGCGACGCTGCCCGAAGGATTCACAGACCTGCTTCCCGAGTTGAACGAGCAGCCTGGGGACATCGTGGTGACGAAGAGAACATGGGGCGCATTCGCGAGCACAGATCTTGAAAGCCAATTGAAGGCGAGAGGCATCACGCAGGTTGTTCTTGCAGGCGTGGCTACCGGAACCGGCGTGGAGTCCACTGCGCGCCAGGCCTATGAGCATGGCTTCCACGTCACGCTTGCTCTCGACGCCATGACCGACACGCGTTCGGAGTCGCACGCATACAGTCTTTCGCATGTTTTTCCTCGTCTTGGAGAAACCGGTACGACCCAGGACATTATCGATCTGCTGGCCAAAAGGAGCTCTAAGCAATGAACTGGCTGCATCTCGTCTCGTACTTCTTCGGCGGTGTCTTTCTGGCCAACGCCGTTCCACATTGTGTCAGCGGTATGATGGGGCAGCCTTTTCAGAGCCCTTTTGCAAAGCCGCCAGGACAGGGGCTTTCTTCCTCGACTGTCAACGTTCTATGGGGATTCTTCAACGCAGTCGTCGGTTATGTGCTGGTGTTACGCGTCGGGCACTTCGATGCGCGATCGACGAGCGATGTTCTTATGCCTGCAGCAGGTGCACTGCTCATCAGTATCTTTTCAGCGCGTCATTTTGGCCAGTTTCATGGGGGCAACACGCCGGGAGATTGATGATAGAAGTTTCTCCCGCACTCCGCACAAACCGTTAAGATGCCGTAGAGATGCATACAGCGTTCAAGGCGATGAATCGGGCGGTTTTCGTGCAGAAATATCTTCGGGCTTCTCTTCTTTGTTTCGGTTTGTTCACCGCGGCGGCCTATGCTCAGGTGGACTCTGTCGATCCCACGATCGGAAATATTGCGATCCTTCTTGCGCCGACCCGGCCGACGGTATATCTGCCGAACAGCATGGTTCGGATGTATCCGGTGCGTGAGGATGCGACAGCCGACCAGATCCAGTTCTTTCCCCTCACCATTCAATCGCATCGTGGCGCGGAACTCTTTGGAATTATGCCGGGAGATGGTTCTCCCGTTGCGTATGACGAGGAAATCACGACGCCGTATTTCTACTCGACGCGCTTTCATTCGCTTGATGCGAATGCGGAATTTACAGCAACCGAGCGCTGCGGATTCTTCCGCTTCAACTTTGCTCATGGGCAGGCACGACTTTTGCTGAGCAATCGCATCGCTGGGAATCTCAGCATCCATAATGGCGGTGTTGTCGAGGGGGAAGAGCAGTTCGACGGCATGGCGGCTTATGTCTATGGAGTTTTCAGCAAGCCGGTTCAAGCCTCAGCGTCGCAATCTGAGAATAAGCAGCGCCTTCTTATCTCTGCCGATACAGGTACGCTTGAATTTCGTTATGGTGTGTCGTTTATCAGCACCGATCAGGCGAAGCGCAATCTGCAGCATGAGATCGGTGCGCGCAGCTTCGAGCAGGTTCGCGATGCGGCGAAGGCGCGCTGGAACGAAACGCTGGGCCGCATTACGGTAGAGGGCGGCACGGAGGCGCAGCGTCGCGTTTTTTATACGGCGCTTTATCGCAGCTCTGAGCGCATGATCAATATCACGGAAGATGGTCGCTATTACAGTGGTTTCGATCACCAGGTGCATACCGATCCTCGGCCTTTTTACGTAGACAACTGGTTATGGGATACCTATCGCGCGCTGGAGCCGCTACAGACGCTGCTGCATCCGGCGATGGAGGCGGATAAGCTGCAGTCGTACGTGCGCATGTATGAGCAGGGCGGCATCATGCCGACATTCAATAATGTCACCGGGCCTGTGGCATGCATGAATGGCAACCACTCTGCGCCATGGTTTGCGGACGCATGGTTCAAGGGAGTGAGGAATTTCGATCTTGCCACTGCGTATGAGGGGGTACGGAAACGTTCGCTCGAGAGCACGCTGCTGCCGTGGCGGTTGGGGCCGAAGACACCGCTCGATGATTTCTATAACACGCATGGTTATATGCCGGCGCTGCGTCCGGGAGAGAAAGAGGTCTATCCGCAGGTGCACCCGTTTGAGAAACGTCAGCCCGTGCCGGTGACACTTGAAAACAGCTTCGACGACTGGTCGATCGCGCAGCTTGCCCGTGTGCTGCATAAGCCGGAGGATGAGACGTTATTTCTGAAGCGGGCTGGTAATTACAGGAATGTCTTCCGGGCAGATAAGGCCATGATGTGGCCGAAAGACGATGCAGGAAACTGGATTGAGCCGATGGATCCCAAGTTCAGTGGAGGCATGGGGGGCCGCGATTATTATGACGAGAATAACGGGTACACCTATACCTGGGATGTGGGGCAGGACTATGCAGGGCTGATCGATCTGATGGGTGGCGCGCAAAAGGCCGAGAGTCATCTTGACCAGCTGTTCCGTGAACCGCTTGGGCGATCGCAATATGAGTTTCAGGCCAAGTTTCCTGACTCTACATCGATGGTCGGTCAGTTTTCGATGGGCAACGAGCCCAGCTTCGCGATCCCGTATATTTACGATCGAGTCGGTGCGCCGTGGAAGACGCAGTCCCGCGTGCGGATGCTGCTCGACACCTTCTTTACGGATACATTACACGGCATACCAGGTGATGAAGATGGCGGTGGAATGAGCGCATTCGTCGTGTTTTCGATGATGGGCTTCTATCCGGTGACGCCGGGCATTCCGGTCTATGACATTGTCAGCCCGGTCTTTGACAAGGTTACGATCCATCTTGAGAATGGCAGGGATTTTGTCATCCTGGCGCGTGGTGCATCGCGCCAGAACAAGTATGTGCAGAAGATCGTACTGAACGGGAAGCCGCTCGACCGGGTATGGTTTCGCCATGCCGATATTGAGCAGGGCGGTGTGCTGGAGTTGACCATGGGAGACACGCCGAACACTGTACTCGGAGCGCTGTCGTCTTCATTTCCTCCGGATAGCATGAGCGTCCATCCGGAGGATTATCGCTGACAGAAATCGGCGAGCCTGCATCGTATTCCGGGCTGTCTATGCTTTCGGAGCGAGCATCTGCCTTATCCGTCGATATCGGTGACCAGCGTGCGGAAACGTTCGTGCGGGCGCAAAGAGTCGAAACGAGGATCGATGCCGATCAGAGGCAGTTCTGCCTCGCGGTTTTTGGCGGCAGTCTCGAGCAGGTTGAGCGCCTCGTCCTGATCGCCAAGAGCGAGAGCGAGTGAGGCAAGGCGGAAGCCGCTGATCGGAAGCGGGTGGCCGGGGGAAGCAATGATCCTGGCACGCAGGGTATGAGCGGCGGCAGACTCACCGGCAAGAGCAAAGATCTCGGCGACGACGGTCTGCATCAGAGCATGGTAGGCAAAGCGCTGCTGGAGGGCACGAGCCATGGCGAGAGCTTCCTCTCGATGGCCAAGCTGTACGAGTGAGAGTGCCTGGCAGGCATAGGTCTCGGCGGGCAGGGTGCCGTAGCGGAGCGCATCGTGAAGGCGATGGAGGCTGCCGCCGCGATCGACGCTTGCGAAGTAATCGAGACCTTCCTGATAGCGGCGGGACAAGAAGAAGAAGTGTGCGATGGAAGCCTTGAATCGGTGCGAAAAAGAATCGAGCTTTTCGCAGTCAAGATAGCAATCCCATGCCTCATCGAACCGGCCTCGTAAGGTAAGAAAGGCCGCGTACTGGCGCACGACGACATGAGTGCGTCCAAGATCGAGGGCGGCACGGAAGGCTGTTTCGGCTTCATTCCAGCGCCATTGCAGGGTGAGGGCACAACCGAGAGCGGAGTGGGCGTCGGCGAAATCCTGGTCGAGCCGGATGGCCTGTTCGGCGGCCTGCTGCGCCTCCTGGACCAATTGAGGAGAGTCTACTGCGCCGCGCTGTACGAGCCAGACGAGGTTCTGGGCGAGTCCGGCGTGAACGCGGGGATAGTCAGGCGTGAGCACAGCCAAACGGCGAAAGGCTTGCAGGGCGCGGGGCAGATCTGTCAGGGTGCCTTCTTCGAGCAGTTCTTCGGCAGCGAGCAGATCGGGATAGAAGCGCATCTGTTCCGGGGGAGGAAGGCCGGCACCGGCGCGGACAGCGGAGAGCCTGGGCCCTGTGCGAGTCATGAGTGCCGAGACGACACGCTCCTGGATTTCAAAGAGGTCAGGAGATTCAGCGCTCACTTCAAATCGCTGCGACCAGAGGCGTGCGCCTTCGGCATCGACTAACCGCGCATGGATACGAATGCGCGAATCGACCTGCTGTACGGTGCCGTCGAAGATCACTTGTGCTCCGAGGCGCTGCGCAAGCGTGGGGATATCCGCGGCCTGAGCGACGAGTTGCCCGATGGAACTGGCGGCAACGACACGGCAGCCCTCGGTGCGCATGAGGGCATGGACCAATTCATCGCTGATTCCAAGCGCGAGAGCGGAAGCGAGTGAGCTTGCAGAAAGCGGCTCGAAGGGTATGACCGCAATTGAGATGCCTTCATGGCGCGGTGTGCTGTTGCCTTCCAGAGAATGTCTCATACGGAAAACAGGAACATAAGAGCCGGGACGGAAGTAGATGTAGACAGGATTATCGCGGCCTTCGCCTTCGTAATACTCCTTGAGTTTGGTGCGCAGGCGGCGGGCTTCTGTGCGAACGATGGAGTCCTGGCTGGGATTATAGGTGGGTCTGCGGTCATAGACCTGAGTTCCGATGACCGCTTCCTTGAGCGAAGCGTGCTCGCCCTGGAGTGTTTGCTCGATGGTGAAGCGAAGAAAGCGTGCGAGTCGCTCCGACTGCAAAAAGAGCGGGCTGGCGAGGATTCTCTCGAGCTCCGACCGTATCTCGGCCTGAGGAATGGCGTTGTCTGTCAAGAGTGAAACCTCTGAGGCACTTCGGGGGGATCGTAATCTGCGTACCGAGCCATTCTATGACTCCACCTGGCTTCTTCCTATCTTTCAGGGAGCGTGCTCACGGTGAGATCACCTCTGCTCACGCTGCCAGACGACAGTATAGAGCGCAAAATCCAGACAACCGGAGCTGGAAATGTGACGGGGGCGATGACGGATGTGGTGACGGGCAGGGCAAAGCCGAGAGTCGTTGCACTGGTTCCGGCAGGAGCGCAGCCGCAGGTGAGCCGCTGCCTGGAGCCGGTGGTCGCAAACCTGATGTTCCTGCGTGACGCAGACGAGATTGCGCGGATCAACCGGCAGAGCTGCCCGTTCGATGTACTGCTGGCACCGGCAGCGTTGCTGCACGAGCACTGGCGGCTGTTGTGGAGGGAACTGGCGACGGGCGAACCGCACTGCGCAATTCTGGTGTATTCGCCGCAGGCAGACTTCCGGCTATGGTCGGAGGCACTGGAGCTGGGGTGCTTCGACGTCGTAGTGGAACCACTCGATGAGAGATTGCGCGAGGCAGTATGCCGGGCCTTCGAGAGCACGCAGGCGAGCGACAGATAGCGGGAGAGCAAAGGAGCGAGACGAGATGGCGGAGCAGGCCGAGATACGATCCGGAATTCAATCTGCAATTCGATCATGGATGATTCCGGTGGTGGTGCTGGCCGTGGCTGCGCTACTGCTGCTCACCATCCGAGGTCGCTGGCTCTTCTGGCAGAGTGGACGCGGCGAGCAGAGTACCGATGACGCCTATGTGCGGGCAGATGTAACGCCGCTGAGCACGCGTATTTCAGGCACCGTGCGCAAGGTGAACGTGGGCGACTACCAGCCGGTGAAGGCGGGGCAGGTGCTGATGGAGCTGGAAGACAGCGACTACGGTGCGGAACTCGAAGAGACAAAGGCCGCACTGGCCGCATCCGAAGCGGCGCTGGCAGATAACCAGGATGCGAAGCGTGTAGCCGATGCGCAGATTGAAGCAGCAAAGGCCGGCGTGCAGCAGGCGGAGGCTTCGGTCGAGGCGGCCCAGGCAGGTATTCAGGCCGTAAAGCCGGAACTCGAGCGTGCTCTGCTGGAGCAAAAGCGCCAGGATGCTCTATATAGCTCGCAGGCGGCGACGCACCAGACGATCGAACAGGTGGCAGCTTCGACTGCGCAACTGCAGGCAAAACTGGCCAATAGTCAGGCGGACCTAGCGAAGGCTCAGGCGGCTGAGATTGCCGCACGGAGTGCGGTGATGGTCGCTGAGCGGCAGCGGTTGGCACTCGATACGAAAGACCGCAGCTATCGTGCGGACATCGCAGCGAAGCAGTCGGCGATTACGGTCAGTCAGGTGAACCTGGGGTATACGAAGATCGCCTCGCCTGAAGACGGTTTTGTGAGCGAACGGCATGTGTTTGTGGGGCAGCTTGTGACTCCGGGGACGCAGATGATCGATGTGGTCAACCAGGAGCCCTGGATACAGGCAAACTTTCTTGAAACGCAGCTGGCACACATGCGTGAAGGAGATCGTGTGGATGTGCGCGTGGACAGTTTTCCAGGTGTGAAACTGCACGGCCACGTAGCTCGGATTTCGCCGGCCTCCGGTTCGCAGTTCGCGCTGCTGCCTCCAGACAATGCAACCGGAAACTTCACGAAGGTGGTGCAGAGGATTCCAGTGAAAGTGGTGCTCGACGGCGATGAACCGGAGATTGCGCGGCTACGACCGGGGATGTCGGCAGTGGTGACCGTTCATCCTAACAAGGAGCAGGAACGGTGAGCACACAGCCGCAGACTGGACAAGGTAACGCGCAGACTATCACCACGCATCCGGTGTTGGGAGTGGTGGGTGTGCTGCTGGGAGCCATGATCTCGACCTGCCAGGGACGGCTATTGAGTGTAGGGCTTGCGGATCTGCGTGGGGCAATGCATCTCGGCTTTGACGAGGCCTCATGGATGGGTACGGCTTTCAACGCAGCGATGATGTTTATCGGGCCCTTCTCGGTTTATCTGGGGGGACTACTAGGGCCGCGGCGCGTGCTGCTGAGTGCTGCAGTGATGTTCACGGTGCTGATGCTGGTATTGCCACTCGTCCATGGGCTGACGCCGGTGCTTATCATGCTGGTGCTGGCAGGGTTGACGGCAGGAACGTTCTATCCGCTGACGCTCTCGTTTGTATTGCGCAGCCTGCCGATGCGTTACATCTTGCTGGGCATTGCGATGTATGCGATTGACATCGTGTTCACGACGGATGCTTCGACGGCACTCGAAGCGTTCTACATGGATCACTTCTCGTGGCGGTGGATCTTTTGGAATGGCGCATTGCTGACGCCGCTGATGATCGCACTGCTGCACTATGGCATGCCGCACCAGCCATTACCGGAGGCAGATCCAGGCAAGCCACGCGTGAACTGGCGTGGATTCCTCTATGCGAGTCTCGGAGCAGCGCTGATCTATATTGCGCTTGACCAGGGGCAGAGACTGAACTGGTTCCACTCGGGCACGATCGTGGCGTGTTTTGTCTCTGGAGCGTTCCTGGCAGGGGCAGCGGCAGTGCGCCATTTTGTACTGCCGAATCCGCTCATAAACTTTCAGTTCCTATGGCGACGCAACACGCTGCTGTTGAGCCTGGTGCTGGTGAGCTTTCGGTTTGTCATGCTGGCGACCGTGGTAAGTATTCCTAACTTCCTTGGCTCGATTCAGGGTTATCTTCCACTGCAGACTGGCCGTGTACTGCTGTGGGTAGGACTGCCGCAGTTCTTGTTGGGACTTGGAGCGATGGCACTCATGCGGTGGGTCGATCCTCGGCTGCTGTTGGGGGCAGGCTTTGGGCTGGTCGGATTAGCCTGCGTGATGAATGCACAACTTACCTCGGTATGGTCGGGGTCCAGTTTTGTGATGACACAGGTGGTGATGGCGGTGGGATTGCCGTTGGCCTTTAATGCGATGGTTGGCTCTCTAATTTTGGAGTTGATCAATACGGGCGCTCTTAAACGGCCAATCGATACGCTGACCTTCGCCGGCTATTTCCAGACAGTACGCCTTATGGGCGGAGAGCTGGGAGCGACGATGATGGGGCGCTTCCTGTCGGTGCGCGAGCAGTTCCACTCGAACATTCTTGGGCTTGGCGTAAATTCCGGCAGCTCGATTACGGTACACAGACTGTTAGCGCTACGCGCGGGGATACTTTCCCAATCTGCAGGCACAGCTACAGCACGGGCCGGGGTTTTGCTGGCGGCTGAAGTGAAGAAACAGGCGCTAACTCTGGCAGTTGCTGACAGCTTTGCGTTGATTGCCTGCTGTTGTGTGGTGTGCCTGGTGGCCGTGTCCGCGATGGCAAAGGTTCCGGTGCCGTATCGCAAGGTGATCGCCGCTGATGCCAAAGCAGCTTGAGGAGCATATGTTTCGAGTTCAAATTCCCAACCGGATGATGCGTGAGATTTCTTTGCTGCGACGTGCGTGCGTGACTGCTGTAGCTATGTGCGGGATTGCTCCTATGGCATGCGTTGCGCAGGATGCTGCTGCACCCGTGCATCTGACACTGCCGCAGGCAATTGATATGGCGATGAAGCAAAATCGCGATGTGAAGCTGGATAAGTTAGGTATCGCGGATGCGAAGCAGAAGAAGGACATCGCGCGATCCTCGTATTTCCCGAAGATTGCGAATGATTCGAAGATGACTTACATCACGGAGCTGGCAGGTGTAGCGATTCCGGCAGGTGCCTTTGGCGATTTCTCTACAACAGGAAAGGTTCCGGGGAAGACATTGTTTCTCGATCAGGGCTCTTCGCTGAGCTATACGAGCGGTACAAATCTGGATCAGCCCGCGACACAACTGTTCAGGATTCATGAGGCGAACCGCGCGGCGCAGGCAGATGTACGCATGGCGGATATCGATCTTGAGCGAGGGCAGGATGATGTGACGCTCAAGACGCGCGAACTCTACGACCAGGTCTTGATTGCGCAGCAGAAAATCGAAGCGGCGAAGCAGGAGATCGTGGCGCGCACGGTGAAAGACGATGAGGCGAGGCACGATGTGGAGCGCGGCAATGCTCTGACCGAAGCGGCGATGGAGAGTCACGCGGCATTCCTGGAAGCGAAGCAGGATGAACTCGAGGCGGAGCTTACATTGCATGGGCTGATGCTCTCACTCGCCGATTTATTGGGGCTTCCGGTGCATACGCCGCTGGTCCTTGATCCGGAGACTGCGATGGTGGATGTGCCACTTCCGTCGCGTGAAGAGTGCCTGCGCATTGCAGAGGCCGGAAGTCCGGAGTTGAGATTGGCGGAACAGGCAATCGAGAAGGCGCGTGCAGGGTTAGCAGCAGCAAAGGATGCGTATATTCCGGATGTGACGGGAATTGCGCACTATAGCTATCAGAGTGGTGTGCCGTTACTGGTACATAACTTTGGCATCTTTGGGTTCTCATTGCAGTATGACCTGTTTGACGGAGGCAAACGCGAGTCGCAGGTTCGCGATGCGCGTACGGAACTGGAGATGTCAGAGTTAAGCAGACAGAAGCTTGAAGATGAGATCACGGTACAGCTGGAGCAGGCCTACGACAAAGTAGACCAATGGCGCGAGATGACGCGTGCGGCCGAAGCTGTGATGACGGCGCGTGCAGAAGCAGCTCGGCTGAGCGATCGGGAGTTCGAGCAGAGTGAGGTGCTGCCTTCGGCCACAAGTGAGGCACACGCGCAGGAAGCAGGATCGCGGGCTCAGCTGCTGGCGGCACAGCTGAGCCTATCCATGGCTGAGGCCGAAGTGCGACGGATCATCGGGGCCCCGAGGCTGTAGTGAAATAAGTTGGCACTTGTGGTGTTTTTCTAACATGGACGCGATACGAACCATATGTTGTTCTGAAGCTAGCCTATGTCGTAAATCCTGCCGCAATAACTAATGACAGCGCTGTATTTCTTCCTACTGAAAGGCCTCCCAGCGATGAAGATAGAAAGTGTGCGCAGAGATGCGATGCTTCCGCTCTACGACCTTGAAAAGCAATTAATCGAGGCGGCATGTGCAGGTGACCATGGCGCGTTTACGGTGCTGTGCGAACGTCATGCACGGCGCGTGTACCGGGCGATTTTGCGCGTGACGCGCAACGAAGAGGATGCTCAGGACGCACTGCAGGACGCGCTGTTGCGGGCGTATCTACACCTTGGCAGCTTTGACGGGAGATCGCAGTTTTCAAGCTGGCTGGTTCGCATCGGGATCAATTCGGCTCTGGGGCTGCTCCGGCGCAATCGCGCGCGACCTCAGGTTCCGCTGGATGACGAATATGTGTTCGGCGGTATGGGAGAAGAAGGCCTACCCGATTGCGGGGTAGATATGGAGCGCAATTACATGGAACGTGAGCACCTAACACATCTGCGTCATGCCGTAGCGCGGCTGCGGCCAAAATTGCGAGAGGTGTTGGTGATGCATCATGCACTGGACTGCTCCACGCGCGAACTGGCCCTACGTATGGGCATGAGTGAGTCCGCGGTGAAGTCGCGGCTTATGCGTGCGCGGCGCGAGGTAATGCGGTCCTGGTCTGTACAAAAGATGGTTTCATAGCGCACGCAGGAGGACGATGTGTGGTTCAGGTCTGAAGCATCGCTGGGTTTATGCCAGCAGGCTCACTGTAGAGCTAGAACTGCTGGCACTGCTCGAGCTTGAGCCGAGGCTCTCGCTGTCCTGTTCGAGAATATTCGCGCCGGAAGAGCTGGATGTAAGCGAGGCTAGTTCAGACAGCGAGCTTCCTGCCAGCGAATCGTCTCCAAATTCCATTGCCTCGACAGCTGCATTGATCAGCTCTTCACTCTCTGCCTGCGAAGCAGAGGTGCTGGTGCCTGTAGTAGAGGAACTGGTGCTGGTGCTTGTGCCAGCCGCGGATGCAGCGTTCAATGCCGTAGCATCGAGTTCCAAGAAATCATCCTGTGCCGAGGTAAGATTCCCGCTCTGCAGGTCTGTCCCGAGCTGATTGAGCTCGTCGACGAAAGATGTAGAACTGCTGGAGGAGGACGCAATGTCCGACAGCAGACTGGCGGTAATGCCACTGTCCGAGCTGGTCGCTGTCGATGACGTTGTCCCATTCAACGCATCGTCAGAAAGAGTGACATAGTCCTGTTCTGCGGCGCTGAGATTGCCACTCTGCAGATCCTCGGCCAGCTGATTCAGGTCGGTGACAAACTGATCGGTCGTAGAGGATGAGCTGACGATCTGAGACAAAAGACTCGTTGTAAATCCGACACTCGACATAGTGAAAAACTCCCCGGAAATGAGCAATCTGCGAAGGCGACGCTATGGGCGCGCACACGATGCACTCACTCCATCGGCTAACAGGAGAGAAACATCAGCCTTCCCTAGTCGGAAAGGGAAGGCTGGCGCTCCAAGATGTGCTGTATGCCTAGTGCGCTTGCATATCGTAGCGAATCCAGGTGTCGGGGATGTTGTGTTCGGAACATTCGTTACAGTGCAAAGTCGTCGGAGTTGTACGGATAAAGGTCAGTCGATGCAGAGATGAGCTCTGGCAAAGCGTCGGATCATCCTGGCTCGATTTCGAGGTTAGAAGTATCGAGAAACCTTTCGTATCACGGCAAAGCGGTAAGGTATTAGGGAGTAATGGAAGTTCGGCTGTGGCGAATTCACCTAAAAAGATGAATGCCTGCGTTTGGGAGAGCAGCAGGCTCGGCCATGTGGCTTCGCGCAGGAGCCCATTGTGGGATCCGTCCAGCACCTGTTGTTCATGGGAGAAGGGCTTGGGTAGATAGCACTCCGTGGTTTTTGCACGGGTAATGTTTACGACAGGGTTTGTGTCGCATGGCAGGCCAAGCACATCTTGAGTAGTGCTGCGCGTTGCCCAATGATCATTCGAGCGAATGAGCGTAAATCGATGAGTCTGCCCATGTTGCGAAAGAAGCAGGGTATGTTCGAGAGAGTCCCCATCCACAAACGCATCGTATGCGAAGGGAATGAGCGTTTCTCTAGATGCGGTAATGACACCTAATTTTCCGCTGTTCTTCGCTAGAAAAAGATCGCTATAGCCATCCAGCAGACTGAGCTCTTCGTAATCGGGAGGCAGGATCTGCTTTCCTGTTCGACCATCAACCAGCTCTGCGCGATTGTTTCGCGTGGCAACCAGTCTCGGATCATCCTCGTCCAGAGACTCGATGCTGTCGAACTCTGTGGGGAGAAGCGTGTCTCCGGTAGCGGAGAGGAGTCCGAATCTCTGTCCTTTCGAAACGATATAGTAGGCGGGCACATCCGCTCTTTTGTCCCCGTCGGCTGCAGGGGTATTCGCGGGAAGAAGTTTGAGGTTGATATTCTCCCATGCGGGAGAAAGGATGATCTTCCCGTTGGAATCGATCACCCCATATTGATGCGCACCCTCCTGCTTCGGTACATCGATAAGAAAGAGGCTGTTGTCACTCTGATGAAGCTCGTTGATGGCACTGTACTGTGGCGCGACTATCACGGCTAATTGTGGTGAGAGCAGTCCCCACTTTTCGTTGCTATAGATTGCAAGACGCTTGCCATAGGGCTTCATGACGGCGTAGCGATGGTGGGGAATCACTTCCTGAAGATCGGCATTGAGGGCATAGCTATCATCGGTTTCGCCGCTGCCAGTGTTCACAATCAGCAGGTGGCCTTCCTCCCACCAGGAGATCTGCTGATCTTCAGCCATGGGAAGAATTGGCTTCCCATCATGGTCAAATACGCCTTGCGCATCATCTTGTTCCGCAATGATAAAGGGCCCTCGACTCTGGAGTAACCACTTGCCGAGAGGAATCAGCAGGTGGCCCGTAGCGGGGGCGATGGCTCCTTCTTCCGGTCCTTCGCGAACAACCCAGAGAGAGTTTTTTTCACCGGCAAAAGGCTTTGAGATGCTGTCGAAGCCAGTCTCCATGAGATTGTGGCCGTTTGCATCGAACAAGAAATCCTTATTGTTTTGCGTAACGATGAAACGCTGCGCAGCCGGGATATAGTGAACTTCCCGGTACTTCACAGGAATCAGTATTTGACCTGAACTATCGCAGACTCCTTCGACAGTCTCGGTATTCTTTTCCCAGGATTCCAGGAGGAAAAGGGCAGGGCCATCTTTATCGAAATGAGAGATGAAGTCGTATTCGCCTGGGAGGACATTGTGTCCTTTGGCATCGATGATGCGCCATTTTCCGTGGATATCGATGATCGCAACACTGCCTTGTACAGAGAAGCTCTCCACATCATCAAACACGGTGCTGCCATCTGTCATGGAAGAGCAACGGAAGACTTTGCCATTGGGAGTACAAGTAAGGTTCGCTTCAGGCCAATGAATTTCAGAAGGAGTTGGGCTTTGAGCTGCCGCACGTGCTCCGGGCAAAAGGCCCATGCAAAAGCACAGCATCAGAAATATTGCGCGGCGTGGAAGACGCTGCGATGTTGCGCTCTTCACGAATCAATACCCTTTCATTCTCAAGGAAATCTTTATCGACGACTGGTTAGGGCGGCAGTATGGCTGCGCCTCGTGCTGCCCCTTTCACTCTACATAGATGTCCGTATGTGATTCCAGAGGGATAGGAGAATATGATCCTCACGGATTGTTTGGCGAAGAGCTTTGTATATGTGCTCCTTATAGGTTGCGTGGCTTATGGATAACTGCGCCAAGGCTGAGAACGCCGATGGTTGCGGCTTCGGTGACGGGAAGTCCGTTCAGCGTGATGCAGGGTGCTTCGGCGCCCAGGTTCCCCTGGAACGTGATGGAGAGCGTGTAGCGCCCGCGCGGGCTGCCGAGCGGCAGAATGAGGCCGCGCGTGTTGTCGGAATTCCAAAGCACGTCGATCTGTTTGAGCCCGAGCGAAGAAGGAGAAATGGGTGTGAGTTGAATCCACTGCCAGATACGTTGCCAGGGGAGAGCTTCAGGACTTTCGAGCAGAATGGCGCGGATGTCGAATCCGGTGGGGTCGAGGAAGAGGGTCATCTCCGTATCGGGGACGGCCACTGGCTTCTGTGTGCTGGTAAGATCGGCTCGGCCCAGGGCACCGATGAGCGCATCAAAGACCGGGACTGAGGTCTGCTGGAGTGCTTGCCAGGCTTGTGATGTCGCCTCTCGTGCTGTAACGAGGGCATGGTTGCCGTTATCGGGCCAGGGCGCGCCGGGTGCGAGATCATCGGCTCGGGGATCGAACTGTGCGACAACGCCGGCCAACGTTGCGCGCTGCTGCGTGTAGATGGTTTGCGCGGTGGTGAAGGCCGAATACCCGTTGGCTGCATCGGCGAGCCAGGTATTTACATCGACGGAAGTGTTGTAGTGACGCAGCGGCGCTGTACCCGCTACACCGGCAAGCTGATCTGCGGCATTGCTCATCTGGCTGCTGAATGTGGCATAGCGCGAGGTGGTGAAGGTGACCCGCTCGAGCGTGGTGAGCGCGGCCTGGGCTGTGTACCAGTTTTCGAGATCTTTGAGGAGGCTGATGGCATCGGAGGCGGAAAAGATCTCCTCGAGCGAGCCTGTCCCAGCTCCGGCCGCAGGATAGAAGTCACTGGTAGCGCCGAGCCACGATCCGGCGACAACATCCAGCGTGTACTGCATCTGCGGCGCGAGCGGCTGGAACCACAACTGGCGGGCCGTCGCCGCGGCCTCCTGCTCCTGGCGCTCCTTGAGGATAATGCCGATGATGCCTGGGTTGAGCTGCTGAATACCGGGACCGGTGAGCTGGGACACGTTTGTGATTGCAGTGTTTTGCAGGGAGGCCGCGGTATCCGGCTGCAGGTTGGAATCGATCTTCACCAGCGCGCGCTTTTCGAGACCGGCAAGTTGCGCGCCGGTGAGAGTAAGCAGGCCGTCCTGATCGGATGGCTGAATGACACTGGGTAGTGGAACGGTGAGCGCAGTGGCGACAAGCGCGGATTGCTGGGGGATAGAAGGCACGTGGATTGCGAGTGTCTGGAGCAGCAGATGATTCTGGTTGCGATCGACACAACGGAAATGGAGGGAATTGGCGATGCCGCGACCTCCGGCGGCTACGTATAACGCGTTGACATAGCTCTCGCAGAACTCGACATTCACATCGTATCCGTAATAGGCGGTTACAGCGCCGTTCAACGGCCAGGACCATTGCGTGTAGGTAGTGAGGTCGTCGATGGCGCCGCCCAGAGGGAATGAAGTGAAAGGCTGCTGCATGGTGCTGCAGTTGACGGCCAGTTGCGGGAAGTTCGCAGCTTCGGCAGGCACAGGTGTGGTGTTGGTGGGGGTGCTGGGCAGACCGGAAGTATTGGGAATGGACGCGCCGATCTCTGCGATACCTGGTCCGCAGGCAGTCTGGAAATAGGCGAATTCGACGATGGGAGAACCATCAGGCGCGGTCTGATACTGCGGTGTGCCGCCGTTCACGCGGGCCGCTTCAATCTTTGTGGTGACGCGCAGTGCATAGGTTGCGGGTGCTTTGGGAAGGATAGCCATGGCTGTGGGGGGGACAGTGTAATCGAGCGCGTAGAGGACGAGCGTGGCACCGGAGGTATTCTGCATGCTCAATGTGAGCGTGGAGATAGGCGTGGCTTCGGGATCGAAGGTGAGGGTCCACTGCATGAAGTTGGAGTCCCACGACTGGGCTGTTGGTGTCAGGGTGACACCGTCGCCGACGCAGGTGGGCGCGTTGTAGGCGTAGAGGAGTTCGCCTTCGTCCACGGCGACGACGGCGGTGAGCGAGGAGAGCACCTCTGGCTGCGGAAAGGTGATGGCGACAGAGGGTTGCTGTGAGCCTCCGGCGTTGGTGAAGGCGAGCCCTTGCTGCAGGCCCGGGGCGTTTCCTGTTCCGATCGCTGCAGGCTGGGTGTTGGTGGTTTGAAAGTCGAGGCCCTGATTGTTGAACGACGTGCCATAGTTCTGGGGCGTGGAGGTGCTGCTCCAGGATACTGTCCAGAATTCTCCTTCGACCATCATCCAGGGAACGACTTTGAGCTGAATTTGCGTGGCACTCGTTGGCGCGAGCCACACGCCGCTCAGGTAGGTAGTGTCGGCTTGCGCGCTGGCTTCTGTGGGAGGCACCGGAGGAATGGAGGCGACGAGGCTCCACGCGCCGCCGACCCACTCGTATAGGCTGACGTCGATCAGCGAGTGGCGGATGAGGAACTGGACCGAGGGAGGATTCGGGTTGATATTCGACATGTCGTCTTTGCCTACTTCGGTTGGGGGCGGAGGAGGCGGGGTGGTCACGACTTCGGGTGGAAGCTGCGCCTGGGGCAGCGCATTGTTGAAACCGCCGCTCATATCGACGACAGGATGAGAGAAGTTGAGGACGAAGTGCGTGTCCTGCGGCAGGACGGGGGCCATCTGTGTTCTGCTGGTGTTGTCGGGCGTCATGTCCGGGAGCATGTCGGCGAGATTGCCGGAGCTGACACGATTCTGCCAGTTGGTCAGCGCGGTTCCGGTGAGATCGAGGATGCCTGGCGCCTGGGGATTGTCGTACTGCACGGTGAGATCGGGGAAGGGGCCGTTGCTACGGTGGGCCAGCAGCACGTAGTGATCGCTTGCCGGCTTGCCGGCAGAGTCGCCATGATCGGAGAGCGCCGCGTCGATGTGGCTGAGCGCCAGTGGGACAGGCGGTATGGAGCCGTCGTCGCCGCCCCACGACAGGGAGATGGTGCCACCGACATTGGGCAGAGGCCAGGGGAGATCGAGCTCTACAGAGAGCTCGCCATGCACCCAGAAGGGATTGGGCGCGCAGCCTTCGAGCAGCGCGTCGGCGGAGATGCCGACACCGATGCCGAAGGCGCTGAGCTGCACGCTTCCATGCAGCTCGATGCCGCCGGCGATCTGCAGTGGCGACCATTGAATGGCCGCCAGCGTGGCAAGATAGGCATCGAGGCTGGCGGAGAGCGGACCGAAGCTCCATGAGCCCTGATAACCGGTCCAGGTGCCGGTGATGAGGCCGGCATTGCTGACGACAAAATAGGCGTCCGTCTCGAAGATATCGAAGATGCGTGCCGAGACGCGCTGTGTGTGTGGTGGCTTGCCCATGGCAAAAAACCACTCACCGGCAGTGGCGTCGACATAGAGCTCCGCGGTCGCTTCGATGTCGAGCACGACGGGGATCGAGTACTGCGCGTCGATGGTGAGATCGAAGGTGCCGGAATTACCGTCATAGGTGGCCATGGCTTCGAAGTTCGCATCCTGGTCCGCGCCGCTGATGCGCTTCGACAAAATATTCGCTTTCCCGATGAGGGAGATGACCGGGCCGGGCATGAGGATGACCAGCATAATGGCCGCGGAGACGGTGTACCCGTCGTCGGCGCTGGTGCCGATGGTGCAGCCGCCACCGATAGCGAAGGCGCCTTGCTGTGGGACGAGCCACTTGGTGAAGTCCGTTGCGCTGTAGTCAGGCGTGGCATTGAGCTGTGGTCCGCTGGTTCCGGCTGGGTACTTGTACCACTGCCACCACGTGTCGTTTGGCTCGGGGTCGGGATCGAGACCCGTCGCGACGAGGCCGGAGAGGCCGTAGAGCGAGACATCCATGAAGATCGGGATGCCGACGGGAAGCTCGACATCGAGCGCGAGAAAGAAGACGGATTGCCCGCCGAAATTGCCCACGATGAAGTTGGCATCGACTTCGAGATCCATTTCGTCAGGCAGCACCTGCACTTTTACGGAGCCGGCGAAGAGATCGATGCTCTTGGGGCCGGTGGGCCCGACCGGGGCGATGGAGTTGAAGATCGACGGCATCAGCCCGTAGGGCACAAGATCGTTGGGCGTGTTGGCATCGACGTGGATGTGATCGATTTCGCCGTCGATGGTGATGACGCCGGGAATTTCAAAGGAGATGCCGACGCCGTTGAAGGAGATCGAGCCCGTGGTGAGATTGACTTTCAATCCCTGCACAGAGCCGCCAAGGGAGAGCCCTTCCACGAGATTGATATCGCCGTTGAAACCGATCCATTTGCCACTGGCGTCGCTGCCGAAGCCGAGAGCCTGCAGCGCGATGCTGAAGCCGTAGAAATCGAGCGCCATCTGGTTGGGTAGATTGATCCATCCACCCTGGAGGGAGATGTTTCCCTTGCTGTCGATGCCGAGTCCGCGCAGCTCGATGCTGGGCCAATTGAGCCCTGGTACGGTAATGATCAGGTTGCCTGAAATGATGATGGTCCAGGTGCCGGCGGACTCATCGAACTCTATCGAGGCGACATCGATTTCGACACTGCCGAGGCCGCCAGGGAGGTTATAGACAAGCTGCACCAGACCGTCAGGAGTCGTCGGTGAAGAGGTGGTGGCGGCGAGCGTAATGCAGAGGGAGCCGTCCTGCTTCGTGCTCACTTCGACATCCAGCGTTTCGGGGTTGCCATTTTCATCGGTGAAGAAGGGGATGGTCAGCGCTCCTCCGATGGTGCTGGCGGCCATGCCTCCATTCGCAATGGTCACATCGAACGCGGTGAGGGCAATGGCAAAGCCGCCGGCCAATGTAGCGGAGAGCGGATTTGCATCGAGCCCGTCGACATAAAAATGACCTGAGAAGCCCTGTGAGCCCATGAAGGTCACATCGTCGGCATGGAGGCTCTGGCCGCTGCTCAGTGTCACGCCAACGGTGAGCCCCGAGGCGTCGTCAGAGAGGGTGAGTACGCCCTGGCCGAGAGCGGCATCCGCCACTTCCTGCAGGATGGGAACGCCGAGGGATTCGAGAAGCGAAACGATGGACGCAGATGACGCCATGACGGTTCCTTTATTCCCGCCGGCCGCTGGGCTGACGGGTGTTCGACGCGATCGCTATGACGGAATCCCGCAAGACACGCGGAATGCCGTCTTGACCATGAATGGTGCGCCTGCCGCCCTAAAAGAGCGCGGCGAGCGCCGTAATCTGCTGTGACAGCTGCGCCAGCTCATTGGCGGCCTGGGTCAGATCTCCTCCGACGGCTTGAATCAGATTCTGGATGGTGGTGAACAGCTGACTGGCGGAGTTGAGCGCGGAGCCGGCCGCCGAGCCGGCGCTGGAGGGCAGCAGGGTACTGGCCATCGATAGCGCGGATTGCAGGCCGTTCATGACGTCTGTTGCGCTGGTGCCCGCGGGCAGGCTGCCCTCGAGAGACGCCAGCTTATCGGCGATGGTGGAGATGACCTTCGCGACATCGGTGAGCGCGGTGTTTACCGAGGAGCCCACGGATTGCAGCGAGGAGATGCTGAACAATGTATTCAGCAGTGGCTGGAGAACGCTGTAGAGCGAGCCATCGGTGGCGCTGGAGCCTTCCCAGGTGCTGGGCGTATCGCCGGAGCTGATCGTTGAGGGGTTTGGAGTGACGAGAAACGAGAGCGCTGTGACGACCGGCGCAATTGGATCAGGAGGTGTCGTTGCAGGGGTGCCCATGAATGCTGTCCTTTCCCGGATGGAATGGGGTTTTATGAAGCAATGGCCAACATCTGCGCTGCAAAGATCGTGGACGGTAAAGAGAGATTCCCGAAGATATCCACGCTGACGATGGCATAGGCGTTGGGAACGTTGACGCTCGGCGGCGGCGCGCCTTGGAGCGTATTGGAATCGACAGGCGTACCCGTGGAGAGCACACCGTCGGTGAATCCGGCGCGACGCACCGGAACCTGACCGAAGACTTTAACCTGGCCCTGGTAGGTCGCGACGACGACTACGGGGATGCCGCGTCCAAGGCCGATGCGCAAGCCGGTCAGGCGTACATAGGGCGGATTGCTGGCGACGATCTGGGCGATGCCGCCGGTAGAAGGCGGCGTCCAGTAGTTGAAGGCGATCTGATGGAGCGGCCCCAGTGCGGCGCTGTACTGATCGAGACGGTAGATACCGTTGATGCTGTCCGGTGCAGAACCGGAGGGCAGTGTGATCTCTGCCATGTCGCTGCCCTGGTAATCGCGCGCGCACAGGCGCGGATCGGGAACGAGCGCGATGATGCGGGGATCGACCTGTCCTGCTCCAAAGGAGACAGAGGGCGACGACTGCGGATTGTAGGCCACCTGCGCGAGAGCCGAGGGGCTCAGAGGGTAGGCAGGATTCGGGCCGAAGTAGCGCAGGTCGGCGAGCTGATCGACGCTGGCGGACCGGTAGACAAGATACGCCGCGATATCAGGGTTGGTATCGAGCGCCCAGGCAACAAGGATGGATGACTGCGTGGGCTGCAGCTTGTAGAGCACCGGTGGACGCGGCGGTGTCACCACGCGGGTGTAATAAGGACCGATGGTTCCGGTAGCGCCGCTGACTGTGCCCGCGGAGTTGACGGTGGTCATCCGGTAGACGTTGCGGCCGTAGCCCGTGCCGTTGACGCTGTCGGACATGGGAGTGCTGGAGGTATAAGGCGAAGAGTTCACGCGCGCGTAGCCGGGAGCATTTTGCGAGATATCTGCCAGAGCGCGCAGCTCGTCATCGAGCAGCCCTCCATAGAAATGCTCGATGAATTCCCGCTGTGCGTTCGAGTCGGACAGAAGATTGGCCATGGTCCACGACGTGCCGGCCTGGGCGTTGTAACAGGAGAGCCACTGGGTCAGATCGTTGATCCAGGCGGCGAGGTCGGGGCGCTGCGCAGCTCCGCCGTCAGGCACGATGGGATTGGGGTCGGCCGCGTTGTTGAGAGCGATCCGTCGCGTTACATCAGCGAGCTGGATGGAGCGAACCGGAGCGCGTTGCAGGATATAGCCGTAGATGCCTGCTCCGCCGCTCAGGCTGAAAGGCAGCGTGGCGCTTGCCATGCCGGTGTAATCCGCAGGGTTGTAGTACACGTGATCGACGGAATGGGTGGGCGTGGGCGGAGCAGGCGGAACCAGGCGTTGCGCGCCGGTGAAGCGAAGGGTGACGGAGGTTGGCTCCGGTTGATTCGGATTGACGCCATTCGGATCGACGACCTGCTCGCTGCCGTCGAAGGGATTCTTTGTCGATCCCTGGATGGAAATCTGTCCGCGAGCCGTGTTTTGTGCCATGGGAATACTGAGTGGCACAGACAACGTGGGTTGCACGCTGTAACCAGAGATGAGATATGCGGTCTGCCCGATAAAATCGCCGGACGTGGAGACGATGCGCGCACTCGATCCGGCCTGAACCGTGGCTACCACCGCTCCGCCCGAGGTGACGGCGGCGGGACGGGTCACGTAGCGTTCGATTGTCCCGTCGGGGAGCGTGAGGATCAGCATGGCTGCAGGATCGGTCGGTTGCAGCGAGGGCAGCGCAGGGTTGGTTTGTATGGTGACGATATTGCCTGCTCCGATGGGCGCCGGAGTGACATTGATCGCAGTGACTGTGAGTTGGGTGGCGATGCGCTGCGGAAGAGTGAAGTTCTGAGTCGTGAGAACACCGGTCGGCGCGCCCGTAGCGAGATCGACCGATTGCACGGTGGCCTGAGCAGTCTCAATGTCTGGATAGAGGACAAAAGAGGCTCCTGACCAGTTGACCTGATAGAGGAGGGTTCCGCCCACCCATGCATCGCCCGCCGCATCGGGCGCGCCGCCTCCTGCGGTTGTGTTGTTGAACTGGATAATGCGGAGATTGGTAGGTGCGGCAGCGACTCTTTCAACGCCGATCGGTGTAGTCCAGGCAGACCAGTTACCGACGGCACCGAAGAGATCGAATCCTGCAACCCGATAGCTGTAGCTGCCCAGTGGATCGGGCACGCCGGTGTCGAGATACCGATAAAGACGTGGTGTCGTGATTTTGGAGGTTGCCGGTGTCGGTGAGCTGGCGACGGAGATCCATTTCCCGAGGCGCGTGAGACTTGAGGACTTCCCGCTGTCCTGACGTTCGGCGACAAAGCCGATCGGACGATCGGGCGGAGGCAGGTCAAGCGGATCGGTCATGGGATTGCCGGTAGTTTGCGCAGCCGTGGCCGCAGGCGCAGGCCATTCCAGGTTGAACATGCTGTGCGGAACGAGAGCGAGAGTGGAGGGATCGACGTCAGCCTGGCGGCGTACAAAGCTGCACGCTGGCTGTCCTGGTGCAGCAATCGGAGAAATAGCGGAGGGTGGACCGAGGAGAGCGAAGCGGATGCCGATGGTGTCGGGCGAAAGCGGGTGGAGTGTCAGTGATCCAACCGCAACAACAATGCCGGAGGTGACGTTCTGTGTGACGCCGCTAATCTGGATGGTATCGATGGGAGCGGATGCGCTGGCTGCCGTAACGGTGACCGAGGCCAGCGTGGTGTTGTGGAAGCTGGCGGAGGCGACGGAAGTTCCATTCGAGAGCGCGGTGACCGTGCCCTGGCCTGCGACCTGCGCGTCTACCTGCATATAGGTTTGCGGCAGTGCGATGCTGACAGCCGGCGCAGCCGTGGGAAACCAGAGATTGCTGACAGGCGAATAGAGCGCGAGCATGGCTTCGGGCTGCTGTGATGCGGTGAGGCTGCCCAGCGCCGTGTTCAGCGCGGGCGCGATGGCGGTGGGCGCGCTGGGATCGGTCTGCGGATCGTAGTTGCCACTGCTGTCATCGCGCAGCCAACGCCAGAGCGAGGTATTGCCGTTTGCTGTCTGGATACTCATGCCATCGAACTGCGCCTGTCCGAGGGCTAACGGCGCGCCAGGCGCGAGGCCAGGGTAGAGTGTCAGATCCTGGCAGGGCGTAGATCCCCAGAAGCCGATCAGGAAATAGTCGTAGCTGACGCCGGGAGCGATCTGGTCGTCGACAAAATAGAGGCCGAGAACGCGGGCAAAATAAGGATCGAGAGCCAACAACAGCAGTTCCTGCATGAGAGACAGGTTCAAGTCAGGTGCATTGGCTCCAGCCGGCGAAGACTCAAGCGGCACATCGGGAAGAAGTGTGCTGGGAAAGCCTTCGACGAGGCGTTTGAGCTCGGCGCGAAGCTTGTCGAGTTCTGCATGCTGTTGCGCTGTGGAGAGCGATGCTGCCAGCTTCAGTGTGCCGAGGCGGCGCAGCGCTTCTTTCACATCCTGCACGGCGACGGTCGAGTCGGGTGTGGTCTGTGGGTCTGGTGCACCATAGTAGCGTGCAGGCCAGTTTGTATTGGTGATGGGCAGGGTGAAAGGCACGCCCCAGCATTGCCATCCATCCTTGCCAGGGTTGCCCCACACCGGTTGTCCGTTGTTCGGTGGATTCGTGCCGCCGCCGGTCGTGCTCCCACTGCCGCATCCACAATAGGCAGGAGGCTCTACACTGCAACCACATTCCTCCATGCTGCTGGCGCCGGTGACACGAACGCAGGAGATTTCGCGCGCTGCGATACTGATGCGAAATGCTCCTGGCCGGACTCGTACGACTTGCCGGCTGGTTTCCTCCAGTTTGCCGTCGGAATTCTGACAAAAGGTCTCGATCAGAATTTCGTCACAATCCTCAGCCGAGCAACCGGCGAGCATCACGCTGCTGCACGGCGTAGGAGCAACAGCCTCAAACTGATCGGTTCCCGGCACGGCTGTCACCGGGACGGTGACAGCTGTGGCCTGATTCACCAGAGTCGCGTATGCAGCCGGAGGAGCGAACGCCGTTCGATCCTTCGTTGTCGTGGCACGGCGGCAAAGCCAGAAACCGCCGGGCGGAAAGCCTAATTCCGGCTGAAAGCTCCATCGCAAATGGATGCCCGGCTGCATGGGCTGCCCATCAAAAGTGGTTTCTGAGCCGCTGGCGATTCCGCCTTGTAATCCTAGGACGACAGTTCCCACAGTTTTCCTCCTGTCGCTTCGCCTGCTGAATGAGCAGATAGATCCATACCGGCGCAACGCTGGTATCGCGTTTCACCGCGTGTGCGGACAGCTCGGACTGCGTAAACGCAGCTTGTCGAGAGCCTGCATGGCACGAAACTGGTTCGGGAATGATGCCTGAGGCGATGACCGGTCGCTGAAGAGAGGGAACGAGACGAGCGACCGCCTGAGTGAAGCTGCAGAATCTGCGACGATGCCTTGCAACCTCATGGCACTTCAGGCACTGATGCGATTGGGCTCCTTACTTGCCTGCCGTGGGTTCCATTATGCAGAGGAGTGAGCTGCGGAGATGCTCCACCGATGACGACTAAAAGCCCGGCCAAAACACCGTTTCTCTCAATACGAGACAGAGCGGCGGGAGTTGCAAGCAGAGCATGGGAGCGGCTTGTCGAAACCTTCCGCAGTGTGCGGCGTTGACCGTGCCTTCTCAATGAGTGCGCATGATAGTGCACGATGAAAAAGGCATTGTCAATTGCATTCTGACGGAGGATAAGTTCCATACGGAACGGGTGTTTACATTTCTTACACCGATGACAAGCTAATCGATGTCAGATCGAGGTGATTTCTATTTGCACCTTTGAGCTTCCAGCGGGAATGCTCAGCTCAAATAGGTTCTTTTCATTACATTGAAGTTCATGCGTTTCTGAGCCATATCTGATTTTGTAACTATGTACAGGCAGGCCTTTGATTAGAAGCTGTGCTTTCCCGCTGCTTATCGTTTCAGATTCCAGCATGAAGAGAAATTTCTGCTGATCGGCAAACCAATGAATAGGCTCTTCCTTTGCGAATCGTGCACCTGTGAGTTCGAGATCGATTTTCTGCCCCGATATACGCAGGTGGAGACGCCTTCTTACGCCATCGCGTGGAACGATGAGCAAGGATGCCTTCCCGGTTTTCATCTCACCACCGAAGCAAAAGCGTCCAAAGACAGGGTCATCGGCAACGATCGTCGCCGACGACCGCAGTGCTCCACAGTAGCCCAGATCTGTTTCGGAAGAGTAATACCAGGGGCCGCGATGGTGGGGTTGTCCAAGCCACGTCATGCCATATGCTGCCGGCTCGAAACCGCCTCCTGTTCCGCCATCGTTTGCCTCGCCGGGAAACCAGTATCCGCATCCGCTCTCTCGTGTGCCTGTGTTCATGAGGGACCATGAGCTGAGATAAGAGGCGAATCCAAGACGAATCGTGGCATCGGGTTCATGGCCATCGTAAAGCGCGTGATTCAGCACGCCCCATCCGCCCATGGGTGACATATAGCTGAGGGTGAAGGAATCGCCTGCGCCGGCACGGTAGTCGCTGCCGTAGTAGTAATACGCTTTTTCAATCATGCCGCGGCAGAATAGATTGGCGCGTATCTGTGTCGCGGCGAACTTCGCGGTTGCTTCCGGAGTGATTCCCGGAGTTGCCGGGTGATCGAGTGCGTAACGTGCAAGTGCCTGCGTCGATTCGAAGCCAGTAGAGTCGAACGCATATTCCGACCCGAACAGGTTCGTATTGCCGCTCACAAAGTAGGCGACCTTTTTCTCCCAGTGCATGCGCAGTTGTGTCGCCTGATCATGTTTGCCTGTTTTATCCAGTTCTTCGATGAGTTGCGGGATGACTATTTCGTTATAGAAGCCGGTCTCATAAGCGGACCAGCCGACGACGCGCATGGGGATGATAAACATTCCAAGTGCGGTGCCATATGCCCGTTCGAGGTATGTCTCCGGGGCCAGCTTCATGTTGATTCCGGGGTAGTCGCGGGCAATGCGATACATACTGAAATACATGACTACGATATGCGGGTAGTCATAGGCTCGCCAGATATGACGCCTGCCTTTGCTGCCGGGATCACTGCTGTCGCGATTCTGCTTCCAGTCGGGGATGCCGTATATGCCGTAACTGTCGGTCTCCTCTGTGGTGCGCTGCAGACCGCCCCATACAAAGTGTTCTATGTAGTAGTCCAGCGCTTCTACTTCGGACTGGTCAGGAAATTCTGCATTCTTGCTTGCAAGATAGGCCGGCTTGCTGAGTCCTGGATCGTCGCAGGTCACCTCATAAATACGCCACCCTTTGATGCGGTCATAGTTATCCGGTCCGAGCTGTACTTGAGAATCCATATTCCACTCTCCAAGCAGACCGTTATACCACTTGCTTGTGTCGCGAACTTGATGCCTGGCGATGAATGCGGCGCGTTTGTGAATCAGCGTCTCAAGTGGTTCGGAGGCAAAGAACTCCAGCCGTGTCGTGCGATTTACACCGTGGTGCACGGTCAGCATGTTTTCGCCAAGCCGATTGAATTTCACACGATAGAACGTATATCCGTTTCGCTCGCCGAGTGGTTCAATCATTGTCTGTTCGATGTGTTCGGCGGCAATGTGTGTGATGGAGTCCTGCGACCGGACGGCAAGACAGGTGAACAGATCGGAGGGAACTGTCATGCCAGGCGCGATTTCGACATCGATGCCGCCTGCCTCCACCAGCCGTTGTCGCACGCCCGCATAATCAAGTGCCCAGGCGAACTGGAAGGCATAGGTGTGCTCGGATCCTGCTTTGCCGGCTGGGGCAAGCGTAGTGCTCGTTCGCGGCTGACGCCATCGGCCGCCTACCGCCTGTACTGTTTCGTTCACGGCCGTGGAGTGGATGTAAGCGCGAAATGCGGGGCGCTCTCCTTTGGTTGCCGGCGGAAGGTGGTCCCAGTATTCCAAAGAGGTGCCATGCTCCGGGGTCATTACCAGATAGGGGCCGACGCTGTTCGATCGCATCCAGAACAGGAATGAGCCATGTCCGGAGATAAAGCTGTGTTTCAGGACAGAAGCGGTTTGAGGCTCTTTGCCATTGAAGCTGGAGTGCATCGGCAGCGGTAGAGCCACATCGCCGATCTCGATTGTTTCCGGGGAAAGATTGCGTACTGCAATCGTCCATCGGAGTATCTCGCGCTCAGGCGCCAGGCGAACGGCTATTTCGAGCGCATGACCACGTTCATCTTGAGCCAGATATGTGGCGGGAGAATCATGACTCGGAGTCGATTCCGCAGTGCGAAGTTTTTGCCAGGCACTATTGGGGTGTCGCCAGGCAATTTCGACATGACCAAGTTTCTGTCCTGTAGCCACATAGTTGGTAGGAAAAGCATCACCGGCAAAACGGAGACTCGTCACTGCGCCTTCATCGAACTCGAGCAGGAACGGAGAAGAGGTATGGACGTCTGCTCCAGGAGTGTTCAGTTTGTTGGGATTGGCAGCCCATAGTTCAGATGGAAGGGAAGTACTGGCTGCCAAGGTCGCAGCTCCGAGCAGGAATTCACGACGATTCGCAGCCATCGTTCGCCTCGCACGTAGTATGCAATTATGTATACAACATGCGGAGGGGTTGCCAGTCTCTTTCCATACGAATGTGCTGAAAAAGATTGACGACTTATATCAAGCGGCATCTTCTCTCGCGCGCTCTTGATGATTCGAGAAGCGCCTGAAGATCAGGCGCTCCTGTTGCGGTAGGCGAGATAGAAGCCTGCGGGCACGAGGAAGATTGTGAGCAGCACGGAAATGGCGAGTCCACCGATGAGCGCCTGCGCGAGCGGGGCATAGGCCTCACTCCCTTCACCCAGCTTGAGCGCCATAGGCAGAAGACCGATCAGAGTTGCAAGCGAGGTCATCAGAATGGGACGCAGGCGTACGCGGCAGGAGGTGACGATAGCCTCTCGAACAGCCAGGCCTTCCTTCATCAGGTGATGTGCGAATTCGACGATCAAGATGCTGTTTGTTAGTACGATGCCTGCGAGCATGACGACGCCCATCAGGGACATGACGTTCAGCGTGGTTCCCCAGAGCACCAAAGCAAGGAGTACGCCGGTGATGCCTGGAGGAAGAGCGAGCAGGATGATGAAGGGATCGAGAAACGAGCGGAACTGTGCAACCAGGATGAGATAGAGCAGCAGCACGGAGAGTGTGAGGCCGATAGCGAAGCTGCGGAAGGACTCGTTCATGGAGTTGACCGAGCCAGCGAGGTTGACATCAACGCCCTGCGGGGGTTGCTCGTGCTTGAGGATTCCCTGGATAGATTTTGTGATCCGGCCAAGATCTTCACTCTGCGGGCGTACGTAAATATCCATGACGCGGCGGATTTGTGTGTGGTCCATCTCGGTTGGTGCCTGGAATTGTTGGATATCAGCCACCATGTCGAGTCGCGTGGGGCGCGTGATTCCAGCTCCATGCAGCGGGATTGCCTTGAGGTCGTCGAGAGACTGGACCTGGTTTTCGCGGTACATCACGGTGAGGAAGTAATTGTTGCCGCTCTTGGGATCGATCCAGATGGATGGCGCGATCATCTGGTTCGAGGTGAGAGCTGTGATGACGTTGGAGACTACCTCTTTTTCAGTAAGACCGAGTTCGCTGGCACGGGTGCGGTCGATGGCAATGCGCAGCGAGGGATAGTCGAGATCCTGGGGGATATAGACCTCGGCAACATTGGGAATGCGGCGCACCGCTGCTGCGATCTTGTGCGCGGTGTCATTGTCGGCACTCATATCGTTGCCGGTGATGCGAATGTCGATTGGCGCAGGAGCGCCCATGTTCAGCACGCCGTCGACAAGGCTCCCGCTGGAGAAGAAAGTCTGGAGCTCGGGCATCTGCGTAGCGAGCGCGTGCTGCACGCGTTCGATATAAGCAAAACTGCTGACGCGGTGGTCGGGCGAGAGCGCCACCTGGATAAAGCCTGTATGCGTGGCAGAGTTCGAGGAATAGAGCGCAGAGAATCCGGGATCGACACCGAGGTTGGAGATGATCATGCCGAGATCGTGCTTGCCGACGATGCTGCGAATGATTTGTTCCACATGTGCTGCTTCCGCATCGGTGTCATCGAGACGCGTGCCGGAGGGCGCTTTGAAGTTGATGACGAACTGGCCGGCATCGGTACGTGGAAAGAAGGAGAGGCCGAGCAGCGGAAAGAGCAGCAGGCTAAGGGCGAAAACGATGCCGCAGACTGCAAGTGTCTTTCCGGGTATGGCAAGAACCTTGCCGACGGCGACATCATAGCGGGCAAGAAGGGTATCGAAGCCGCGGCTGAAAGCTGCATTAAAGCGTTCCCAGACGCTGAGCTTGCCTCCGGCTTCCTGCACTGCGCCGGATTCCGTCGCGTGTTCCCCGGACTGATGTGGGCTGTGAATAAAGCGTGCGCAGAAGAGAGGCACGACTGTCATTGCGACGAAGTACGAAGCGAAGAGTGAAATAACGACGGCCAGAGCGAGTGCACTAAAGAGAAAGCGACTGACCCCGTACAGCATGGTAACGGGAAAGAAGACGACGACAGTCGTCAGGGTGCCGGCGAGTACGGGCAGTGCGACTTCGCGTCCGCCCTTTTCCGCAGCAACGGCAGGAGCTTCTCCACCTTCGAGGTGACGGAAGATGTTTTCGAGCACCACGACGGAGTTGTCGATCAGGCGGGAGAGCGCAAGAGCCAGCCCTCCGAGAACCATGCTGTTTACCGAACTACCCGTGAAGTGCAGCACGATAAAAGTAGCAAGCAGCGAAAGCGGGATGGAGAAGAAGACCGCGACTGTGGCGCGGAGGCTGCCCAGGAAAAGCAGAATCATCAGGCAGGTGAGGAAGAGTCCCACTCCGCCTTCATGCAGCAGTGTTTCGATGGCCGTGCGTACAAAGCGCGCCTGGTCGAAAACAACTGCGGTCCGCAGCGAGGCGGGCACGTCATAGAGCGCCTTCAGCTTGGCGCGGACACCGTCGACGATGGCGATGGTATTCGCATCACTGCCGCCTTTGAAGACTGGAACATAGACAGCATGCTGACCGTCGACACGTACGATGTTGTACTGGCGGCTGTACGCATCCTGTGGCACGGCCACGTCACCGACACGAACAGGGGACTGTCCAACTGTCTTGATCGGTACCTGTGCGATGTCGTCAGGTCCTTTGAGCATGGAGTTGGTGTAGAGGTCATAGTCGTAGCGTCCGATCTGCGCGTCGCCTGCAGGAAGGATGACGTTTGCGTCGTTGACGGCACGCACGACATCCATGAGGCTGAGTTGGTTGGCTTCGAGCTTGTAGGGGTCGGCGAATAGCTGAATTTGCCGCCATGTTCCACCAAAGGGCTGAGGTACGGAGGCTCCGGGAACACTGGCCAGCTGGTTACGGACATAGTTCTGACCAATATCCTTCAGCTTGCTCTGGCTAAGCCCTGCACCGGTGAGCGGCACCAGTGCGACGGGAACGCTCGAAGCATCCTGCTTGAGAATGATGGGCGGATACGTGCCCGGCGGCATGTCGCGCAGGTCGCTCATAGCGAGCGAGGAGATGGAGGCTGCGTCGGCGTCGGGGTCTGTGCCGGAGAGAAAGTAGACCTTGATGAGGCTGACTCCAGGCAGCGAGCGGGATTCGATGTGATCGATGCCGCTGGCTAGCGTGAACTGGCGCTCAAGGTGATAGGTGATGTTCGTCTCAATCTGCTGGGGCGGCATGCCGGAATAGAACGTTGCCACTGCGACGACTGGGAGATTAATTGGTGGGAACATGTCGACCGGCATCTCTGAGACGCTGACAATGCCAAGGATGGCGATGATGAGACCCAATACGACGATCAGATACGGATTGCGGATCGAAAAGCCCGACATGCCTGGGGAATGTCCTTTCCTCGTTAGTGCCTGTCGGCGGATGCGGATTCGTACGTAGCGGGAACCGGATTCACATGCTCACCATCGGATAAGCCGGTGTGACGGCCAACCGCAATCTGATCGCCTTCCGCGAGACCGGAGAGAATCTCGATGCGATTGGGAGTCTGCAGACCGGTGGTGACTGGGACCAGATGCAATGCGCCGTCGCGTATAACCCATGCCTGCTCGGCGGCAGTTCCGATGCCGTCGACCGCGTCAACAGGGACGCTGAGAACGTGAGGTCGGGGAGCGAGATGGAGATGGACTTCGGCATACATGCCGGGAACGAGTGTGCCCTGTGGGTTCGGCACATCCACTTCCGTGTCCATGGTGCGCGTGGAGAACTGCACGGAATCGGCGTAGCGAGTGACTGTGCCCTTGAGCGTGCGGCCGAGGCTGACCACATCCACGTCCACGGCTTCGCCATTGTGGATGCTGGAGACATCGCTGACAGGGACGGGCAGGATCAGACGGAGAAGGTCATTCTGTGCGAGGCTGACGAGGGGCATAGCCTGCGTCTGGGAGGAGATACCTGCCTGGATCATTGAGCCGGTATTGGCATACCGCTTTGTGACGACCCCGGTGAAAGGCGCTCGAATCGTCGCGTATTGCACCATCGCGTCTGCGCGCGAATATTCAGAATCGGCTTCGAGACGCGCCTGCTGCGCAGCTTTCAGTGATGAAACGGCGCTGTCCAGTTGCGCGCTGGCTTCGGCTTTGCGCGACTGCGCGACGTCGACTTCCTGCTTCGGCACGAGGCCACGATCGCGATTGGCCACATCTTCAATGCGCTGGTAAGAGAGGGATGCGATGCTGGCTGCGGCCCTGGCATGTTCGACAGCAGCCTCTGCGGTGGCGATATTCGCCTCGGCTGCAGCTTGACCTGCTTTTGCTTTTGCAAGGTCATCCTGTATTTCAGGGACTTCGAGCGTGGCGAGTATCTGTCCCTGATGGACGTGATCGCCGATGTCGACGTTGATCTGCCTGACATAGCCGGCGACCTTGGCCATGACATCGACATCCTGGTAAGGGTGGAATTCGGCCGTCAATACAAGATCGTTCTGTAGGTTCGCATAGCCGACCGCGGCTACCGGAACGGTAGGCGTCGCTTCCGTGGGAGCTGCCTGTTTTGAGCAGGCGGCGAGAAGAGCGCTGACGGCAGTAAGGCTTCCAAATAAGACAGTTCTTTTCCGAGGCGTCATCGGCAGACCTTTCAGTTGAGCTGGCCGGTTGCAAAGTCAAGCTGGGCGCGGCGGGTGAGGTAGGTGTAATTGGCATCGGCGGCCTGTATCTCGGCCGACGTTTCATTCAACTGTGCTTCGTTCAGCTCGACGATGCTGCCAAGTCCGGCGTCGTATCGATCCTGCGCGAGGCGCAGAGCCTCTCTGCTGGCGGCGACGAGTTTGGCGGTGACGGCGATGCTCTGGAATGCCTCTTCGGCTCGATACCAGGCGCTTTGCACCTGTTCATTGACCTCGAGCCGTACCTGTTGGGTATCTCGTGCGGCGGCGCTGGCCTCATGCGCTGCCTGCGCACGCTGCGCGGCAAAGAGACCGCCGTTAAATATGGGGATATTCAGATTGAATCCTGCGGCGGCATAATCGTCATGCAGCGTTGCGTCGTGATAAGGAATCTGACCGGCTGCGGCAAGGACAGTCAGCTTTGGCCAGGAAAGCCGCTGTTCGGCCTCGGCATAGTGTTGTGCTGCGCTTTGCTGAGCCACTGCGGCCTGTAGATCGGCACGCTGTGTCTGTGCGTCATGTTGGAGACTATCTGGCGATGCGGGGAGCGGATCTCCGGCGGGGCTCTCATCCGCGAGTGGCGCAGCGATGGACTGCTGCAGTCCCATTGCCGTTGCCAGATGTGCGCGGTCCTGCGCGACAAGGCTCTGCGCCTGCACGACGGCAAGATCGGCCTGCTCGACCAGGACGGTTGCGAATTGCACGTCGAGCGTGGAACGCAGCTCGCTTTTAGAAAGCTCGGTGAGTTGATGCGCGACCAGCTCACGGGTAGCTTTTGCGGATTGCGCGGCGCGGAGCACAGCCTCTGCGCCGAGTACCTGATAGTAGGCTGTGCGCACATTGAGACGCACCTGCGCCCGGGTCAGGATAGCAAGATCAGCCTGTGCCGATGCCTGGTCGCGGCTTTGTTGCACAAGTGCGTGGGTTCGTCCAAAGTCCGTGACGAGCTGGGAGAGAGTTCCGCCATACGCGAAGCGATCCGAGATGGAAGAGGTGGTAATGTTGCCGGCAGCCGTTGCTGTACCGGGATCGGCGACGCGTACGCCGGTGGTATTGAAGCCGATCGTGGGGAAGTCGGCGGAGCGTGCCTCCCGAATCTGTTCTCCTGCGGCGCGTGCGCGTTGCTGGGCGGCGAGCATGCGAGGTTGATTCAGGAGTGCCGTATTTTCTGCCGTAGCGAGGGTCAGGCTCGCCGGTTGTGTGGGGCCAGCAGTCTGAGCGAAGACAAAGGGAGAAGCGATAAAGGCAGTGGCAAGTAAAAATGGCATGCCACGGAAGAGCGGGGAAATGGACTTCCGCAAAACAAGCTTCACTAGGTAATGACCTTTTCCGTGGCAGTGATGGAGCGGAGCACCTGCGTTGGGTGCATCTCGACGAGACCATCGGTGACAAAAGCGAGAAGGTCGTCGAGGATTGCGTCGATCTTCGCCGGTTCATCGATGAAATAGATAAGAACGGGAAGATGTTCTCCTCCGACGTCACCCGCTCCCTCGGTGTGCAGGCGCCGGTGTGCACCGAAACCTGCGAAGGCCTGGATGGCAGTGGCGCCTGCAATACCGCGTTTCTGCAGGAAATCGAGGATGTCATCGACCAGGAAGCCGTGCTTGGCGCCTGTATCTCGATTGAGATGGATCGTCACCTTGAGTGCCGGCCCGATGTTGAGCATGCGTTCGGTCTCCAGAGGTTAGGCTTATGGAGTCTTTAGCGTGAGGCGACCGAAGACTGCGGGGCGATGACCTCAAGCAGTGCGGTCGAACCTTTCCAGATCCTGGGCGAATCGTGTGTGGAGGCGAGGGTCAGCACGGACGGGTGCGAGGGTGAACCCATCTCTTCAGCGGTAGTTTGCGGAAAGCCGTAGAGTCCGCAAGCGGAGGCGGAGTAGATACCGACTGAAACCTCTGTTGTGCTGGCGTCGCAGCGTCCGGAAGCGATGAGGTGCGCATAGACACCGCCATGACGAGAGTAGGCAACGATATCGCCGTCTTCATTCGTCACGGGCGCATTCCAGGGATAGCGCTGATCGCCGCCAATCTGCGTCGTGGTTCCGGAAGGATCAATATCGTGATTGATCGGGGTTTGCGCCTCGATGCTGGTGACTGGATCGGCAATGGCGCGCACGGTGATGTTAAGCGGCACGGCCTGATGATTCACCTCAACGGAATCGAAGCGGATGGAGAGAACAGAGGTCTTCTGACGCGCATAAGGGGTGTTATCGAAGACAAAAGGCGTAGCGGTGTCCACATGGCCGGTAATGCGAGCCCCCTTAGGAAGTACCTGGCCACCAGCAAGGGTGACAGACTGCGTGGTGCGAGCCTGGAAGCCTTCCCCTGCGTGCGAGCCGTGTGCGGCGACGTTCGAAGTGAAGATGATGGGCAGTGTGATCGGAGCGTCGAGCACGGGAGCAGCGGGAGCAGATTGTGCCAGGCAGCAGGTGGAGGTAAGCAGGAATGCGGCAAGAAGTTTAATGTTCATCGGTGTGATCCTCCGTGCGTAACGATTTATCTGGAGTTGACCACGGATAGGGCTGACAGAAATCTGACAAGATTCTGACATCGCAGCAGGGTGCTTGCCGGTGACGCGGAGCTGCGAAATGATGAGAGTGGGTGAAATGGGCATGTCTTCTGCACGAGCGAAAATCCTGATCATCGATGACGACAGGAAGCTGTCAGAAGCAGTAGCTGCGGGGGGAGACGGCGCCGGCTACGAAGTTCTGACTGCAGGCTCGGCAGAGGAGGGATTTTTCCTTATACACAATCAGCATCCCGACTTGCTGATACTGGACCTGACACTCCCGCAACGCACCGGACTGGATTTGCTTCAGCAACTGCGTAGTGAGGGTACGGATGTACGCGTGCTGATTCTTACCTCGCACAACACAATCGACGACCGGGTTACGGGATTGCGCCTGGGCGCGGATGACTACCTCGGCAAGCCGTTTTCATTTCCAGAGCTGCTGGCACGCATTGATGTACAGTTACGGCGGACTGTTCCGGCTCAGACTGCGGCGATGCTGCAGGTAGCAGACCTATGCGTGGATGCGAAAAAGAGAATGGCCATGCGTGATGGGCAGCGATTGGAACTAACGGTGCGGGAGTTCGACCTGCTGTTGTATCTCGTCGAGAACCGCGGGCGCACGGTATCCCGCGAGATGCTGGCGCGGGATATATGGCACGAAACTTCGCGCTTCACCCCGATCGACAATGTCATCGATGTACAGGTCGCGCGGCTGCGCAGAAAGATCGACGACCCGTTCGGAGTAAAGCTGCTGCAGACCGTTCGCGGGCTGGGTTTCACGCTACGGGAGCCGGAGGTCTGATGCCGCATTTGCCATTAAGTCTGCGAAGCCGGCTGACGCTCTGGTATGTAGCCGTGCTGGCTGTTCTTCTACTGGTCTATGCGAGCCTGGTCTTTGCGTTTCAATATGCAGTGCTCAGCCGGCAGATCTTTCATGACGAAGTGCAGGATGTGGTGACGGCTGAAGGGTTGCTCTACTTCGACCAATCCGGCAGCTTGCACATGCAGGATAACTACTATTCGCGTCCGCAATCTCACCTGTTGGTCGACCGGCTCATGGAAGTGCGCGATCTTTCCGGGCTGGTGCTCTATCGAAGCCCGGCCCTGCACGGAATGCCATTGGGCGGTCCGTTGCGCAGAGACGAGGGAGACAGGAGCTTCAATGAGCGCGCAGTGCGGCTTGAGGATGGTACGTATGCAGTGATCATCAGCCATATTCACACCCTGAATGGTGTGACGATGGTGATCCGGCTTGGGTATAGCCTGGCTCCGCTGCGGGAGAGGATGACGCAATTTCTGGTGTTGCTGCTGATTGCGGTCCCTCTGGCGCTGCTGGTGGCGGGAGCGGCTGGGCAGATCATCGCAGCCCGTGCGCTTCGACCTCTCAAAGAGATGACGGAGCGCGCGCAGGGCATCACGGCCAATAATCTGCATGATCGTCTGGAGATTGCGAATCCAGGAGACGAGCTAGGGCAGTTAGCGAAGGTCTTCAATCATCTTCTGGGGAGACTCGATGAGGCATTTCAGCAGTTGAAGCGCTTTACGGCGGATGCAGCCCACGAGTTGCGCACTCCGCTGGCTTCTATTCGCACGATGAGCGAGGTAACCCTGGAGCAGCATGCAGGCCTGGATACCTATCAGGAAACTTTAGAGAGCGTCCTTGAAGAAACCGCTCGCCTGAACGAAACAATCAACGGTCTTTTGCTGCTGGCTCGGGCCGAGTCCAGCCAGCCAGGTGAGGCTCAGAGCGCATTTGTGGTGCGGGACCTGGTGGATGAAGTACTCGGCGTGCTTGAAGTCCTGATCGAAGAAAAGCAGCTCACCGTGCGGCAGGACGGAGACGCCATGCGCAATATTACTGTGCTTGCAGATCGCTCTCTTCTCCGCATCGCTTTCATGAATGTGCTGCACAACGCGGTGAAGTACTCTCCGCGTGGCTCATTTCTGGATATCCATTGGAGGCTTGAGTCGGACCGTCTTGGTATCGATTTTCAGGATGAGGGCCCCGGCATCCCTCGCGACGAGCAGCAAAAAGTGTTTGAACGCTTTTATACCAGCAGAGCTCTGGCCAATGCTTCAGGAAGCGGTGCGGGCCTGGGACTTTCGATCGCGAAGCTGATTGTGGACCGGATAGGCGGAAAGATGACGTTCGAAGAAGTAGAGCATGGCGCGAGATGTGTCATCGAAGTGCCACTTTCTGCGGGATCAGACGGCTATCGGAGCTTCGAAAAAGTCTAACTGGATTCTTGCGCATGCGGTGTTCCGAGATCAGGAAAGATCGTGACGCGTAGCTGTGTCGATCCGTAGGGCACCAGAGTGATCTGCTCGAGCTCAGGGTGAACCTGCGTAAAAGCAAGGTCGGGCAGGGGCGGGGTGAAAGACTGGCCCTCCTGGTTGGTGATGTCCTGCAATGTATAGTTTTCGATTTTGCGCGCAGCTACGGTGATATTGATCGGTGGGTGCGACCACGGATCGTCTGAGATTGCGCCATTGGACTCGTGTACGCTTATCTGTCCATCGAGAGGGCTCGCATTTAGAGCCAGTCCATAGTTCCATGCGCTGGTGGGCGTTGCGTTGTAACCAGGGAAGGCTGAGGTGGAGTAGTCGGGCACTGTGAAGGTACTCCACTTTTCCTGAATGGGAAGGGAAAACACCAGAGGACCGCGTTCCAATGCAACGCCTCCATATGGCCATGCTGTACGAGCCAACGCCATGGGAAGTGTCAATGTCAGGGTGTCGCCAGGACGGAAGCGGTGCTCCAGCGTAACGAATCCCTTCTGCGGCGTGAGTGTAACGGTACTTCCGTTGAGTGTGAGTTGCGGCCGCTTGCACCAGGCAGGCACGCGCAGTGCGAGCGGGAACTTCGCTTCATGCGCTCCTGCAAATCGGAAGGTGATGGTATCGCGGAACGGATACTCTGTTGTTTGCACAATTTCGACGGGAGTACGCTCGGGACCTACGGTAGTGCGGAGTGTCGAAGGGCCGTAGAGTGTCGCGACGAGCCCGCCTTCGACCGAGCGCATCCACATACGGCTTACGTAATTCGGGTAAAGCCGATGCACATTGCCGCCGCAACACGCAGTACGCTGACCGGGGTTTGGCTGATAGGCCATCATGTAACTGCCATGCGCCATCACGTTGTGGTCGGACTTCTCGGTTGCTAGAAACTGGTTCGGGCAAGAAAAGTACTGCAGCGCCTTCCAGTCATTGCGAATAGCCCCCGGCCCCGCATTGAAGCAGGCCCGCTCGATGCGATCACTCCAGACACCGTCGCCGGTAGCCTGCAGCATATATCCCCAGCCCCAGGTGTGATCCACGATGTCGCAGGTCTCATGTGAGTCAAGCGAAGTTCGAGTACGGAACCATTCGGACGTCGAAGGAATTCCATCTACCAGCATATGGTGCGAGAAGATGCGCTGCTGTGCGGCCAGGGCAAAGCGCAAGTACTCCGGATTGCCGGTATACATGTAAAGAATGGCGGGCAGCTTAGCAGTCTCGGCATAGGTCACACCATGTGCATGGATCGGGCTGTCGGCATAGACCCGCGTGCTGCCTAAGTCTCCGTGTCCCGGCGTGTCCGCGACCTGAGCCTGAAAGCGTCGCCAGGACTCCTCGGCCAGAGAGAGCAGCTTTGGATCACCAGTCTGCCTGTAGCACCACAGCATGGGCTCAATGTTCGTAATATTGCGCTCGGGCAGGGCATAATCTGCCGGGTCGTTGAGATAGTGTTTCCGCATGGCTTCTGCTATGCCGGATGGGCCCACTTGTGCATCGGCACAAGCCATTAGGCTGCGGAAAAAGACCATCTGTGGCCAACGATGTTCGTCGCCGATTGGATCCTCGAAATAAGATGGGCCGAGATAGCCATTGGCGCGAGCATGGGCAAGGGTGAAACCGATCGGCACCTGTACTTTTTGCATCAGCGTGCTGTCGCGCGTGACGATAGCCAGCCGCGTCGCGCCATCGGTCCAATAAGCGCGCTGCTCCCAGGGCCACCAACTGGGTCCCTGTTCGAGACCGTTCCAGTATTCTGCGCTGAATGGCCAGGAGATTTCCGGCAGGTGCGAGCCAAGCTCGGCAGCCTGCTTGGAAAGCCATGCACCCAGCCAGCCCTGCGGCTCAACCGCACCGGGCGCCAGTTCCATGAACAAGCCATGTGTCGCAATCGCTGGCGAGTTCTCCGCTGCGTGCGACGGAGCATCCACCAATAAGCCGGCAGCACTGGCGAGGCCCAGTTCAAGAAATCGCCGGCGATCAAGAACGAATGGCTGCGAAAGGTGCTGAGATGGTGTCGGCTTCACAGAAACTCCCTTATGCTCCTTGCCCAAAGTACCAGCACGCCTTTGGGTTCTGCAAAGTATCGACCGGTCCGGGGGCTAGAACTTCATAACGCACGGTTACTGCCGTATGTGCGCCTTGCGATATGTATCCATATGAAGGATTCAATGGTCCTGAAGGCAAATCGCATTACACAGGATGATAAAAGCTAGCTCTTTAGGACCGGGAATGCAGTGATACGCAGTTTCGCGGCGGCATAGGGCACAAGCTCGATCTGCATTTGGGCCTCGTCGCTTGTTACCGGGCTCTGCGGCACTGGATCGGCCACGCCATCCACGGCTCGCCAGGAGGGGAGCTTGCGTGCAGCGGTGTGCAGCTTTACGCCCGGCGTTTTCATTGTGAATGGTGTTTGACCTATGGCTATCTCTTCTGTTGCGATCGTCTTCGTGTTGTTCTCGTCCACCGCCAGCGCGTAGTTCCACCCGGATGCAGGAAATACCTGCCAGTCCGATGACTTCTCGCCGTGTTCCTGCAGTTTTACCCAGTCTTCTGCGATGGGATAGGAGAAAAGCAACGGCCCGCGTGAGATCGATACTGACTGTTGGAACCCGCGTGTCACGCGCAGCGCAAGCGGTAGCCGTATTTCGACGAGATCATTGGGGCTCCATTGGCGATCGACCACTGCAAAGGTCCCTGCTTTCGGCGCAGGCTGCGACTGGCCATTGATCTTGATAGCCACGCCGCGTTCTGCCCACTCCGGAATTCGCAAGCGCAGGGGAAAATACACTTCTGCTGCAGGTTCCACGTGTATGCGCACTGTGTCGCGGAACGGATATTCGGTTTCTACCGCGATGCGTATCGCTGTATCGCGAACGGTCGTATGTACCTCGCACGGTGCGTATGCCACCGCTGCCAGACCGTCGTCTGCCGAGGCCATCCATAGGCTCGCCGCAAATTTCGGCCACCCCTGATGGAAGTTTGCTGTGCAGCAGCCGAAGTGTGGTGCCAGGCCATACAGGTTTGACTCCGGTCCATCCGTCGTCCACGGCTTGCTGTGCAGGCTTACCTCCACCTGGTTAGGCTCCTGATCGTACTGATGTGCCCACATGTCGTCAGTAAAGGCACCGGGAAGCGCATTGAAGGCGATGCGTTCAAGACGATCGCCGATCCAAGGCTCCCCGAGGATGGCCATGGACTCTTCGAGCGAAAACATCGTCTCGACCACAGTACAAAGTTCGCTGCCCTGCGATGGGTTTGGGCCGCCAAGATGCTCGTCGCAGGAGAACATGCCGTTCGGCAGGCCATGATACTTGTCGAGGGCATCGAGCATGACGCGCAGGGCGTGACGATCGCTTTCCTGGCCGGAGACTACCGACCACACCGGTCCGGCCTTCAGCGCCTGCCCGTTGTTAACGCCGTGCGTTGCCAGCGCTATGTCATTGAGGCCGTTGTTTTCGCTTAGCTTAATCACTTCTGGTGTGATGCGCTGGGTATAGCGGAAATCGGCGAAGTTTGCTTTCCAGTTGAAACCCTGCTGGTGCAGGAGATCGAGTAATGCAAGCAGCTTTGGATCACCTGTGCGGTTATAGAGCCAGATGACCGAGAGTGCATTGTCCTGCCAGCGAAACTTACCCCAATCGCGCAGCGGACGTGTCGGCAGCGTCTTGCGTTGATAGTCAAAATAGCTCGACATCAAGGGAATGACGCGGGTATCGCCGGTTGCCTCCTGATACTGTGTGAGAGCCTTCAGCATCACCATGCGCGGCCACCAGTCATCGTTATTTGCCGGACCGAACATGCCATTCGGGGAGGGGTGCGTCAGTGTCCATTCCATGAAATGCTGTGCCTTGGCCTTGAGCCGCACATCGTCGAGTTGCCAGGCAAGCGGGACTAGGCCATCGACGAAGTACGGTCCACGCTCCCAGGATTCTCCGTTGCCTCCGAGCCAGCCGCTGTCTGGTCCAACATCACCCCAGACTTCATCCAAATGACCGCTGAGGCCGTTGGCCTGTACTTCCATCTGCGCGCGCAGCCATCCCGCCGGCCGGATGGAGCAGAGCGGTAATCGATAGAACGCGTTCGATGCGAGCGGTGCGCGATTTTTCACCGCGGGTTGTGGATTCTTTGATACATCGATGGATGCCCAAGCCCATAGCGGGTACGTATGAAATGCAACAGCAGCTGCAGCAGTTACACCGGCGTGCTTTAAAAAGGTGCGGCGATCGAAAATCCGGCGGCTTGTGCACACCAGGCGGGGAGGAATCATAGACGCTCCAGCAAAAAGCTTGAAAACATGACAAGCAGGCCACAGGGCAAATATCTGTCGTGACCTCGTAAGTGAATAGGTTAAGTAATGTCGATCTCGAATCTTGTTTGTGAGGCGAAAAGCGGGTGCAGCAGTGTGATCGTATCCTGGTCCACGGTTCCAACCGTTGCGGTGCGAATCGCTTCGCCAGAACGTGGATGAATGTGCAGTACGATGTCTCCTGAGAAGCCTGTTTCTACCTCGAGCGTGATCGTCCAGTGGTGATCGTCCAGTGCGTGGGTGGTCCAACTTACTTGGCCGAAGCGCGTTGGGCAGTGCTGGACGGAGATAGTCTTGCCTGCAGTGAACCAGTCCTTCGGAGCAGCCTTTTGGAGGTGACAAACATCGGCATGTGTTTCTTCATAGCAGAGTAGCCAGCGGAGTCCAAGTGCAGGCTGTAATGTGCTGTTTACCACCGATGCCCAGCCGTAGCGATTGCCTTCGCCTGGAAAGCTGCCGGGGATAAAAGCGTCTTCCGGCGCATACCCTGAACCTGGGTCGCATGCATAGCAGAGCAGCGCGTAGAGGTTCAGCAGGAAGGGGCGATAGTCCTTCTGGCGGATCTTCACCGAGAGGCTGCCGTGATCCATGAAGTTTGAGGTGCGCGCCCACGCTCCGTCGGTGTGCAGCCCGATGATCTGGAGGCCGGCTATCTCACGATGCTTCAGATGGCCGAGATCGAGCGTCTCATCCCCCCAGTCGGCGGTGAACCAATCCTGCATAAAGCGATGGTTCTCGTAGCTGGAGAGGTCTTTGGGATCGCGGTGAATGTCATCCGGCGTGAAGGGGGTAATCCCCGCCTCTTTCATTGCGGTATTGCGCAAGGCCAGCGTGGCTTCCAATGAGCTCTGGATGAGCCCGCGCATTTCCTGCGCCAGCGCTGCGTACTTGTCTGCTGCGGCGCGCAGCGCGTCGTCATGTGCAGCCGCGCTCGCTGAGCGCAGACAGCGCGCGTGCTCGGTGAATCCGCGCCAGGTCCACACAGAGTTTTGGTAGTAGAGAGGATGCGAGGCAGGGAAGTCGTTGTGCGGATCACCAAGATCTGCTTCAGGCGAGCCGTAGATGAGTCCGCGGCGCCGGTCGCCAGCAGAATACGCTTGCTTACTGTATTCGTAGCGCGTGAGAACAAAGTCGATCATTCGCTCGAGCACCGGCAGACGCCTGCGCAGCGCATCGAGATCGTGGCCATAGTCCCACGAGCGTGCCGAGTTCGTAAGGAAGATGCCAATGTTCAGTGGCGCTTCTACCTGATCCTGCGTGTTGTAGAGAAAGTCGCCGTTCGGCAGTACATACTTATCAAGGTAATGATCGAAGTACGCATCGGCATCGGCGTTCAGATTCCACAGTTGCTGCACCCACACGAATTCGTAGTGTGCGACGGGGAAGAGTGCATGGCTGCGTTCGGGAATCTTGGTGTACGCGCCCTCGCCGATCTGGTAGGTGGGTTCGAGTCCGCGGTAGCTGCAGCGTGAGAGCGTAATGCCTCCGCGCGCCGCATTCAGAAGTGCCTCATCGGGGATCGAGATCGGCATCGCTGCATCGTATAGAGACGACCACCGGTTCCAGATCCCGGCCAGCTCGGAGTAGAACTCCTGTGGCCCGCAATTCCAATAGCGATCGACAAATAGCGTGCCGTCAATGTCTTTTTCGGAGCTGCGCTGTGTATCAGGCACCATTGAGCGTACACGGCCGATGGGTTTCGCATCTTCCCCCGGAGGCAGCAGCACCATCACCTCGTAACCGCAGCTGTACTCGGCATTCCACACGCCGATATTTGCCACCGGAAGGTAGCCTCCGAGCAGCGTCCGCTTACTGTAACCCTTGCGATATGCGTAGAGCTTGGGGTTGTCATCGGAGAGCAGCGCGGCAGGATCGAAATATGCGCCTACCTGGTCCGGCTCCCATGTGCCCTCGCCCTCAGGCTTGCCTGCGATCTCGCGCGAAATGCCATCGGCTTCAAGATAGAGGCAGCTCTTTGGGCCACCCTGCTCGTTGGCCACCAGGGTCCAGCCGATATATTCTTCGCCGAGCGCTGCGACATTCTCGAAGCACGGGTCTTCGTTCGAGTTCAGCAAGTATTCGCCAGTCACATCAGGTCCGGGTATGTAGCGCGGTGCGCGCTCGAGCTTCACACCATGCGGCGTATGGGTGGGTCGTGGACGGATCTTCGAGAGATCGCCGACGTACTTCGGAATCCACGCAATCGTGCCGCGCTCTTCGGTGACGTAAGCCAGCGCGCCGCGGTGCGTCACATGCTTTTCGAAGATCGCCGTTTCCACGCCATTCATGCCTGCGATTGTGAGCAGGCGCCATCCGTGGAATGCGTCGCCTGTTTTGATCGATGCCGATTCCGCGCCAAGCTTCACCGTGAGCGCATCGCCGGCGAGTCCGCTCACCGAGGGAACAGCGCGCAGAGTCTCTTCCTCTCCAGGCAGGTAGAGCGTCAGTTCATTCGCAATACGTCCCGGCGCATACTGTCCTTTACGCAGAGTCGTGCCTTGTTGTGCGAAGAGTGCATGGGCAGGCCCGAGCCCCTGGGCAGCTCCGGCAGCGGCAAGAATCTTGAGGAAGTCACGACGATCGAGCAAGAGGCGGTCTCTCCCGCAGTCGAAGTGTCGCCCGGCCCGTGCTCTGACGACTGACTGCTCCGTCAGTGTCGCCTGTCACTTCGATCGGGGTCCATAGTCCACCTGGGCTACATCGTTTCTAGCGCGACCAGCTGAGTGACTGCCGAAAGCGATCTTACGCCTCTTCGATCGAAATAAGTCCTCGCTGAATGGCGGTAGTCGCGGCCTCGGTGCGATCGGATACCTCGAGTTTTTCAATGATGCTGTTCACATGGTTCTTTACCGTGTTGTCGCTGATGCCGAGTACCTGGCCGATCTGCTTGTTGGTTAGCCCTTTGGAGAGCATCTTTAAGATTTCCAGTTCGCGTGCCGTGAGGTCTGTGCGCATCATCCGTTCGGCGAGTCTCGCCGCGATATCGCGCGGGATATAACGCTTGCCGGCGTGTACGCTCTTGATGGCCTCGATCATCTCCCTGAGCGAGGTGTCCTTGAGTAGGTAACCTTGCGCACCGGCCTGCACTGCGCGGTAGATGTCCTCATCGGTTTCAAAGCTGGTGAGCACGATGGTACGCGCACTGCGCCCGGCCTTTTTCATCTCGAGAATCGTCTCTACGCCGCTCATGCCCGGCATACGCAGGTCGAGCAATACTACGTCGCAGATAGTCTGTCCGAGCAGTGCTAGCGCGGCCTCGCCAGAGGAAGCGGAGGCAACAACTTCAAGATCGTCCTGCGTGCCGAGCATGCTGGTGAGGCCGGCACGCACTACGGGGTGATCGTCGACAATAAGAATACGGATCGGCTTTTGTTCCAGATCAGCCATGATGTAACTCCCTAAGATATCGCCATGCTGTCGCCGGCCATGCCAGCCATGAATTCTCAGGTGGCAGCGGCGCAGTCACCTGTACGTCCGTGCCCTGTATTGGGCCACTTGTCTTGCGATTGCGGATATTGAGCCGTGCCGCAATGCTGGCTGCACGTTTGCGCATGCCTAACAGGCCGAGGCCCTGCTCTTCGCCCTGTGCAAAGCCGATGCCGTCGTCGGCGATGAGCAGCCGCACCGTTTGCCGTGTGTACTCGATCTCGATACGGATGATGCCTGGATGGGCATGGCGCACGGCGTTGGCCAGAGCTTCCTGTCCGATGCGATAGAGCGCGTCAGCGACACGCAGCGGCAGCGCTCGTGGTTCACCCAGAGAGACTGCGTGGATCTGTACTGGACCACCTTCCACCAGGCGTTCGGCTGTGTGTGTGAGGGCAGTCAGCAGTCCCTCGGACTCAAGTTGTTGAGGCCTTAGCATGCGGATGCTGCGCCGAGCCTCGGCATGACTGTGGCGCACCAGTTCGCTTGCCTGGTCAAGTTGGCGGTGTACCTTCGCGAGGGTTTCAGGTGTTTGAGTGCGGATCGCTTCGAGCTGGAAACCGATGCCAGCTACGCTCTGTGCCAGGGTGTCATGCATCTCATAGGCCAACCGCTCACGTTCCTCAATGACCGCACGCAGGCGCATCCGGTCGATACGGTGATAGAGGAAGTTTGTGACCAGAGCCGCTAGCAGCAACCCTATACCGATCGCAACCAGGTGGCCCGTGCTCCACCATGGCGGCCCGGCAAGAATTTCGAGATCGTCGCTGGAGTGCACCAGTACGGCGAAAGGCGTGAGTGACTGCGTGTAAGCCGGGTCTACCACTGTGACTCCGCGCAGTAAGAGTGTGCTGCCGGGTTTTACGCGCTCATAAATCTCCCCCGCGCGGCCGCGGTTGAGGATGGCACGGAAGGACTGCTGGCCGGAATCGAGATCGAGAATAAGGGAATCATCAGGCCCGTAAGATTTTTTCTCGAGCGCGCCTGTGACCTCGACAAAAGTCGAATCGAAGGCTCCGGTGGCCGCTTGCGAAGCGGTAACCGAGACGGCTGGCATCGGAGTGCCCTCCCAGAGCACGCGCACCACCGCATCTTCGAGCCGCGAGCTGAAGGCGTCGGCATGCACCTCCCCGGTGACTTCGACCTCGTCCCCCACCTTGAGTGGCTGCGGTGTTTTGAGATGTACAGCCACACCGCCGGTCGCGTCCTCGACGAAGAGCGCGGGTGAATTCAGGATGACGATACCGCGCACGGTCGAGGTCACCGGTCGCGCCAGCGAAGCCAGGCGCAGGCTGCTGATCGGTTGCGTGTTCGGACTCGAGGGCAGTGCTGGCGGTTGGTCCTCTGCCGGTGGTGTGATCGAGCCGCCGGCATTTGACAGCTCGGTCAGCGAATGCTGCGGTGTGGCCGCTATCTGTGAACGGCCTTGTGAAAGCATCTCATCGAGATCACGGCGTGTCGCGGGTTTTATCGCCACGTTGCGCCAGATACCGCCAGAGGAATATGAGCGCAGCCCGGCACGGCCTGCAGGGAGGCAGCTCTCATCGGTAATGGAAATAATCGTGGGCGAGCCGGCATGAGCATCAGGGAGCAGCGGCGCCGCAGAAGCTACCAGCTGGCAGCCGTAGGCCAGCAGTTTCAGGTGATACCATCGCGATGCTACGACGCGCGTGCCGCGCGGCTTGAGAGGAAAGTTCACCTCCATCCAGCCGTAACCGGCTCGCCCCAGCGTCAGCGTATTGTCGAGCGTGCGCAGTCCTGCATAATAGCCGTTATAGGCATCCACGCCTTCCTCTTCATTGCTGGTGCGCACGATCAGTCCCGCATCGCCGCCCATGCCGAGCAGCATCACGTCGGCTTCTATCGAGTAGTTGCGCCAGTATTGCGATCCGGTTACCAGCTTTGCGCCGCGCTCGTCGGAGTCATTGTGGATGGCGCCCTGCGCAACCTCCCACGTGCCGCCATAAGCGGTCCACTCCCCGGTATGCAACTCCGCGAAGGCGTCATGGTATGGCAGACCACGCGTGGGGCTGCGCCAATAGATAAATATTCCGGCCAATATCGCGGCCAGCAGAACGGCGGAGACTCCGGTAATGAACCACACGCGTGATGCAGAATAGCTACTGCGCCTGCCTGCACGGCCTGCTCCGATGCCTGCCTCGCTCATGGTCCCACACTCCACTTCCAACGCATGCGTGCGGGCCGCCAGTCCATCGAGGTCAACTGAGTGACTTCGTCGGTATGTATATTCTCACGCGTTACCAGTACGGGTTCGACGTAAGTGACGGCGGGCTGGCTTATGCCGCGATGCTCGGCGAGCAGGAGCTGCACTGCTTCTGTTCCCATGCGTCGCGTGTTCTCGAAGATCATGCTATCGAGATTCGGGCTATCGAAGGTCAGTGAGTCAGGATCGAAGGCAATCACACGGATATGCTTCTCCGGAGATGCCGCGATGGCAGCCAGTGCACTGTGCATGGCGGTGGCCGTCATGGTCACGATCACGTCGATCTCCGGATGCTCCCTTAGCGTCTCTTCAGCCACCTGCTGTTCGTGAGGGAGATTGAAGGAGCCGCTCCGGTTTACGACTACGCGGATTTCTGGCGCGCTCTGGGCCAGATCGCCCTCGAAGAGGCGCGCCCGCTCCACAATGCCGGTGATATCTGGATTGATGCCCAGCACCGCAATCGAGCCTTTGCCGCCGAGCATCGCTGTGAGCCTCTGTGCGGCCATCCGTGCGCCCGTCTGCTCATCGTTCAGTACGTACCACAGGCCATTGCCCGCAGGCATTGCCAGCGGTGAGCCCAGTACAACTGTTGGCAGTCCGCGCGCAATCGCGCGTCGCACCGGCGTAATGAGTGCGAGCGCGTGATCGGGTGAGAGTACAAGTCCCTGGTAGGAGCGCGAGGCTACGCGATCCACCAGAGCGATCTGACCTTGAATATCATCTTCGCGTGTCGGTGCGTTCCAGTAGATATCCGCTCCCTGTGGGAGGGCTGTAGCCAGTGCGCCGCCGTGTTCAGGCTCCCACATCAGCACGCCCGAGGTGCGCGGAATGACAGCGATAACGACGGAAGGCTGTCGATGGCATGAGCCCAGGAGAGGAAGGAGCATGAGCAGCATCCACGCTGTGCGCTGCAGATCGAATCTCAACTTCGTCCTTGTACTCATCGTATGCCTGCGGCCTGGAGGGGAAGCCCGTTCGCACCCTCCCCACCATAGCAAAACTACTCCATCTGCGGCCGTCCCTAGTCCATTCGGACTAGAGAGGGCTGATCTAGGTGGCTCATGTCTATCGCTCATGGCCGCCGGTAGGCTCACTCGGGTTTCGCGATGAAGCGCCAGTCCGGCAGCAGAAGTGGGCTGCGCCTTCGCGGTTGCGACCTGCCTGCACACGTTGCAGATGCAGGTCTTTCAGGAGTGAGACAGCTTTTACGAGGTCCAGATGAAGCATTTGAGAAGTGTTCCACCGCAGAGCGAGTCACAGCGCAGCTTGTATTCCACCCCAGCATCCAGCCTGGTCATGAAATCTCTTCTTTCCGTTCTTGCTCTCCTGCTGCTCTTTTCTACCCGCACAGCGATGGCACAGTTCACTGCCGGTGTACAGGGCAGCGTGCAGGATACAAGCGGTGCTTCGATCCCGGCTGCGAAAGTCACCATCGTCAATGACGATACGAAGATCGCGCAGAGCACCACCAGCGATTCCGCCGGCGTCTTCCGCTTCGCCAGCCTCGGACCAGGCAACTATACCGTCTCCGCCGTGGTTAAGGGCTTCTCCAATGCCTCGACAGCCATCGTGCTTACCGCCGCCGAGACGCGCAACGTCGCACTCACACTCGCCATCGGCCAGGTAAACACCAGCGTTACTGTGACTACGCAGGCTCCGCTGCTCGATACGGCCGACAGCCGCAATCAGCAGACGCTCGATCAGACTGCGCTCGAGAACCTGCCTCTGGCCTCGCGCAATCCCACTGCGCTCATCACGCTCACGCCTGGTGTGACCGGCCTCGGAGCATCGACTGCCACCAACTTCAACCCTGAGAATTACGTTGACGCCAGCGCCAATGGCCGCGGCCAGAACGGCAACATGTACATCGTCGACGGCCTCGACGTGACGAGCAGCATTCGCCCGGGTGTCGTCAATCTCACGCCCAATGTTGATTCGCTGGCCGAGACCACGGTACAGACCAACACCTATACCGTCGACTACGGTCGCGCCAGCTCGCTCCAGACGGTCATGTCCACACGCTCAGGTGCTGATCAGTATCATGGATTTGCCAGCGAGTACTACACCTACCAAGGATTACAGGCGCGCGGTGAGTTCGGTGTACCCCAGCCGGAGAAGCTGGCGCCATATCACACCAACAACATGTCATTCGGCGCCGGCGGTCCGGTGATTCCCGGCAAGAAGTTCTTCTTCTTCGCCAGTTACGAGCCGTATCTTTCGCTCACCTCGAACGGCGCTTCGCTGCAGACCTATGAAGACCCGGCCTTCGTTGCCTTCGCGCAGAGCGTGCGTCCTAACAGCCCTGAGGTGCAGCTCTTTACGAAATACCCGGCCTCGAACGCTACCTTCCGCAACGTTTTTCAGACTGCGCAGCAGGCCTTTGGCCCGCAAGACACGGCAGCCAACACGGGCTGCGGTACGCCGAGCACCGATAACATCCCTTGCGGCACCGCCGTCTTCGATCAGGGGAACTTCAACTCTTCGAGCTACAACAACTCCAAGCAGTACAACATCCGTATCGATAAGTATTTCTCGAAAGACCGCGTCTACGGTCTCTTCTATCGCGACACGATCAACACCGGCGGTCCTTCGGTCCGTCCCGCTTTCAACGAGACCGATAACTACTACACCTTCTCGCTGCAGGGCAACGAGACACATACCTTCTCGCCGAATACGCTCAATGAGGCCTTCATGGGCTACAACCGCATCGAGGGCTTCGCGCCATCCTCGGGCCTCTTTACCGTGCCCATTGTCAGCGTTACCGGCCTCGGTGTTGGCTTTGGTGACGGCTTCGCGCTTGGCGACTATGTGCAGCACAGCTATCACTGGCGCGACGTGCTTACGCACATTCACGGCGCACACTCGATCAAGGCGGGCTACGAGGGCTGGCATGGGGATGACCTTGCCTACTTCGCTGGCGCCTATGGACAGCCGAGCCTGAGCTACACCAACATGATCAACTTGATCAATGATGATCCGTACAGCGAGTCGGGCCTCGCCTACGATCCGCTCACGGGTAAACCTGGTGTCCGCAACTACGGTTATCAGGAGACCACAGGCGGCGCCTTCGTTGAGGACACGTGGAAGGTTTCGCGCAAACTCACCATTAACTACGGCATCCGTTACGATAACTTCGGCAATCCGTATGTCGCGCTCAAGGGTACGGTGCTCGCGAACTTCCACCTGGGCGACGGAGCAACGTTTGCGCAGCAGGTAGCCAATGGCGTGATGACGCAACAGGATCACGTCTTTAAGAAAGACCTCAATTGGAATTTCGCACCACGCGGCGGTTTTGCCTTCGATCCATTCGCCAACGGTGAGTGGGTGGTCCGCGGCGGCTTCGGTCTCTATCACGACTACTTCACGCTCGGAAATGCGGAGAATGGCCTAGGTTCGAATCCGCCTGGACCCATCGTTCCCACCTTCTATAACAACGGTTCCACCGCTGCTCCCATCTTTGGCTACGGCACGCAGAACACCTTTCCCTTCGGCTTCCCCTATCCGGCTTTTCAGGGCGGTTCACTGGATGCCAAGGGCGGACTGGTCGGCTCGCAGATCAGCGTAGGCGGTGTCGACAGTTCGCTGAGCTCTCCTTTCACCCTGAACTGGTCGCTCGCCATCGAGCACCAGATCACGCGTGACATGACGGCGAGCATTGGCTATGTCGGCTCGCACTCCGGAGACCTTGTGACCGGTGGAGGCAATGAGGGCGCAACTTCCTATGGCAACGATGTGAACGCCTATGCTGGCGACCTCCTCGCGCACCCCAGCTTCGACTCCTCCGGCAATTTCACCGGCTCGGGCACCCAGACGCGTCTGAACACCAGCTTCGGCTCCATCAGCTATGCCTTCAACGGTGCTATCGCCAACTATCAGGCACTCATCGTCGCGGTAAAAGGACGTTTCGCTCGCCGCGGTTTCCTGACTGCGTCCTATACGCACGGCAAGGCCATGGATAACTGGCAGAACTATCCCGTGGCTTATCCTTACTCCCGCTTCTATGCGCCCTCGCCATGGGATGTGCCGAATCGCTTCTCGCTGGGAGTCAGCTATCTGCTGCCCGGCGATAAGCTCGGGAACAGCTTTGCCCGGCATGCCCTGGGTGGTTGGACGCTGGCTGGCACGACGGTGCTCCAGTCCGGCTATCCTTTCACCGTCTATACCGGGAATCCGCTCGCGCTCAGCACCACTGCGTCTGACGGCACTCCGCTCACCTCCGCCAACTACGCCAGCGAGCAAGCCGCCGGCAACCTGCGCTTCGCCGCCGGCAGTGGCGACTTTAACGCCGATGGCGATAACAACGACTACCCGAACGTGACGAATTACAAGCAGAAGCATGACCGCAAGGACTATCAGTCCGGCCACGGCCTCTTTCAGACCTGTCCCGGTGGAGCGCTACCCTGCGGTCAGTTCACTCTGCCGAACGTCGGTCAGGAGGGCGGCGAAACACCCAACCAGTTCCGTGATCCAGGTTATGCGGACACCGATTTCACACTCAAGAAGAGTACGCAGATATGGGAGGGCGTGAATCTCGAATTAAGGATCGACACCTTCAACATCTTCAATCGCGTCAATCTCAACGGCGTCGACACCAACCTTGCCGACGGAGGTTTCGGCCAGACATCATCCACGATGCCGCCGCGTAATATGTTGCTCGGTGCACGCCTGAATTTCTGATCGGGCAGGGGGAAGAACGTAGCACCCTATCTTTGGGCAGGCCCGCGTGCTCGATTTCGCTGGCCTGCCGATTCTGCAGAGTTGAAAGAGCCTAGCCCATTGCGCAGTGGAAGACAACAATATAGAGATTTCGCAGCCGACTGGTGATTCGTATCTACTGCTTGCTCGTTTGTTCCATGAAGTTCGAGTTTGCAATCACGATATCTCTTCCATCGCTTTCGAGAATGGTGTGTGTTGCAGTAATGGCAGTGAGAACGCCGTTTTGCCCTGCGACCTCTAGCGGCTTGCCGATGACAAGCACCTTGCGAACATAAAATCCGCTCACAATATTGCGCACAATGTCCCGCGTCCCCAGCCCGAAGGCCAGTCCAAAGGCAAGTGCCCCGGCTCCGAGGAGAAAGCTGGTTACGATGCGGACCATCTCCGTATCGATCTTGAGCTGGCCGATGGCCATCATGGCAACGATGAAAACGATCAGCGCGGAGACCAGCTTGCCGAGCGTTGGAGCTGAGTCGATGCCCGCATTTTCGGCAGCCTGTGTCACCATCTGCCCTGCGAATTGTCCAAGGGTGGTTCCAAGGATCATGAGCAGAAGGGCCGCAATGATGTTCGGCAGATAATCGAAGAAGGCTCCGATCGCGTTGGAGATGGCAGTCAGGCCGAGGGCATCGCTGGCGGTCTTGGCCAGCAGGAAGATGATCAGGAAGTAGATGAGCTTGGGCAGGAAGAGATTCAGTTGCTGGCGCAGGCCGATTCTCTGCAGTGCCTTGTCGATGCCGGCCCTTTCTACCAGGCTGTCGAAGCGCAACCGCACCAGCAGAGTACGCAGGATAATCTCGATGACCTTGGCGACGACAAGGCCTAGAACCACCAGCACAATGCCTACAGCTACCTTTGGCAGTGCAGCGAGCACTGAGGCTCCAAGGCTCCGAAATGAATCAAAAAGTTTTTCTTCCATGCCCGGCATCCTCCACTGACTTACTTCAAATTAAGGTGCTCCGCTAACATCGTCCAGAACTCCTTGAACACGACGAAAGGGAGATCGAAGGTGAACGATGTTACCTGTGCAGCCGTCGTTCTGCGCGAGATGGCGCGCCTGATTCGTCCCAGGAGCCCGGTAGAGACGTCATATTCAAACCCGGCGAGCTGCGCAATCGGCTCACCTGGGTCCACCTCTTCCTCATGTCTCTCTGGATCACTCTGCCCGTTGCTCATCTGCTAATCGCTGTCGCCTGGGACGACTGTGCCTTTTCGTATCGTGTCCTGAACTCCTCACGCGCGCGCTTGATCCGCATCTTGGCTGCTGAGAGGCCAATTCCCAAAGACTGTGCGACCTCTTCATAGGACAGTTCGTCCATGTCGCATAGAACCAGCGGGACTCTGAGCGTGTTCGGCATGGCCTCGAGTACAGCGCTGATGATCTGTCGGTCTCCGATAGCGCCTGCGAGTTGCTCAGCGGTGACTTTAACCTTAAGCTCGTCGACCGTGTCCACGTCAGGGTCACCGATATCGACGAAAGAGCGCCCGTGCTGTTTCTTGAGGTGGTTCAGGCAGTGATTGATCTTGATCCGCTGCAGCCAGCGTCCGAAGGATGACTCTCTCTTGAATCCCGGCAACCCAAAAAAGACTTTTACGAGCACCTCCTGCGCCAGATCCTCGGCATTGTTGGAGTCTCGTGTAATGCCGCGGCAATTGGCAACCACGCGCTTCTGGTAACGCAGGACCAGCTTTTCAAACGCGCGGAGATCGCCATCGGGCGCTTGCAGCGCTTGGAGCAGGAGATCTTCATCTGGATCTGGGACAGAACTGGACCAGCCAGTAGAGGGGCGATTCATACCGCCCTTAGCATCTCATATCTTCCGTCCCATCCCTCTTTCTTGTACAGGTTTCTGTACCCTCCCCAAAAAAATCTGCATTGCGGCACATCGATGTGACTTTTCCGAATTGCGCGTTGTCTTGACCCAGTGAAAGGCCAGAAATCAGGAGAACGTGCTCTATGTTGAAAGGATTTCGTGATTTTGTTGTACGCGGCAACGTTGTTGACCTGGCGGTAGGCGTGGTGATGGGCGCAGCGTTTGGCACCGTGGTCAGCGCCCTCGTCAAGGACCTCATTACTCCCATCATTGCGGCTCTCGTGAAGAAGCCCGATTTCTCAGGGTTTTCCTTCGAGGTCAATGGGGCAAAGTTCCTTTACGGAGACTTTGCCAACGCCGTAATTTCGTTCCTCTTGATCGCTGCATCGATCTATTTCTTCGTCGTTGTGCCGGTAAATAGCCTCATGAGCCGGTTGAAGAAAGAACAGCCTGTTGTTCCTGACAAGAAGAAATGCCCCGAATGCAAGAGCGAGGTCGCGCTCGACGCGCGGCGCTGCGCCTTCTGCACATCGACTCTTTCCGCATAATTTCCGCGTTATATCCAGGCCCCCACGCAGCAGTGATTTTTCAAGGAGAACAACAGATGTCATCGAAGACAACAAGCAGTTCACTTGTAACCGCGGCTCTTGCCCTCATCCTCGGCGCGGCTCCGCTTTTCGCGCAGACCACGCAACCGTCGACTAGCGCTTCCTCTACCACTCCAACCACTACGACCACCAAGGCCACAAAGAAAGGGAAGAAAGCAGCGAGCGCTGCCACTACTCCTGCTGCTTCCACGCCTTCCACGGGAAATACCCTGGCCGACACGCATACCATCAGCACCGCCCCGAGTGACAAGCCGCAGGCCGCGACTGCGCAGGCGCCGCAGAAGGGCATGGTGTGGGTGAACACGGCTTCCGGCGTTTATCACCGTGAAGGCACCAAGTATTACGGCAAGACGAAGCAGGGCAAATACATGTCGGAAGCCGACGCGCAAAAGGCCGGCTATCACGTGGCGAAGAGCGAAGCCAAGCAGTAGCTCTTATGAGGAATGAGCAGGCAGGCAGCCTATATCTGCACTGAAGTGAGGCGGCCTGCCGAGCTCGCTATCTCGCAATTCTGGTCCATGGCGATGGAGTACCGCTTATATGTCCGGACCAGGCTCAACGGAAACGCACGATGAAGGGAGACTTCTGATCTATGTTCAACCCTAAAACCAACTGGTTTTCCCCCCGATTCCTGAAAACGATGCCGATTGCGGTCGTACTGGTGGCGGGTTCACTGACGAATGGGTGGATTCATAAAGCCTTTGCTCAAGCTGCGACCAGCCCTGATGTCCTTACGCTCTCGAATGGTGACCAGCTGCGAGGCAAGCTGGTGAGTGAGACCGCCGGAACCGTGACCTTTCACAGTGATGGTGCAGGAGATCTGACCCTGAGCTGGGACAAGATCAAGTCCATTCAGACAACGCAGCATTTTGCCGTGATTCAGCAGGGTCAGCATCTCTCACGCAAGAATGCCGATTCCGACGTGCCGAAAGGCGCGGTGGCCATACAGAATGGCAACGTCCAGGTAGGCCCTGAAGGGCAGGCAAAAGAGATTCCACAGGCGAATGTGCAGTACATGGTCGACGCAGCTGCTTATGACAAGGAAGTCCACAGCCATCCGGGCTGGGGCCAGGGATGGAATGGGACTTTAAGCGCAGGCCTCGCCGATGTGGAAGCAACGCAGAACAGCCGTACCTTTACCGGAGCCGCAAATTTCATCCGGACGGTTCCGACCGTGAGCTGGCTTGATCCACGCTACCGGACAATGGCTGATTTTGCTGCGGCATACGGGTCACTTTCGCAGCCCGGCACGGTTACAACCAAGACCAACATTATTCATGCCGGCGCAGAGCAGGACTGGTTTCTTTCGTCGCGGCTTTATGCGCTTGCCGATGTCTCTTTCGATCACAATTACTCCCAGGGCTTGAGCCTTCAGCAGATTTATGGCGGCGGTCTGGGGTTTGTGGCCTACAAGAGCCCAAGGGAGGAGCTCGACCTGAAGGGCGATATCCACTACGAGCGGCAAAATTTTGGATACACCCCCGGCGTCGTGCCTGAGGTCAAAACGCCGGACAAGGATCTGATCGGTGCCGATGCCGGTGATGCGTACATGGTCAAGCTTGTGCACGGCATCGTTCTGAACCAGGGACTGACCGTCACCCCGGCATTCAATACGCCGAGTGCGTGGTCTGCACTGGCGACGGCAGGCCTGGCCTTCCCGGTCTACAAGCGGCTCGGGTTCAACCTTTCGGCTCTCGATGACTTCCTGAATGATCCGGCTTATGGCAGCAAGAAGAACTCCTTCCAGTTCAGCGCCGGTATTACATACACGCTGAAATAAAGAGCAGCATGGCCCCTGGGGAAGGAATGCATGAAGCCGACCATTGCCAAGGATCGCACGCACTGCCCGAAAGGGCACGATCTTCTCATCCATGGGTTCTACTTCGGAAGCAGCCAGCGCTGTCGCGAATGCAATCGGCAGAATGCGGCAAGACTGGCTGCTTTAAGAAGGAACGCAACGTTACAGCCGGAAGATAGCAGCAACAAACAGGAACATAGCGATTAGCACGAAGCGCTAATAAACATCCCACGAGATGCTGAGTGATGCTGCCACCTCAAGATAAAAGGTGGCAGCACGTCCAAGAGATGAAACGAAGTATCTTGCATCGAGCTGGGTTACTCACCGGAATTAAGGAAGAGCGCGCATGAAGACTTCGCGAACTGTTTTTGTCGTCGACGACGAATCCATCATTGCTGATACGCTGGCCGTCATTCTTAGCCAGTCTGGCTTCGCCGCCCAGTCCTTTCATCGCTTCCAGGACGTACTGAGCGCAGCAGAACTGATTGTTCCCGACCTGCTCATCAGTGATGTGGCCATGCCAGGTATGACAGGCATCGACTTGGGAAAATATATTCGAGCGAAATATCCCGCATGCAGAGTGCTGCTGTTTTCCGGAAAAGCAACGATGAGGGATATGCTGAAGCGCGCACAGCAGGAGGGAGACTTTGAAATATTGGAAAAGCCTATCCACCCGGCAGACTTACTGGAAAAGGTGAAGGGAAGTTGCAGTGTCTAACGCCAGGTTGACTTCCTGCGACGACACGAGCAAGGCTTTTCCTAAGGCTGGCAGGTAGCATCCTGTTCAATAAGATGAAGCTCTCTTATTGGGTGCGGCAACAGCACTCTGACAAGCCAAAGCGCCTGATTTTGCTCAATTTATTCGATTTTTATGGAATGAGCTGGTGCAGGATGGCGGAGAGTGTGGGATTCGAACCCACGGTAGGATTTCTCCTACACACGCTTTCCAAGCGTGCGCCTTCAACCACTCGGCCAACTCTCCTACTTCTTTGTTCACTATAACATAGCTCTCCCGCTTCCATGGCGCGGCTACAATCGGGAAATCGCACGAGGGCGATTTCTGATCATGGGGACAGATAGCAGCGCCTCCGAACCGCTGATCTTCGATGAGCCGGCAAACCGGCGACCGAATCTTGCTGCCGAATTGAGGGCATTGCTGGCGTTGGCCATTCCCGTCGCTCTTTCCGAGATCGGCTGGATGACGATGACAGTCGTCGACGTCATCATGGTGGGCAAACTGGGCCCTGCCGCAATCGGGGCTGTCGGCCTCGGCAATGCGATCTATTACGCGCCGTCGATTTTCGGCATCGGATTGCTGCTCGGGCTGGATACGCTGGTCTCGCGTTCCTGGGGAGCGAAGGATTTCGATGATTGTCATCGCTCTCTGGCTCAGGGCATGTATATTGCGTTGGCCTTCACGCCTCTTCTGATGGCGTTTATGTTTGTGGCGCGGCCGCTGTTTACCGGTCGAGGTGTCGATCCTCTGGTGGCCGTGTTCACCCGGCAATATGTCGGCTTCTTGAATCTGGGCACCCTGCCGCTGCTGGTCTACGGTGGGTTTCGACGCTACCTGCAGGGGGTGGGACAGGTACGTCCGGTCACTTTTGCCCTGATTTCTGCCAATCTGGTCAATCTGCTCGGGAATTGGGTCTTTATCTACGGCAAGTTCGGGATGCCGGCAATGGGCGTGCGCGGCTCGGCCTGTTCGACAGTTTTTGCCCGTATATATATGGCCGCCGTGCTGATGTTCTTTGCGTGGCTGCACGAGCGCCGCCGAGGTCACCCACTTTTTGCGCGCTGGCCAGCACCAGACTGGGCACGCATTCGCGCCCTGCTAAAGCTGGGGGTGCCGGCTGCTTCCCAGGTGATCCTGGAAGTCGCCGCCTTTGGAACAGCGACCATTCTGGCTGCGCATCTCGATGCCATTTCATTGGCTACACATGAGATTGCTCTCAGCTGTGCCGCATACACCTTTATGGTGCCGTTGGGAATCTCTGCGGCCGGCGCAGTCGCTGTAGGTCATGCCATCGGAGCGGGGAATCCGGAGCGTGCGAAGCGGGCGGGCTGGATGGCTCTGGGGCTGGGTGTAGGGTTTATGACATTGGCGGCGCTGCTTTTTCTATTGATCCCGCGCCCGGTTCTCAGTATTTATACGCGCGATCCGCGGGTTCTTGCCCTGGGCGTGCATATTCTGCTGGTCGTTGCGACTTTTCAAGTCTTTGACGGGGCGCAGACTGTGGCCACGGGGGCATTGCGCGGGCTGGGCGAGACACGGGTGCCGATGCTGGCCAATCTTGTCGGTTATTGGGTGATTGGCCTGCCTCTGGGCGCGTGGCTCTGCTTTCGCATGCACTGGGGGCTTTATGGATTGTGGAGCGGGCTGACAACCGCACTGGTGCTGATCGCTGCGCTGCTGACCTGGCGCTGGAGCCAGGCGAGAATTCCGCAACTGAGATAGGAATGAGGAAAAGGATAGAACAAGCCGCAGGGACGAACGCCCCGCGGCTTATTTGGAAGGCTTCTTCGAAATCTTCTTGAGCAGCTGGCTGAGAGTGACCTGTTCCAGTTCCTTTGTCACGGTCTTGCTGACAGAGGTAAAGATCTGATCGAGAGCAGCAGTAACGCGAGCCTGCTGTGTGCCAGGGAAGCTGACCGTATGGAAAAGTCCGCCAGCATCCAGGGCGCGATGGATATCGCTCAGCGTGATCTCTTTCGCCGGCCTGGCCAGGCGTGAACCACCGTGCGGTCCTTTCTGGCTTTCCACCAGTTCAGCCTGTTGCAGCAGCGAGAAAACACGACGAATTACGACAGGGTTGGTGTTGAGCTTGCCCGCTACGTCCTCCGAGGTCTGCAGTACATCCGGTTCGGCAGCGAGCAGGAGAAGGGCGTGAACGCCAGTTGCGAATCGGGTATTGACGGCCATATTGCCACGCTAACACAGTAGGAGCCAAAGACCATACCGGGAATTACCGTGAAAGGCGGGAAGACGGTGAAAAAGTATTCGTAACTGTGTCCGGTGCGGAATCGTAACGTTTCGGCTGTGTGAACGGAGGCGCAGAAGATTTCCGGGGCGTACATGTAGCATGAACATATATCTCAGGAGGCAATCACTCACTTGCGCATTCTCTTTGTTGGGGACGTCTTCGGCAGTGCCGGGCGCCGTATTGTGCGGGAACACATCGCCCATGTTATTGCCGAACGCGGCGTCGATCTGGTCATCATCAATGCGGAGAATGCCGCTGGTGGATTTGGCTGTACGCCAGCAATCGCGGAGGAGCTCTTTGACCTGGGCGCGCATGTGCTCACCACCGGTAATCATGTGTGGGACAAACGTGAGCTCATCGAATACATGCAGTCTGTCCCTGAGGACAGCCATGAGCGCCCGCGCCGCGTGATTCGTCCCGCGAACTATGTCAGCGGCACACCGGGGCACGGTGTGTATGAGGGCACGTTGCCGAATGGGCAGGCTTATGCCGTCATCAACCTGCAGGGGCGCGTCTTCATGGCATCGAATGATGATCCGTTCCGCAAAATGGATGCGCTGCTGGAAACAATCCAGGCGAAGGTGATCTTTGTGGATTTCCATGCTGAGGCCACCTCGGAAAAGGTCGCGCTCGGCTGGTATCTCGATGGGCGGGTGACCGCTGTCGTCGGTACGCATACCCATGTACCCACCGCTGACAACCGCGTGCTGCCTGGAGGCACGGCATACCAGACGGACGTAGGCATGAGCGGTCCCTATGAAAGTGTGATCGGTGTGGAGAAAGAGCTGGTCTTGCAGCGGTTCCTCACCGGGATGCCTGGCAAGTTTGAAGCGGCCAAGGGCGATCCACGCATGGCTGCGCTGCTGATTGAATGCGACGGTGTGACGGGCCGCGCGTATACCACGCAGAGGCTGCTGCTCGGAGAGTAGCAGCCTGCGTTAGGACGGCTCTTCGTGCCGTCATCGAAAGAAGCAAGGAGAACATATGTCGATCAATACCCCGGAAGAGCTGGCAGGCATGAAAGCCGCTGGTCAGGTGGTGCGCCGGATGCTTGAGGCGATGAAGGCAGGTGTGCGCTCGGGTGTGACCACGCACGACCTGGATGAGATTGGGGCGCAGGTGATGCGCGAGGCTGGAGCGCGATCGGCGCCGGAGCTGGTCTACCAGTTTCCAGGGACAAGCTGCATCAGCGTGAACCAGGAGATCGTGCACGGCATTCCGGGTGACCGCAAGCTTCGTGCCGGCGATGTGCTGAAGCTCGATGTGACGATTGAGAAAGACGGTTTTATGGCCGATGCCTGCGAGACGGTGATTGTCGGCCGCGACAGCGTGGATGAAGCTCCGCATGGGCTGGGCGCAGATCTGGCCTCATGCGCGCGCCGCGCCTTTAACGCGGCTTTGGTGGCTGCGCGCGCAGGCAATCGTGTCGCGGATATCGGTGCGGCTGTTGAAGCCGAAGTGAAGCGTAGCGGATTTCATGTGATCCGCGAGTTGTGCGGACATGGCATTGGAAGGACAATCCACGAGAAGCCTTCGGTGCCGAACTATGCCGACCCGTATGCGAAGACATTGCTGACCGAGGGGCTGGTCATCACCATCGAGCCGATCATCGCAAGCAAATCGGCGAAGGCGTATCTCGCGAGCGATGGATGGACCATGCGCACGAGCGATCGCGGGCTGGCTGCGCATCACGAGCACACCATGATGATCACAAAGAACGAACCGCTGCTGCTTACGGCATAAGCAGCAGCGGGTTGAGCTTGAGACGGGTTATTCCGCTGCTGCTTCTGCGGTATTCTCCTGCGGCTTCTGCGGGCGCAGCAGGGGAAAGAGAATGACATCGCGGATCGACCGCGCGCCGGTCAGCAGCATGGTCAGGCGATCGATGCCGATACCTTCGCCGCCGGTGGGCGGCAGACCGTAGCCCAGGGCGCGGACGTAATCCTCGTCCATCTGGTGCGCCTCATCGTCGCCGCGCTCGCGTTCGCTGAGCTGCTGCTTGAATCGTGACTCCTGCTCCACGGGGTCGTTCAGCTCGCTGAAGGCATTGCCCACCTCGAAGCCGCCGATGTAGAACTCGAAGCGTTCGACCCAGTCCGGCTCATCCGGCTTCTGCTTTGAAAGCGGCGATACGGCGAGAGGGAAGTCGTAGATGATCGTCGGCTGAATGAGGTGCTCTTCGGCCACAGTCTCAAAGACGGTGGCAATGGTCTTGCCGCGCGGTTCGCCGGGCTGGAAGTCGACTTTTTCGCCGGCTGCGCGCAGTCGCTGCACGAGACCAGCTACGCCATCGTCGCTCAGGAAGATATCAGGGGAAGGCTTCTCACCGGCAGTCTCCGGCCAGAATTCGAGAATCGCTTCGCGCATCGAGAACCGGCGCCACTTGCCGAGATCGATCTCCACGCCGTTGAAGTGCGTGATCGTGGTCCCGTTCACCTCGTTCGCAACGTAGGTGATGATCTCCTCGGTCAGGTTCATCAGGTCGTGATAGTTCGCATAGGCCTGATAGAACTCGAGCATGGTGAACTCGGGGTTGTGCTGTGTCGAGATGCCTTCATTGCGGAAGTTGCGGTTGATCTCGTAGACGCGGTCCATGCCGCCGACCACCAGCCGCTTGAGATAAAGCTCTGGCGCGATGCGCAGGAAGAGATCGAGATCGAGCGTGTTGTGATGCGTGATGAATGGACGCGCAGCAGCGCCGCCGGCAATGGACTGCATCATCGGAGTTTCGACTTCGATGTAACCGCGTGAATCAAAGAAGCGGCGGAGCGCGGAGAGCAGCTTCGCGCGCTTCACGAAGACATCACGGACCCGGATGCCCTTCGGTGCTTCGGTGGTCTCAGTCTCTTCGGTCGGCTCCTCGTTGAGCACGCCGTTCATGATGAGGTCGGCGTAGCGTTGGCGGTAGCGCAGTTCGATGTCGGAGAGGCCATGGAACTTGTCCGGCAGGGCCAGCATGGCCTTGGCCAGGAAAGAGATGGTCTCGACGTGGATGGAGAGTTCGCCGGTGCGGGTGCGGAAGAGATAGCCCGAGACACCGATGTGATCGCCGAGGTCGAGAAGCTTATAGAGCTCGAAGGCGGTATCCCCGACGGCATCTTTGCGGACATAGAGCTGGAGGCGGATGCCTTCCTGCTGAAGCTGCGCAAAACCGGCTTTGCCCTGGGCGCGAATGGCCATGATGCGGCCGGCCACCGCAACTTCCACGCGAGTGGCTTCGAGCACTTCGCCGGTAACGGCATCGTACTGCTCGCGAATGGCCGCGAGGGTATGCGTGGCGGCAAAGGAGTTGGGGTAGGCGCGCTGCCCCAGCGCCTCAATCTGCTTCAGCTTTTCCTGGCGGAGCGTGAAAAGATTCCGCTCAAACTCTGACTCGAACACTGGACTTCCTTGAATGAGATTCTCAGCCAGTATACCGGCGGCAACCGGCTCTGCCTGCCACGGGAGGGCTGCTTGTGATTGAATAAGAAAGCGATTCTGACCAGCAGCGGTGCCGGCGGAAGCAGGCGCATACGATGGCAGACCAGAGCTCCAGGAACAAACAGGGCGGAAACCTTCAAAGCATTGCGAAGGCCGAGCGGCTGACGCAGATCGCCGTGGTGATGCCGTGCGCGGTGTTCATCGGCTGGGGCGCCGGGGCCATGCTGGATCACTGGCTGCACCAGCATTGGATCTACATCGTCGGCCTGATTTTCGGTGCGGTCGCCGGGCTGATAGAAGCTGTCCGGCAGGCGCTGAGCGCCAAGGAATAGCCGGCTGCACACCTCCATAGCGCAGATGAAATAGGACCATGACAGACATAGGCTCCATGCTGAACTTTACCGATGCCGATCTCGCGGCCACCATGCGCCGTGCCATGCGGCTATGTGCCGTCCTGACCCTGATTGCCTGCGGCGTTTTTGGATTTATCCAGGGATGGGTAGCGGCGCTGGCCTGCCTGGCAGGCGGCATCATCTCGATTACCGGCCTCTACGAGTGGCAGCGGCTGATCTCCTTTGTGAACGACAAACTGGACGGGAAACAGACGCCACGCACGACCTTTCGGGTTGTGAGCATGTTTTTCCTGCGTCTGGTGCTCGCCGGAGGGATGCTGTATGTTACCCTAAAGTGTTCTCACGGCGTGCCTTATGGGCTTGTCGCGAGTCTCGGATTAGGCGTTGTCGCTCTGACCGTAGAATCTGTCCGCCTACTCCGCTCCTGATCTGATATTGTTTCCAACTGGATTGTTATGCTGAGCCTACTCACTGCTCTGACGCACCTGCTGAATGTCTATTTCGCCGCGCCGCTCGTGCCGTTCCTGACGCGCCTGGGCATTCACTTCTCGCATCCGCACGCGCCGCTGCGCGATAACACGCTCACGCTCGAACTCATCATCATGTTTGGCCTGCTGTTCTTCTTCGTGATCGCGCGAGCCACGCTCAGCGTGGAGAAGCCGGGCACGGTGCAGGGTGTTTTCGAGTTGGTGAACGATTTTGTCGGTAGCCAGGGCGAAGCCATTATCGGCCACGGCTACGAACCGCACGTCGCCTACGCCACGCTGATTCTGCTGTTCGTGGTGTGCTGCAACCTGTTCGGTCTGCTGCCGGGCATTGAGACGCCTACCGCGAATCCGGTCGTGCCGCTCGCGCTCGCGCTGCTCACCTTCATTTATTACAACTGGAACGGCGTCCGCGCCCAGGGGCCGGTGGGCTATGTGAAGCACTTCGCAGGGCCCATCTGGTGGTTGACCCCGCTGATGTTCCCGATCGAAATCATCTCGCACCTCGCCCGCATCATGTCGCTCACTATTCGTCTTTACGCGAATATGTTTGCCAGCGATCTGTTGACCCTGGTCTTCTTCTCCATGATTCCGATCGGTGTCCCGGTGGTCTTCCTGGGACTGCACTTCGGCGTGGCGCTTATCCAGGCATACGTATTCATGCTGCTCACGTTCATCTATCTTTCGATGGCGGTTACAGTCGAGCACTAAAGAGATTTCCGGGCAGCGGAGATGCGCTTCCGCCGCTGCGCTTCGGAGCCGTTCAGCGTGAGGGGGCCAGCACGGTGAGCCTCAACCACCCACTGGCGGCATACCTTATAGGGGAGCTAGGAGGAAGTATGCGTAAACTTCAGTATCTTTTCATGACTTTGGCGTGCCTGCTTATTGCCTCGCCCGCTTTCGCCCAGACCGGTTCGGGCAGCGGTGCTGTCAGCCTGGTGCCGATCGGTGCCGGTATCGGCATGGGTATCGCTGCCGGTCTTTGCGGCGTTGGTCAGGGTAAGGCAACGGCTTCGGCCACCGAGGCGATCGCCCGCAATCCTGGTGCGCGCTCCGGCATTCAGCTTCTGCTCGTGCTCGGTCTCGCCTTTATCGAGTCGCTCACGCTCTTCACGCTGGTCGTGATCTTCCTCACCGCCAAGTAATCTCGTTGACCTGGCTCGCAAAAGCCTCCGCTTTGGCGGGGGCTTTTTGCTTGCTTGAAAGCAGGACCGTGAGGCCATAGAGGGGCAGCAGCCCATATGGGATATGGAAACCGGCCACACTCTCTCTCGATGAAGGCAGAAACAAGAAAGAGGATCCCATCGGGATCCTCTTTCTTGTGCTGGGAAGCTGGGGTTGTTATTGGCCCTGGCTCGGAGCCTCGGTCGTTTGTGTGGGAAGCAGCGTGAGTGCTCCGGCCTTGGCCTGGGAGAGGATTCTGCCCGGTGCGATACCGAGAATCAGGGTCGTAGCTACGGTGAGGAAGAGCGCAATCAGCAGCGAGACTTTGGCGCGCGGTAGCGGAGGTGCCGTAACCGCTGCATAAGGGCGGTTATAGACCGTGGCCAGTACGCGGAGGTAGTAGTACGCCGCAATACCGCTGTTGAGGAGGCCGATGACCGCCAGCCAGACAAAACCCGAGTGGATAGCGGCGGAGAAGACATAGAACTTGCCGAAGAATCCACCGGTGAAGGGGATGCCGATCAGCGAGATAAGGAAGAAGCCCATCGCCCCGCCAAGCAACGGCGAACGATAAGCGAGGCCGCGATAATCCTCGATCTCGGTCAGGCGGTCTTCATAGCCGCCGGCATGGCTGACGACGGCGAAGATGCCGACATTCATGGCGGCGTAGGAGAGAGCATAGAAGCTGGCCGCGGCGATGCCATCCGCCGAGAGAGCGGTGAAGGCAACGAGCAGGTAGCCGGCATGCGCAATGGATGAGTAGGCGAGCATGCGCTTGACATTGACCTGTCGCAGCGCGCCGAGGTTACCGATGGTCATCGAGAGCGCGGCGATGATCCAGATGAGCGGCACCCAGTTGGCGTGCAGGGCCGGGAAGGCGCCGTAGAGCACGCGGAGTAATACGGCAAAGGCTGCAGCCTTGGGCGCGGTCGACATGAGACCGACAACAGGAGAAGGAGCGCCTTCGTAGACATCAGGCGTCCAGACCTGGAAGGGAGCGGCGGAGACCTTGAAGCCGAGACCGATAAGGATCATGGCCGAGCCGACGAGGGCGAGAGCCGGGGTCTGGCTGGTGGTCAGGCCTTGAGCGATACCGGAGATAGTGGTGGTGCCGGTAGCGCCAAAGGTCAGCGCAATGCCGTAAAGGAAGAAGGCGGTGGCGAAGGAGCCGAGCAGGAAGTACTTGATCGAGGACTCGGGCGCCTTGGCGCTCTTCCGGCGGAAGCCTGCAAGGATGTAGGTAGAGATCGACGAGATTTCCAGGCCGATGAAGACGACGAGCAGCTCAGAGGCTGAGGTCATCAGCATCATGCCGACGGCGCCGAAGACGACGAGCGCGAAGTATTCACCAAGGAACGGTGTGTGCTCGTTTGTCGAATCAAGCGCGACAAGCAGCGAAACCAGCACGATACCTGCAATGGTGACGTGGAAGAAGCTGCTGAACGCGTCCGTCTGGATGGTGTTGAAGAAGGCCGTGCCGGGAGCAAGTTTGCACTGATAATGGCTGGCCCCGAGAGCCACGAGCGTGCCGGCTACGGCGAGCCAGCCCAGCGGCTTACGGCTGGCTTTGGGCGCGAGCATCGGCTCGGCAAGCATGATGAGGATGCCTGTAATGGTAAGGACAACCTCAGGGAGAATGCGAAGGATGGGAGCTACGGTATTCATCGCTTCTCCAGATAGGTGAGAGTCTGTGCTGCGTGATCGGCGAGGCCACTGACTGAGCCGTCGATGGCGCGGATCCAATAGGGAGAAGCCACCCCCATGACCAGCATCAGGATGGCCATGGGCCAGAGAAGCAGGTGTTCACGGGAGGTAAGGTCGGCTGCAGGTCCGGTCTTGATGAGCGAGGATTCAGGGCCGTAGAAGATCTTCTGCACCATCATCAGCATGTAGGCTGCGCCGAGAATGACACCGACCGTGGCTGCGGCTACCCAGCCCATGTGGTTGGCAAAGCTGCCGCTAAGGATGAGGAACTCGCCAACGAAGCCGTTGAGAATAGGGAGGCCGACCAGCGAGAGCGTAGTGATGACAAAGAGCGTGACGAGCCAGGGCGTCTTCGCGGCAAGACCGCCGTACTCCGGCATCTCGTAGGTGCCGAAGCGATCGTAGAGGATGCCGATGAGGATCAGGATGGCCGAGCCGGAAATGCCGTGGTTGAGAATCTGGTAGACCGCTCCGTTGAGCCCGGCGACCGCGAAGCAGAAGATGCCGAGGGTGCAGAAGCTGAGGTGGCTCATGATCGAGTATGCCACCAGGCGCTTCATATCCTTCTGTACCAGGGCGATACAAGCTCCGTAGAGCAAGCCAATGACGGCCAGGGCAATCATGAGCGGGGCGATTTCGCGCGCCTGTTCAGGAAAGAGGCCGAGATTGTAGCGCAGGATCGAGTAAAGGCCGAGTTTGCCTGCGACCACCATGGCCATGGCGGTGGGCGCGTCACAGATGGTATCCGCGAGCCAGCCGTGCAGCGGGAAGACAGGAACTTTTACCGAGAAGGCGGCGAGAAAGGCGAGCGAGACCCAGCACAGTGCGTTAGCGGTGAAGAGGCCTCCTCCGGAGAGCGCATGCTGGAGCTCGACGTAATCGAAGGTGCCGGTCTTCGCGTAGAGATAGAGGATCGCGACCAGGAAAAGTGCCGAAGGGATGAAGGTGTAGGTGAAAAACTTGATGGCTGTCTTGGGGCCGCGGTCCTTGCCGAACATGGCGATGAGGATCGCCATCGGAATCAGCGAGAGCTCCCAGAAGCCGTAGTAGAGGATCAGGTCGAGGGCGACGAAAACGCCAAGCATCGCCGTCTGCTGAAGCAGGAAGAAGAAGTAGAATTCCTTCGCCCGATGCTCAATAGTCTTCCAGGAGGCCAGTACGCCGATGACGGAGAGGAATCCGGTGAGCACGACCAGCCACATCGAGATGCCGTCGACGCCAAGATGGTAGCGGATCGCCGGGTTCGCGATCCACGGCACGTTCTGCTCGAACTGGAAGCCGCTCTGACCGTAGATGTAATGCGCGGGCAGGTGCAGGGTCAGCAGGAAGGTGGCAAGCGCCACCAGCAGCGACCACCACTGGATGAGACGCCCCTTCCGCGGCAGCAGGGCGACCACCACCGCGCCCGCAGCGGGTACGAAGGTGATCAGCGAGAGGATCGAAGGTATTTCCACGAAGAATGTCCTTATCTGTAGTGCGTCGTGTCTTCGTTGGTGGTCATGGCATCGTTGCGTTATCGCAAGGTGAAGTGCGTGGTGAATCCGAAATACGTAAGAATCAGCAATACTGCGGCTCCCAGCGAGAGCCATCCTGCATAGGATCGGAGATTGCCGGACTGAAAACGTTGAGCAATTGCGCCCAGACCCTGGGTTACCGAGCCGGCCGCATAGGCTGCTCCATCGACGACACCCATATCGAAGACAGTCTTGAGTGCATAGCGCGAGAAGAGCAGCAGCGGTGTGACAAAAACGAAGTTGTAGAGCTCATCCACCTTGTATTTGTTCAGCAGCAGGAGGTAGAGGCCGCGCATGCTCTGCGCCAGTTTGGCCGGAAGCTCGGGTCGCATGTAATAGAGGAAGTGCGCGGTGAACCAGCCGGCGATGGCGGTGAGAGTGGATACTGCGGCAAGCGTCAACGCCAGGCCGTTAGAGCCTGCGGGATTCTCCTCGCCACCGAAGATAGGAGCGAGGAAGTGCGCGATCTCGTTGTGGCCATGCAGAGCGGCTGGCACGCCGATCCAGCCGCCGATGAAGGACAGGAGCGCAAGGATGGCCAGCGGAATCAGCATGACGGCGGGGCTTTCATGCACACCGTGACCATGGCCATGCCCATGACCGTGATCGGGTTCTTCTTCGAGGGTCAATGTGGAGCTCGAGCTGGCGTGTACGGCGGCACCGTGATCGAGCAGCGCAGAAGCTTCATGCGCGCGGCTCTCGCCGAAGAAGGTCAGATACCAGAGCCGGAACATGTAGAACGAGGTCAGGAAGGCCGTAACCAGGCCGACAAACCAGAGAATCTTGCCGCCGTTGGGCGAGAGAAAGGCCTGATAGAGAATCTCGTCCTTGCTGAAGAAACCGGCGAAAGGAGGAATACCGGCGATAGCAATGACGCCCGCGGTCATCGTCCAGAAGGTGGCCGGAATCTTCTTGCGCAGGCCGCCCATTACGCGCATGTCCTGCTCGCCGCCAAGGGCATGGATAACCGAGCCCGCGGCGAGGAAGAGCAATGCCTTGAAGAACGCGTGGGTGACCAGGTGGAAGATGCCCGAAGCGTAGGAAGCCACACCGCAGGCTAGGAACATGTAGCCCAGCTGCGAGACGGTCGAGTAGGCGAGGACGCGCTTGATATCCGTCTGGACAAGACCGATGGTTGCTGCGAAGAAGGCCGTGGCCGCACCGATGATCGCTACGATGGTGAGCGCAAAGGGAGAGCGATCAAAGAGCACATGCGAGCGGGCGATCATGTACACGCCAGCCGTGACCATGGTGGCTGCGTGAATCAGGGCCGATACCGGGGTCGGGCCTTCCATTGCGTCCGGCAGCCAGACATAGAGTGGAATCTGGGCCGACTTGCCGGTGGCGCCGACTACAAGAAGGATGGCGATCGCGGTCAGGAAGCCGCCCTGCCATTCGGGATGCTGCGAGATCTGCGCGAAGACGCCACTGTAGCTGAGCGTGCCGAAATGCGCGACCAGCAGAAACATGGCCAGCAGGAAGCCGAAGTCGCCGATGCGGTTGACGACGAAGGCCTTCTTGCCGGCATTCGCCGCTGAGTCCTTGAGGAAATAGAAGCCGATGAGCAGGTACGAGGCGAGACCCACGCCTTCCCAGCCGACGAACATCAGCAGGAAGTTCTCAGAGAGCACGAGCGTGAGCATGAAGAACATGAAGAGATTGAGGTAGGCAAAGAACCGCCAGTAACCCTCTTCATGCGCCATGTAGCCGGCCGAGTAGATGTGAATGAGGAAGCCGACGCCGGTGACGACCAGCAGCATGATCATCGTCAGGTGATCGAGCTGCAGGGCGAAGTCAGCATGGAAGCTGCCGGCGGCGATCCAGGTTCCGAGGTTCTCGATATAAGGCTGCTGGATGGAGCCGAGATGGAACCAGATATTGGCGACCAGGAGAAAGGGAACCAGGGTGGCGATCCACGCGATCCCCGTGACCAGGGCCTTGGGCAGGCGGCGGCCCAGCAACCCGTTTAACAGGAAGCCGGCAAAGGGGATGACGGGGAGAAGCCAGAGATGCAGGGAACCGTTCATGATTGCCTCGGCCTCACAGTTTCATCAGGTCGACCGAGTCGACGTTCAGGGTATTCCGCGTACGGAAGACGGCGATGATGATGGCCAGGCCTACGGCGGCCTCGGCGGCGGCGACGACCATGACGAAGAAGACGAAAATCTGCCCGCTCACCTGGTGCCAGTGGTGAGCAAAAGCCACGAAGCTGAGATTCACCGCGTTCAGCATCAGCTCAATGGACATGAAGACGCTGATGATGTTGCGCTTGACAAGAAAAGCGGCGACGCCGATCGAGAACAGGATGGCGCTGAGGATGAGGTAATAGGAGATAGGGACGACCATCGATCAGTGCTCCCTTCTTGCTAGCGCGACGGCGCCGAGGATCGCTACCAGAATGAGGACGGAGGTGACTTCAAAGGGCAACAGAAGATCGCGGAAGAGCACGCGGCTCAGGTCCTGCGTCGTCACCAGGTAGTCGCCGAGTTTCGCGCCGCCCAGTGGGCCGCTGTTCTGCAGGAACATGTAGGTGAGTGTGGCGATGATCGCCGCGGCGCCGGGGAAACCGACCAGATATGCAGCCTTGCTGCCGTGCGTCTTCTCTTCCTTGCCTGCGTTGAGCAGCATGATGACGAAGGTGAAGAGCACCATGATGGCACCGGCGTAAACGATAACCTGTGCCGCGGCCAGGAACTCGGCTCCGAGCAGCAGGTAGAGCACGGCCAGCGAACTCATCACGACGATGAGCGAGAGCGCGGAGTTGATGGGATGCCTTTGCAGCAGGAGATTCAGCGCTCCTAACACGCAAAGCCCGCCGAAGATGAAGAAGAGAACCAGATGCATCGCTTCAATCACTCACATGTGTGCCTGTTGAGTCGCACGAAGTCAGACCGGTTGCGAAATAGAGGCTAGCCGGCACGGAACGCAAGCCACAGGCTGGTGGCGATGATATTCAACACCGCCAGTGGCATCAGAAACTTCCAGCCGAAGCTCATCAGCTGGTCATAACGGAAGCGCGGCAGCGTGCCGCGCACCCAGACATAGAGAAAGAGGAAGAAGAAGACTTTTGCAACGAACCAGAAGACCGGCAGGAGCGCCTGAACAATCGGGCCGCCAATCGCCGGCAGAAGGTTGCCGAACGGGCTCGACCAGCCGCCAAGGAAAAGCAGCGTCGCCACGCAGCTGACGGTGATCATGTTGGCATACTCGGCCATGAAGAACATGGCGAACTTCATCGAGCTGTATTCCGTATGGTAGCCGGCCGTGAGCTCGCTTTCAGCTTCGGGAAGGTCGAACGGCGCGCGGTTGGTTTCCGCATACGCAGCGGTGAGATAGATAAAGAAAGCAACGAACTGGAATCCGCCGAAGACATTCCACGAAAGCAGGCCGTGCGTCGCCTGGACGTCGACAATGTCGCGCAGGCGCAGGGACTGCGAGCGCAGGATGACGCCGACCAGTGAAAGTCCGAGGGCGAGCTCGTAGCTGATGACCTGGGCACTGGCGCGCAGCGCGCCCAGCAGCGAGTATTTATTGTTCGACGCCCAGCCCGAGAGCGCAATGCCGTAAACGCCGACGCCGGTGATGGCCAGCAGGATGAGCAGACCGATATTGACATCGGAGATCTGGAAGAGATCGACTCCCTTGTAACGAATGTCGTCGCCAAAGGGGATCATGGAGATCGACATCAGGGCGCAGGCCAGCGCGATGATCGGTGCGAGCACAAACAGCGGCCGATAGACCGACTCCGGCATCAGGTCTTCTTTCAGAAAGAGTTTCAACCCGTCAGCGAGCGGCTGGAGCAGGCCGAAGGGGCCGACGCGGCTGGGTCCCCAGCGATTTTGGATGCGGCCCACCACCTTGCGCTCCAGCAGCACCGTGTAGGCGACCGCGGTCAGCAGAATGACCGTGACGACGATCACCTTTAACACGCTCAGCAATAAGAAAATCCAGATGCTTACTTCCACAAGGGCCTTCCTGAATGCGTTCCTGATGCGTTATGTGTCTGCTCTTGCCTCAGCAGGGCGCCATCAATCTGCTGCCGTTTCCTCGGCACTGGTCAACATGGTCGGAGAGTTGGCAACCTCGGTGAGCTTTGCACTGTAGCGGCCGAGAGTCCCCGAGGTCGCGAGATGATCGTTGGCCGGCAGGACCAGATCGCGGCGTACCACGGTGCCATCAATCTGCACGAGCTCGGACTTCACATGTTCATCGTTGCCCAGCAGCAGGTCGAGGCGGGGAACATCATAGGCCGGAACCAGTCGCTGGATTTCGTCGAAGATCGCGAAGGGATCGAAGGGGCTGAGCTTCGGCTCGAGGCTGTGTGCGGCGAGCCATACCTGATGGCGATCGGCTTCACCGGACTGTGCGCCGCGGGTCTGGCCGAAATCGGCCCGTACCCCTTTGCCGACAGGCACGAAGGCCCGGGGATTGGCGCCCAGCTTGGCGGCCATGCGGACAATGATCTCGAAGTCGGCCCGTACACCGCTCTTGTCCGCGCCCTTCTTGACCAGCTGCAGATCACCGTACGTGTTCGTCGCAGTGCCGGCCTTCTCATAAAGATTGGCGGCAGGGAAGACCACATCGGCGAGCACAGCCGTCTCGGTGAGGAACATGTCCTGCACAACGAGGAATGTATTCTTGAGGGCTGAGGGGTCGACCCCGTAGCGGGCTACGGGATTCGAGCCGACGATATAGAGAGCAGCAAGATCGCCAGCGCCGGCAGCGTCAAACATCTCGACAAGATCGAGACCCGGTTCTGTCGGCAATGCGCCATATTCTTCGGCGAAGTGTCCAGGCGCAGTAACCGGCACATAGCCGGGCAGCAGGTCAGGCAGCATGCCCATATCGGCCGCACCACGTGAGTTGGCGTAATCGCCAAGGCAGGCAATCTTCGCATTGGGGAGTGAGAGCGCGAACTCCACCAGCGCCTGAATATCGCGTCCACGATACTCGGAGCCGAAGGCGATAAGTAGCGACTCTTCCTTGCGAATGGCTTCACGGAAGCTGGCCAGCGATTCATTCGACTCGAGGGCACTGTCATGACCGGCCAGATACTGCACCAGGGCGGGGTAAGCAGTCTGCGGAATATCCGCAACAGCCTTGGCCTGACGGCGCAGCTTGATGTGCTCGTGATTCGCGACATAAAGACGCGAACGATGCAGGCGAACATTGCTGCGAATCTGCCATGCCAGGGCCGGATGCTGCTCGGTGGGATTATTGCCCAGAAGAAGGATTGCGGGAGCGTCGAAGAAATCGCGCAGAGAAGCTTCACGGCCAGCATGGCCCTTAAGGGCAGCAGCGAAGGCCGCATAGTCGGCAGTGCGGTGGTGGTCGATGTTGTTCGTCTTCAACACGCCGCGCGCGAGCTTTTGCAGCAGATAGTTCTCTTCGTTGGTCGTGCGGTTGGAGCCGATGACGCCGATGGCCTTGCCGCCGCGTGTATCGCGAACTTCTGCAAGCTTTTTCGCCGCGAAGTCGAGCGCTTCTTCCCAGCTCACAGGCGCGAGCTTGCCGTCGGCGCCGCGAACCAGAGGTTTGGTGAGCCGCTCGGTGTGATTGGCGAAGTCGAAGGCATAGCGGCCCTTGAGGCAGAGAAAGTCATTGTTGATACCGCTCTTGTCGCGGTTGTCGGCGCGTACAATCTCCATGCCGTCATCGGCGCGGCGCATGCCCAGGGTGGTCTTGCAGCCATCTCCGCAATGCGCGCAGACGGTGCCGACATGATTCATCTCCCAGGGGCGGGTCTTGTAGCGATAGGTCTCCGAGGTGAGCGCGCCGACCGGGCAGATGTCGATGCACATGCCGCATTCTTCGCAGTCGAGCTGATCCCCCTGGTTTGGTGCGATGACCGCGCTGGCGCCACGATTCTCGACGGCCAGAGCCCAGACATCCATACCCTCGCCACAGACGCGGACACAGCGATAGCAGAGAATGCAGCGGGGGCGGTCGTAGAAGACGACCGGGGACCACTGCTGCTCTTCGCGGTGCTGCTTGGTCTCGACGTATTTCGACTCACCGGCGCCGTACTTGAAGGTCATGTCCTGCAGTTCGCACTCGCCGCCGGCATCGCAGACCGGGCAGTCGAGCGGATGGTTGCCGAGCAGCAGCTCGAGCATCGCCTTGCGGGACTGTTTGATTTCCTCAGTTTCGGTCTGCACCACCATGCCTTCGGCGACCGGTGTCGTGCAGGCGGTCTGCAGCTTCGGAATCTTCTCGATGCGGACGACGCACATGCGGCAGGCGGCCTGCAACGAAAGATTGGGATAGTAGCAGAAGGCAGGGATTTCGATGCCGGCAGTTCTGCAGGCATCAATGAGCAGCGTTCCCGCTGGAGCGGTAAGCTTTTTGCCGTCGACAGTGAAGGTTACGTCAGCCATACCAGTCTCTTTCTGAGCGCGTTATACCAGCGCCGGTTCACGGTCGATCGAAGGGTGATAAGGGCAGCCCTTGCCGTTCAGGTGATCCTCGAATTCCTTGCGGAACTTCTTGACGAAAGCGATCGTGGGCATCGCCGCTGCATCCCCGAGCGGGCAGAAGGTGCGGCCCAGCATGTTCTCGGCAAGATAGCGGATGTTATCGATGTCCTTCGCTTCCGCGCCGCCGGCGTGCAGGCGGGTAATCGACTTCTTCAGCCAATCTGTGCCTTCGCGGCAGGGAATACACCACCCGCAGCTCTCATGCTGATAGAACTTGATCGTCCGCAGCGCGAACTCGACCATGCAGACGCTCTCGTCGATGACCACGATGCCGCCTGAGCCGAGCATGGTGCCGGCCTTGCCCATCTGGTCGAAATCGAGGCCTACGTCGATTTCGTCCGGCAGCAATACGGGCGTCGAAGATCCGCCGGGGACGACGGCCTTGAGTGCCTTGCCGTCCTTTACGCCGCCGGCAACCTCGTAGATAGCCTTCTTGAGGTTGTAGCCCATTGGCAGCTCATAGACGCCAGGGCGCTCAACGTGGCCGCTGATGCCAAAGAGACGCGTTCCGCCATTGCGTTCGGAGCCGACCTTCGCGTAGGGCTCGCCGCCCATCAGCAGGATATGCGGCACAGAAGCGATCGTCTCGGCATTGTTGATGACCGTAGGGCCGCCGTACAGGCCGACGACAGCAGGGAAGGGAGGCTTGATGCGCGGCACGCCGCGCTTGCCTTCGAGCGACTCCATCAGCGCCGACTCTTCTCCGACTTCGTAGGCTCCTGCACCGGTCTGCGTCACAATTTCAAGATCGATGCCCGAGCCGAAGATGTTCTTGCCCAGGAAGCCTTTGGCATAAGCGTCGGCAACGGCCTTCTCCATGATCTTGAGCAGGTAGCGATACTCGCCGCGCAGATAGATGAAGCCCATCTTCGCCCCGATGGCGAGGGCGGCGATCATGGTGCCTTCGATGACCGCATGGGGATCGTGCAGGAAGATAACGTGATCCTTGCAGGTGGCCGGCTCGCTCTCGTCGCCGTTGACGAGAACGTACTTCGCCCTGTCGGACTGCTTGGGCACGAAAGACCATTTGAGCCCGGTGGGGAATCCAGCGCCGCCGCGACCGCGCAGGCCAGAGGCCTTCATCTCATTGATGATCCACTCGGGGCCTTTTTCAATGGCCATGCGCACGGCTTTGTAGCCGTCGAGCTCGATGTACTTGTCGATGTCGGTCGCGCCCTGGCCGAAGCGGCGCGAGATGATCTTGACTTCGTCGGGATGGGAGACGAGCCTGGGCATCGTTACACCGTTTCCTTTCCGCGGCCTGCCTTGTAGTCCTCAATGATCACGTCGACCTTTTCCGGCGTGAGCTCGTCATAGAAGTCGTAATTCACCTGCATGGCAGGCGCCCAGCTGCAGGCTCCGATGCACTCCACCTCTTCAAGCGAAAAGAGACCATCAGCTGTGACCTCTTTATGCCCGATTCCGAGCCGCTTTTTGCAGTGCTCATAAATACCGTAGCCGTCGCGCAGCATGCAGCTGATATTGGTGCAGACCTGCAGGTTGTACTTGCCGGCGGGCTTGGTGCGTAGCATGGAGTAATAGCTGAGCACGCTTTCCACGTCGTTCTCGCGCAGATCGAGGCGCTGCGCAATTTCAGCTACGGCGCCCGGCGTGATGTAGCCGAGATCGTCCTGCGCATAGAGCAGCATGGGAACGAGCGCCGAGCGCTTGACCGGATAGAGCGTGACCAGCCGGTCGAAGCGTGCAGCCGTCTCTGTTGAAAATATGGTCGTCTTTTCCGTAGCCAACGCCTACTCCTCGTCAAACACCTTAGCCGTGAATGCCTCTGCGGCGACTTCCAGCTCCAGCCGCCCGCGCCGGTCGCTGAATGCGACCAGACTGTCTTCGCCTATCGTGAATGTGCCCTGGGCCAGAGCCCGTTCCGGGCCAGGATCTTCTTCATAGAGAGCCCAGCTTCCGGTACCTGTTGCCGTCTCGAAGTCGACAGACAGGACGCGCTGCTCGGAGCGCAGCGAAAGATGCCCATCTTCGCCCTCATCCACAAAAGCGTGGCCGATTGCCCGGCCGATATCGTGCGCCGCTACATAGGAGCGAATCAGCGAGGCAAAGGAGATCCAGAGCTCGCGATAGAGGCTAGTGTCCGCTGCCGCCGCCATGCGTGTGCTCCTCCTCCTCGTCTTCTTCCTCTTCTGCTGCCAGGGCTTCCAGCTCTGCAATCTGTTCGAAGCCGCCAAGCAACGCTTCCAGTCCCCACCGCGCGACCTGCTCGGCCAGCGGGTCATACTGCACGCTCTGCGGATCATCCACGAAGTAGGTGCTCACATCTTCGTCCGGCCCATCGATCACACCCCAGGGAGATTGCCGGAGGTGCATCACGCCGTAGTGCAGGATCTCGGATTCGAGCGGAAGCACCTCGAGCAGCTCATCTGAGACGAAGGAATAGATCAACGTGTCGCTCAGCGTATCGAGCGCGAACTTGAGCGTAAAGAGACCGGCCGATGCAGTCAGCAGCCACGGTTCCTCTTCTGCCACAGCTACGGTTACATGGGCTGCGATCGGCTCAGCTGCGGCGAGAGAGTGAAGTGCTGCTTGCAGCTGTGGCCAGAAAGCAGCGCCTGCTCCTGTCCGGGCTGCCAGAGACTCTGTCTGTTCTTCCAGCCATGCCAGTGTATTTTTCGAACTCATCGGTCAATCTCTCCCAGCACGATGTCGATGGAGCCGATCACCGCAACTACGTCAGCGATCAGTCGGCCGGCGCACATGGTCTGTAACGCCTGCAGGGTTGCGAAAGAGGGATTTCGCATGTGCACGCGATAGGGTTTGGCTGTACCGTCGCTGACGACGAAGTAGCCCATCTCGCCGCGCGGCGATTCCACCGCCTGGTAAACCTGGCCCGCGGGTACGGCGAAGCCTTCGGTGACGATCTTGAAGTGATGGATGAGCGACTCCATCTCGGTCTTCATCTTTTCGCGATCAGGCAGGACAATCTTCGGTGCATGCGCGCGGATATCGCCTTCCGGCATACCGTCGAGCGCCTGCATGCAAATCTTTACCGACTCGCGCATCTCTTCGAGGCGGATAACATAGCGTGCCCACACGTCGCAGTCATGCGAGATTGGCACCTTGAACTGGAACTTCTCGTAGCTCGAATAGGGCATGTCACGGCGCAGATCCCAATCGACGCCCGAGGCACGGAGCGGAGGACCGGTTACGCCGAGCGCGATGGCATCTTCCGCGCTCAGATGGCCGACGTTCTTCAGGCGGCTTACCCAGATCGGATTGCCGGTGAGCAGGTTCTGATACTCGTCGATCTTCTCCGGCATCGTCTTCAGAAAGTCGCGGATTCTGCCGAGAAGATCGAGTGGCGGTTCGAGTGAGAGGCCTCCGACGCGGAAGTACGAAGTCATCATGCGCTGGCCGGCAACAGCCTCAAAGATGCGCAGGATCTGTTCGCGCTCGCGGAAGCAGTAGAGGAAGACGGTGAGCGCGCCGATGTCCATGGCGTGCGTGCCCAGCCAGACCAGATGTGAATTGAGGCGCGTGAGCTCGTTGAAGAGCACGCGAATCCACTGTGCGCGGTCAGGGATCTCCAGCTGCAGCAGCTTCTCGACGGCCAGACAATAACAGAGATTGTTGGTCATCGGACTGAGGTAATCGATGCGATCAGTCATCGGCACGACCTGCTGGTAGAACTTCGCTTCGCAGGTCTTCTCGATGCCGGTATGCAGGTAGCCGATGTCAGGAACGACGTTGAGCACCGTCTCGCCGTCGATCTCGATCACCAGGCGCAGCACGCCGTGCGTGGACGGATGCTGTGGGCCCATGTTGAGGACCAGCGTGCGGTCCTTCGAGCCTTCTTCCGGGCGCGGCTTGATCAGCGCAGAGGTAGGGACAAATTCAGAAAGATCGGCCGGCATCAGCGGTAGCCCTCCACAGGGTAGTCCTTGCGTAGCGGATGGCCCTTCCATTCTTCGGGCATCATGATGCGGCGGAGCGACGGGTGCTCATGGAAACGCACACCAAAGAGATCCCAGACCTCGCGCTCATAGAAGTTTGCGGAAGGCCATATCGGCGTGATGCTGTCGATCGTCGGATCGACGCTGTCGACCATGGCGATCAGCCGCACGCGTTCATTCAGCGTGTGGGAGACGATGTGATACGTCACCTGGAAGCGCGGCTCGCTCGGATACCAATCGACGCAGGTTACGTCTTCGAGAAAGTTATAGCCGGCAGTTTGCACCGTCTTGCAGGCGGCGCGGATTCGATCCTTGGCAATGGTGAGTGTCAGTTCATTACGGTCGTACTTTGCATCGGTGACCGCGTCGGGAATGGCAGCAAGAAGGGAGGCAATGGCTCGGTTCTCTGCATGAGCCTGAAGAACAGCATCCTTATCGAGCGCAGGATCGGTCATCTCTTATAAATCACCCTTGTCTGAAGCCCAGTCGAGAACGCCCTTTTTCATGATGTAGAAGAGCCCGATAAAAACGAAGCCGAGATAGACCAGCATCTCCCAGAAGCCGAACCAGCGCGAACCGGTGATCGCCGGCAGCTGGCGATAGATCACCGCCCACGGCATCATGAAAACCGCTTCCACATCGAAAAGGATGAACAGCATGGCGACCATGTAGAAACGCACGGAGAAGCGTCCGCGCGCATCGCCTTCGGCGGGAATGCCGCACTCATAGGCTTCGAGTTTGGTCTTGAGCCTGCGATGCCGGCCAATCAGAAAGGAGACGGTCGTCATCGAGCAACCCATACCCACTGCAACGAGAATCTGGATCAGCAGAGGGATGTAGTTCCACGTATAGGGATGAGTAGGCATGTTCCAGTAAGACTCCGGAATAACATCGCTTACGGGTACGTCACGACTCTAGTTTTTCGTCTGTCAAGAGTCAAGGCATCAACGGTGGTACCGTGCATTCAGCGGTGATTCGATGCAGGGAATGGCAACTTTTCACAACCGAAAAGAACGGCAGATTTTTGGCACCAGCCATCATATACCCGAAGATGTGCGGTAGAGAACCGAAGTTAACGCGGAAAAGAGAGAAATATTTCGCATCGAAAAGAGAGGAAGAAGATGAAGACCTGTCAGCACTTGGATCACATCCACAACGTAGCGCCCCGCACCCCGCAAGGCTGCGAAGAATGCCTGAAGACAGGCGACCGCTAGGTGCACCTCCGCCTCTGTCTGGAGTGCGGCCACGTCGGCTGTTGCGATTCTTCACATAACAAGCATGCGACCAAGCATTTTCATCACACACAGCATCCCGTCATGCGCTCCTTCGAGCCCGGTGAGACATGGGGCTGGTGCTATGTGGATGAGGTGGAATTGGATCTGGAGTGAGCTTTCAGTTCCATTCTGGCTCGATTTGAAACAGCTCGTTCCATTTTGAAGTTCGAGGCTCCTTCGCCGATAGACCCAGCAGTGGAGGAGCGTAGAACGTGTCCGGTCCTATCGTAAGCGCGCATGCCGATCAGTCCCCCGTGTTGCGGGTTGTCTCCCGAAAGGTCAACTTCTTCCCGGAGGACGATGTCTACGCGGAGCACCCGACCGGTGCCTACCGTGGGCTGATGTTCGCCATGCTGTTCAACCTTGCCCTCGCGGTCTGCGGCTTCCTCATCTGGTTCCTCTGGCATACCCTGCGCTAGTGCGTAGGGGGGCACCTGTCCTGATACAGTCAGGATATGCAGATCACGTTAAATGGGCAGGATCGCACGATCGATGATCTGCCCGCCGCACCTACCGTAGCCGATCTCATTACCTCCCTTGCTCTCAAGGGAGACCGTATTGCCGTGGAGCAGAACGGCGAGATCGTTCCTCGCAGTACCTGGGCCGCATCTCCGGTTGCATCCGGGGACAAGTTTGAAATTGTTCACTTCGTCGGCGGTGGCTGCTGAAGTCTCCTGCAACCGGCTTGCGCGCCCGGGCATAGCCATGGTGCGCAAGCCGGGCAGATGACCCGAAATTTCCGCTATCTCTTACTCTTTCGGCGAAAATCTCCGCGCCACCAGCAGCAGCCCCACAAAGATCCCCCCAGCAGGAATTCCCAAAACCAGAATCGCTTTCCGCAGTGCCGCCTGGGCTCGCGGAGCGGAGCCGGCAGTCGTGTCCTTGCACAGGCTGCAACCCTGCAGCGCAGGCAGTCGTGGAACGCACAGCATCAGAAAAGCGGTGAGGATAAGGGCAGGGAAACAGCGTCGCGGCATCGTCTATTGGAACCATACCAGCAGCACAAAGAGAAAAATCCAGAAGAGGCCCATGGTGTGCCAGTACCAGGCTGTGCAGTCCACCGCAATCTGCCGGAGCTCTACGCGCTTCAGGCGGGAAAGCCCGATCAGCGCAGCGATGAGCGCTACCAGGCCGAGCAGCAGGTGCGCTCCGTGCGCGCCGGTGATGAGGTAGAAGAAGTGACTGCTCGGGTCGGGTGAGTCGAAGCGGAATCCTGCCAGCACCAGCTGCTTCCAGGCAATCCATTGCCCGGCGAGAAAGAGCAGACCGAGACCGAGCGTAGCCAGCAGCCATGGCGCAGCGCGTTTGACAGCTGGCCGCCCGAGACCGAGCCATTCTTCCATCACATCGATCTCGCGGAAGAGCTGCCGCCGCCCAATCTCTATCGTGATCGAGCTCAGGAGCAGGACGGCCGTATTCAGCCACAGGATAGGCGGCACCGCCAGGGGGCGCCAGTCAGAGACGTAATTATCCCGGGCATCGAAGTGGCCTGCACTCTGACGAACAAAAAAAGCGCTTACGATGGCAACGAAGAACATCAGATCCCCGGCCATGGCAAAGAGCACACCAAGCCGATAGCGGCTCAGCAGCTCTCGTGGACCGCGACGGCCGGACTGGTGATCATCCCAGTTATCTCCATCGCCTCCGCCGCCGGTCGGCCGCCGATCGACAGGGGGCTTGCCGCCGATCCCTGGATCTCTGCGCTCGACCTCGACGGAATGACGAGTGAAGGTGGCGGGCATGCTCCGGCTCCCTGCTGCACACAGCTTACTCCTGTTTGGATGCAGCTTCCCACTGGCAAAGTATCTCTTCTGAGGAGAAGGTATCCTGCTTTGTGACGGCAGAAAATCCTTCGTAATCGTAGGGGCCGTGGGTGACCCGAAGTGGTGCGTCCGGAGGGGCCCATTCGAGCGTCGTTGCCTGCCAGGGATTCTGTCCTGCGGGCTCTCCACGGCGGGCGCTGTGGAAGACATTCCAGAGAAACAGGAGCTGGGCGGCGCCGAGGGTAAGGGCGGAAAAGGTGATACCACGCTCGTTGGCGAGGATACCGGCAAAGTTGGTTGCCGGGCCGGCGAGGCGCTCATAGTGGCGCGGTTCGCCGGCGAGCCCGGAGAAGTACATGGGCAGAAAGGTGCCGTAGGCGCAGAAGAGACTGATCCAGAAGTGCAGCTTGCCGGCGAGCTCGTTCATTCGGCGCCCGGTGAGGAGTGGAAACCAGTAGTAGATGCCGGCAAAGATGGAGAACACGCCTGCCATGGCCATAACCAGATGAAAGTGGCCGACGACGAAGAAGGTGTTGTGCAGGTAGCCGTCGAGCGCGGGTTGCGCAAGGAGCGGTCCGGTAAGGCCTCCGGCGATGAAAAAGGAGAGAAAGCCGAGGGCGAAAAGCATCGGCGTGGTCAGACGCAGACCTCCACGGGAGAGCAACGCGAGCCAGCCCAGCACTTCGACGGTGCTGGGAACCGCGATAGCCATGGTGGTGAGGGCAAAGGCGGTACCGGCATAGGGATTCATGCCGCTCACGAACATGTGGTGTCCCCAGACCAGTAGTCCGAGGCCGCCGATCGCGACCAGCATTCCGGCCATGGTCCTGTATCCGCGAACCGTTCTCCGGGCAAAGTTGGCAAAAATCGAGGTTGCAAGGCCCATGCCGGGCAGGATGGCGATGTAGACCTCGGGATGGCCGAAAAACCAGAAGAGATGGAGCCAGAGCAGCGGCGATCCATCGCCGTGGCCGACAATACGGCCATTGACGAGATCGCCCATGGGCACAAAGAAGCTCGAGCCGAGGTGGCGATCGGAAAAAAGCAGCAGCAGGGCGGCGAGAAGCACGCTGAAAGCCAGCAGCGTGAGAATGGAGGCGACCATCCAACCCCAGACGGTCATGGGCATCCGCGTCCAGCTCATCCCGGAGCAGCGCTGCGTCAGGATTGTCGCCAGCAGGTTGACCGCGCTGAGCCAGGCGGAAAGGCAGAAGATGCCGATGCTCGCCAGCCAGATGTCCATACCCGCGCCCTGTCCGGGGCCGGAGGCGGAGACGGCGCTCATCGGCGGATAATGCGTCCAGCCGGAGATGGGCGCGCCTTGCGGAACAAAAAACGCAGCCAGGAGAACAACAAAGGAAAGAACCGCGAGCCAGAATGCGGCGGCGTTCAGGCGGGGGAATGCCATGCGGCCGCCACCGATCTGCGCCGGTAAAACAAGATTGGCAAAACCGCTTTGCGGAGCGGTCGTGAGCACGAAGAAGACCATCAGGGTGCCATGCATGGTCACGAGGGCAAGGTAGTCCTCAGGTTTCATCAGGCCGTAAACCGGCAGACGCCAGTCAGGCCAGATGCGATGAATGCGAATGAGCAGCGAAAGCAGCGTTCCCACCACGACTGCGGCGAGCGATAAATAGAGATAAAGCACCCCGAGGCGCCGGTGATCGGTAGTGAAAATCCGACTCATTGGGGGCCTCCCTGCATCGCTTTGGCGTGGGCCTGCTCCCGCTGAGCGAGCCAATGGTCGTAGTCGGCTTGCGGTACGACTCTCAACAATGCCTGCATGCGCGCATGTCCGACACCGCAGACCTGGGTACAGAGAATAGGGTAGGTACCGACGACAGCAGGGGTGAAGTGCACGTGAAGAAGCATGCCCGGGACCGCATTCTGCTTGAGACGCATGGCAGGGACGAAGAAGCCGTGGATGACGTCCAGCGAGCGGATGCGGAGATCGACTTCGCGGCCTGCGGGTACCATGAGCACGCTGGAAACAAAATCGTCGCGACCGGCTTCATCCGCAGGATCGATGCCGAGCGGGTTTCCGGCTGCGGCGTTGACCAGCTCGGGTCGGGTGATACCGAAAGCGGCGTCCACGCCGGGATAGCGGAAGTACCACTGAAACTGCTCACCGACGACTTCCACCTGCATGGCCTCGAGCGACGCGCCCTGGTACCGGCTGGCAGCCCAGAGGTGTTGTGCCGTCACGGCCATGGCAACATACAGGGCGATCAGCAAGGCCAGCAGCGTCCTGCGGAGGAGGGGATTCGGAGGCTTCCCGGAGCGCTTCTGGCGCAGCATGGCCACAACGATCCAGACCTGGGAAGCGGCAAAGCAAACCAGCAGCACGATAAGGTTCCAGCGCATCAGCCGGTCGAAGGACGCACCGTGCAGGACCGCATCTGGAGGCAGGTACAGCTTGAGCGAGGCAAGGGCAGGGAAGTGAGCGTGGCTTGCCGGCATCGTAATCTGCGCCTCAGGCTGTGGTGCGGCTGCGCACCAGATCGACGAAGCGCTGGTGTACGCGGCGATCCAGGGAAAGCTCGGGGTGGAAGGTCGCAGCCATCAGGTGATCCTGCTCGACGAGGACAGGGAAGCCATCGCGCTCGGCCAGTACCTTGACGCCTTCACCGGAACGCACAATCCGGGGAGCGCGGATGTAGACCAGCTCGAGCGGGCCGCCTTCAAGCGCGGTCTGGGATGTCTCGATAATGCTGTCGATCTGCCGCCCGTAGGCGTTGCGCTCAACCGTGACGTCCAGGACGCCAAGACTGCGCTGCGCGGGGTTGCGGACCTCTTTTGCCAGCAGGATGCAGCCGGCACAGGTGCCAAAGGTTGGCCGTGTCTGCACGAACTCCTGCAGTGCGCCGAGGAAACCGTCGCGCTCAAGGAAGCGCAGGAAGGTGGTCGATTCACCGCCGGGGATGACGAGGCCTTCTACCCCGGCAAGTTCTGCCGGCTTGCGCACTAGCACGGCTTCCGCCCCGGCTTCGCGGAGAGCTTCAGCATGGGCGGCAAAGTCGCCCTGGATGGCAAGCACACCGATACGCGGCTTCTGTTCAGCAATCTCAGTCAAAGCGTCGTCCTGTCTTTCTCAAGTCTATCCAATGAAAAGAACCGGGCAGAAGCCCGGTCCCTTTTGTTCCTACGCTCCAGGATCGCGACCAAAGGAAGCGCCAAAAGCATCGTCACCCGCAAGAAAGCGGCGAAGCCGCGTGTGCCTGAACGGCTAGTTCCCGCGGGTCTGGAGGAGTTCGCGCTCTTCAATCGCTGCGACGGCCAGGCCCTTCATCGAGCCCTTCACGTCTTCGCTGGCCTTGGCCAGGATTTCAGGATCGTTGTAGTGCGTGGTGGCGATCACGATGGCCTTGGCGCGCGATTCGGCCTCGGCGCGCTCCTCGGGGTTGTTGGGCTCGCCCTTCTCGTTCACCGAGACGTCGAGTGGCGTGGCGCGCTCCTTCATGAAGATGCCGGAGCCGACGAAGACCGACTCGGCGCCGAGCTGCATCATCAGGGATGCGTCGGCCGGGGTGGCGATACCGCCCGCCGAGAAGTTCGGCACGGGAAGCTTGCCGGTCTGGGCTACCATCTTCACCAGTTCGTAGGGGGCGCGATGGTTCTTGGCCGCCAGGTAGAGCTCCTGGTCGCTCAGCACGGTCAGCTGCTTCATCTCCTGCACGATCTGGCGCATGTGCTTGACCGCGTGAATCACGTCGCCGGTGCCGGCTTCGCCCTTGGTGCGGATCATGGCCGCGCCTTCGGCGATACGGCGCAGGGCCTCACCCAGGTCGCGCGCGCCGCAGACAAAGGGCGTCTTGAAGGCGTGCTTGTCGATGTGGTGAACCTCATCCGCCATGGTCAGCACTTCGCTCTCGTCGATGAAATCGACGCCGAGTTGCTGCAGAATCTGCGCTTCGGCGAAGTGGCCGATACGGGCCTTGGCCATCACCGGGATGGACGAGACTGCGATAATTTCGCGGATCAGCTTGGGGTTCGCCATGCGGGCCACGCCGCCCTCGGCGCGGATCATCGCGGGCACACGCTCCAGCGCCATGACGGCGACGGCACCGGCGGCCTCGGCGATCTTTGCCTGCTCGACGTCCATGACGTCCATGATCACGCCGCCCTTCAGCATCTCGGCGAGTCCCACCTTCAGCCGGAGGCTGGTGTTCGTATATCCGTTCGTGTTTGCCTGCTCTGCCATTGTCTAACCTCTCTCATTGCGGGCGGGTGGGCTTGGTTGGAGGCCAGGTTTGCCCCGCTGTGCGAATTGACTTGGAAGGTCAAGTTTAGCAGTTTCGCGGCGGCTTGTTGGGGCTTTGCCCGACTCGCAGGCTCTAGAATGGAGCCACGGGCCATGCTACGGAGACTGCTGGCCGTCTACGTAGCTTATGTCTGATTCTGTAGCCCCGTCTCATCGCCGCCTGGTTCCGAATCTCACCGTTCCGCATGGTGCCGCGTCCGCCCACCTCGATGCGCTGCGCGGCATTGCGGCGGTCGGTGTCTGCGCAAACCATCTGCGCGACACGCTGCTTGCGGATTACTCCACGCTGCCGCATCACAATCCTGCACTGACGCTGCTCTACCTTGCAAGCGGGCTGGGTCACCAGTGGGTGATGATCTTTTTTGTACTGAGCGGCTACCTGGTAGGCGGCAGCGTACTCCGATCCTTCTCCGCAGGCCGCTGGTCCTGGCGGGGTTATCTCCTGAACAGGCTCAGCCGCCTTTACATGGTGCTGCTGCCTGCGCTGTTGCTCGGCGGAGCGTTCGATCTCCTCGGCCTGCACCTCTTTGGGAGCGCCGGCCTTTATGGCGGCCGCTCTGGCAGCCACGAATTGACGACTCCTGTCGCAGCTCATCTCCACCTGACGACGCTGGCCGGAAACTATCTCTATCTGCAGGGAATTCTCGTTCCCGTCTTTGGCTCGAACGGTCCCTTGTGGAGCCTTGCGAACGAATTCTGGTACTACCTCGCATTTCCGCTGCTTTTGCTGGCGTTTTTGCCAAAAGTGCGGATATCTGCCCGTATGTTGCATGGCATCGTGCTTGCCGCGATTCTCTGGTTCGTCGGACCATTCATTGCGGTGTACTTTCTGGCCTGGCTTGCCGGGGCGGCGATTCACTACCTACCCCGGCTCCCCGTGGCGAAGCCTCTTTCTCGCACAGCTCTGATAGTTTGCTTCGCAGTCGCGCTCGCGCTCTGTCTGGCATGGTGCAAGCAGACGCATTTCCACGCGTCCGATGCGGTACTCACGGTCTTTACGGCAGCATTGGTTTATGTCGTCCTCTCCTGCGCTCAAGGAGAGGCGGCTCTGCCATATCAAACCGTTGCCCATTGGCTTTCCCGCTCTTCCTACACGCTCTATCTGGTGCATCTGCCGCTGATCGTTTTCCTGGTCAGCGCAACAGGACGCATACGGCTGGCGCCTGATGCTCAGCAACTGCTTCTAGCACTCGGTATTTTTGCCATGGCCCTGCTTTACGCGCAGACTCTCTGGTTTTGCTTCGAGAAACGGACGGATTCTCTGCGGGAGGCGCTCAGGCCTTATATCCTGCCGGTGCGTACAGCCTCGTCCTCAGTCCTTCGTCCTTGAGAGGAGGAACTGTTTCGTTACGGCGATAAACAGGGCCTTTCCTGAAGCCAAGGTTTCACCATGGAGGCGGATCTCCGCTTCACAAAAGTGCTTACGGCCTTCTGCCTTCAGGTGGCGGGCAGTGATTTCAATCGTCGAACGCAAAGGAACCGGGCGGCGGTAGTCGACTTCAAGGTGCCGCGTCATGGCGATAACGTTGCACGCACGGTTGGCTTTGCTCATCGCTTCGTCCAGCAGGGTAGCGATCACTCCGCCATGGACATAGCCTGGAGGCCCTTCGAAACGGGCAGGAATCTTTGTCCGGCAGACGATAAGTCCCTCATCGCTCACCAGAAAATTCAGCCGCAGCCCGGACCGGTTGGCCTTGCCGCAGCCGAAGCAGTGATGCGCAGCGCCGTGAGCCAGCGGACGCAGTCCATCGTTTGTTTCCTGCTGCTTATTCAGGGGTCTACCCTCCTGCCTGCACGCTCTACTGCCTCTACCGGTTACAAGCCTGCTGCTCCTGCTGCTTTATACTGAAGGGCGTGACAGACGCAGTCAAAAATCCGGCGGAAGCCCCGCACAAGACTACCCATGCGGAAGCTCCGCATCGGACCTTTTATATCGAAACCTTCGGCTGCCAGATGAATGCCCATGACTCGGAGAAAGTCATCGGAACGCTGGTGCAGCAGGGATATGACAAGGTCGAAAATGAAGAGGATGCGGATCTCATCCTCTATAACACCTGCTCCATTCGCGATAAGGCCGAGCAGAAGGTCTTTAATCGCCTGAATGATTACAAGCGCCTCCATCGGCAGGGCAAGCGCTTCGGCGTGCTCGGCTGTGTCGCGCAGCAGGAAGGCGAGAAGATCTTCGAGCGCGCTCCCTATGTCTCGCTTGTCTCCGGATCGGCTTCCTACAATAAGTTGCCGGAAATGCTGGTCCAGCTCGAGGCGGGAAATACCCGCATCACCGGTCTCGATGACCGGCAGACGGAAGAGACTTTCGAGACGGAGTTCACCGCGCGGTCGAATCCGCATCGTGGCTACATCACCATCATTGAGGGCTGCGACAAGTTCTGCGCCTATTGCGTGGTGCCCTACACCCGCGGCAAGGAGCGCAGCCGTACCTCGACATCAGTGCTTGCCGAGGCACGTCGCATGGCCGACCAGGGCTACACCGAGATCCAGCTTCTCGGCCAGAACGTGAATTCCTATCGTGATCAGGAAGGGAAGCGCAGCTTTGCGGAGCTGCTGGCGGCGGTGGGTGAGATTCCCGGTATCCGGCGCGTGCGCTTCACGACATCGCATCCGCGCGACTTCACACAGGACATCGTCCAGGCAATCGATGCCGTGCCTTCGCTCTGCGATCACGTGCATCTGCCGGTACAGAGCGGTTCCTCGCGCGTGCTGCACCTGATGCAGCGCGAATATACGCGGGAGTGGTATCTGGAGCGCATTGCCTGGATCAAGGCAGCGCGACGCCCCATCAGCATGACCACCGACATCATCGTCGGCTTTCCGGGCGAGACGCCGGAGGACTTCGAGCAGACGATCGACATGCTGGCCGACGTGCAGTATGACGGTGTCTTCGCGTTTAAGTACTCCCCGCGGCCGAATACGCCGGCTGTGACGATGGCGGACTCAATTCCCGAGGAAGAGAAATCGCAGCGTCTGCAGATTCTTCTCGATCGCCAGCGCGAGCTGCAGCGGGTCAACTATGCCAAGCATGTAGGAGAAGAAGTAGAAGTGATGGTTGAGGGGTACAACTCTGCACGCGGACAGGTCAACGGGCGCACATCGCAGAATAAGACCCTGAATTTCACCACCCGGTCCACGATCCTGCCGGCAATCGGAAGCTATTTGAAGGTGAAGGTGACTCAGAGTTTTCCCAATAGCCTGGTCGGCGAGGCGATGGGGCTCTAAGATGGCGGCACATGGAGAAGGGAGGACCGATCGATGGAAATTGAGATGAAGATCCGCGGACTGATGGTCGATCCTTCGACTCACATGCCTATCGTGCTGCTCAAGGATCCCGGCAGTGAGACCTTGCTGCCCATATGGGTCGGCCTTTATGAGGCGAATGCCATCGCACTCGAAATAGAAAAGTCGCAGCCAACGCGTCCTCTGACACACGATCTCCTCCGCGAGCTGGTGCGCAGCCTGAACGCTAAAGTTCTGCGTGTGGTTGTGACCGAACTGCGTGATGACACCTTCTACGCGGTCATCTGGATGGAGCAGAATGGCGAGATCATCGCTCTCGATGCGCGTCCGTCGGATGCCCTGGCCCTGGCCATGCGTACGGATTGCCCTATCTACGTCGATGAAAGCGTGCTGCTGGCAGCGAAAGTCCTTCCCAATCCTGCCGAACAGGCGTCCTCTCAGGATGTCCGGAAATGGCTGGAAAATCTTAACGACGAAGATCTTGGCCGCTATAAGATGTAGTCCCGGCCAAGGTTCTTTCTCCGGCTTTTCTGGCCGCATCCCCGGCCATCAGGAATACGGCATTCATGAGCCTCAAGCGAATCCTGCAGATGCTCGCAGCCTTCTTCATGGGCCAGGGCGTCACCATCGTCTCGCAGCTCCTTATCCCTCCGTTTTTTCTCCATCGTTATGCCCTCGGTCTTGAGGTCTATGGCGAGTGGATTGCCCTGAGCGCGGCGGTCACCTACCTCAATACGCTCAATTACGGCATTCAGACCTACGCTACGAATCAGACCACGATCTGCTACAACCGCGGAGATAAAGAAGAGGCCCAGCATATCCAGGCCAGCGCCATGCTGCTTCTGCTCAGCATCATCGGTATCGTCTCCCTTGCCGGGCTGAGTATTTTCGCCATGCCCATCGGCAGCTGGCTCCATCTGCATCATGTCAGTACGCGCGATGCTTCGCTCACGCTCTATCTGCTCCTGCTGCAGATTCTGCTCAACATGATCCTGAGCATCACTGCGAACAGTTTCATGGTCGTGGGCAAGGCGCATCGCGGCTCGTACTGGTCGCAGGCACAACGGCTGATCTCCATCTTCGCGCTGGCTGCCTGCATCTGGTTCCGTGCCAGCTTTCCCATCCTGGCGCTTGCCCAGCTGCTCTCGATCGTGCTGTTCACTGTTTGTGTCGTCGTGGATATCGCATGGCATGCGCCAATGCTTCTGCCGCGTCTTCGCAATGCAAGCTGGGGCACAGCGGTGAGAATGCTGAAGCCCAGCGGCCACTTTGGATTGCTGTCCCTTTCGAGCTTCCTGGTCTGGCAAGGGCCGGTTCTGCTGATGCAGAGAACACTGGGCCCGGCGAGCGTCGCAGTCTTCTCACTTGCCCGCGTCGTGTTTGCCATGGGACGCCAGGCGCTTGCAGTCATCAGCTTCTCAATCGGACAGGAGATTACGCATCTCGTCGGGCAGAGGAATTGGCCTCAGCTGAAACGCCTTTACGACCTCTCCGAACGCGTAGTCCTGGTGCTGATTCCGTTATTCAGTGTAGGAATCATGCTGCTGTCGCCATTCCTCTTTACAGTCTGGCTGCACAAAAGAGGCCTTTACGACCCCTCGCTCTGCTTTGCGATGGCGCTGATCTCCGCAGTCATGGGTATCAAAGAGCACAAGTACCAGTTCCAGTCCTCGAGTAATGAACATGAGCGGCTTTCCAAATTCACGCTTGTAACGTATGCCCTGATGCTGGTAGCAGCGGCTTTTCTGCTTCATCCTTTCGGACTGATGGGCTTCCTGCTTGTCTGGCTGGCGGCAGAGGCAGCGCAGCTGGTCTACATCCTTCATCTCAACGTAGCGCTCTTTGCCGGGGCAGAGCAGATTTCCATGGCTCCGGTGATTCGCCTGATCGGGCTGCTTGCTGTTTCCTTCGGTATCGCCGCATGGCCGGCCTTCCACTCCGCGCAGTGGCCGCTCAATAGAGTCGTTGCTGTAGCCGTGCTTGTTACTTTGGCCACGACGATAGCCGCTTACTTCGTATTCGGATTGCATGAGGTACGCGCAGTACTGCAGGCACGCTTCAGACGGAGGTTTTTGCCCTCTACCTAGGAATATTCTCGGAATGCTTTTGGAGGAGATCGTTCAAGACAGAAACATAGGCCAGTCCATAGTCGCGCCATCCGCCGATCGACGTCACACGCTCCAGTGCCGCCACGCTCATCTCTCCTTGTAAGCCCGGCGCATCCGCCAGTTTTTCCAACGAGCGCTGGATGGTCTCTGGCGAGCGTATGGGTACGAGAAACCCTTCCTTGCCATCCGTGAACAGATCTTCGCCTCCGGTATTCACGGAACTGATGAGCGGACAGCCGCATGCCAAGGCCTGTCCCTGCACCAGTGCCAGGCCTTCCTCAATCGAAGGGAGCACCATCACATGACTGGTGCTCATTAACTCGGCAAGCTGCGGCTGAGTCTGCCGCCCCAGTACTTCAACATGGGTGAGATCGAACCGGCGAAGCGTCTGTACCATTGCCGGCTCGACCGGACCTGCGATTCGGAGCCGTTTCTTAGGGTGCTGGAAGCGCTGAAAGGCCTCAAGCAAGTAGGGCACTCCCTTGCGCAGGCTTACCGTGCCGGCGAAGAGAACCTCAAAACGATCCTGCGGGGGGGAACCGGTTTTGCGGAAGCGATCAAGCCTTACCCCATAGGGAACCTTCTTTACTTTCTCAGAGGCAATCCCCATTTCCAGGAAGGTCCTCCGCGCAAATTCCGAAGGCACGGTAATCAGGTCGGCGCGCTCATACTCTGCCTCTTCTCGCCGCACCATGGCAGGATCACAGGCGCGGAGCGGAAATCCCCACCGCGCATATTCCTCTGTGACAGCCGCGTCCTGATAACGGATATGCGAGGAGCCGCGATCGCAGACATAACGGCCGCCACGCGATTGCACCACAGCGCCGGTCTTGAGACCTGATCCGGACAAGGCAACCAGAACATCACAGTCCTCGATCTTCCCGGCAACCCATTGGTCGAAGATCTGCATGCTGCGCGTGTGAAGGGTCTGCGATACGGGTTTGGGAAGAGAGACTCTACGCTCGAAAGCCAGCAGTGCAGGATGAATCCACGGGAAGGAACGTACACGCTCCCGTGGGACACCTTCCCGGGCGAGGCGGCGCCACGGAAACGAGGAGTAGATACGTTGCAGGTGGCCTAGGGATTCTAGCTCACGCGCAAGATCGAAATGATGGAAGACACCGTGAACGGATGAAACAACCTGCATGGCAACCGTGAGCAGAAGGTGGATTGTTTGCAGGGTTGTTTCTGTCCGCAAACGAGCCAGATTGCTGTCGAAACTGGCTCTTCATGCAGCTTAGCGCATCCGGCAGGGATGGCATAGCACCACTGGGCTTAGTGGGCAGAGAGAAGGCGTTCAGAGGAATTACTGGACCATCTCCGGCAGTGTCAGTTCTCCCTCGGTGAGCAGCCGTTCGAGGTTCAGTGCCACTACCAGGTGGTCACGTGCCTGAAAAACGCCATGGATGAATTGCGTGTCGACAGCCGTGCCAAAGTCCGGCGCGGGGCGCATGCTGGAGGAAGACACCTGCAGCACATCCGAGATCGCATCGACCAGCAGCCCAACCACCTTCTCTTCGACCAGGGCGATCACAATGACGGTGAACTTGTTGTATTCGATCGCAGGCAGCCGGAACTTCATCCGCAGATCGATCACCGGCAGCACTGTTCCGCGCAGGTTCATCACGCCGCGCACGTGCGGAGGCAGATTCGGGATGGGAGTAATGGGCGCATACCCGCGAATTTCCTGGATCTTGAAAAGTTCGAGACCGTAGTCATGATCGTCGAGCGTAAACGTGAGGTACTGCAGCGTCTGCTCCTGCTCTCCAGCTGCGCCCGCAGTGATGGCCGCTACAGCAGCTTCCTGGGTGGACATCTGTTCCGACTGTTGTGTCATAGAAGTCATCGGCTGCGTTTTGTCCCTTCCTGTTACCGGACTGCGTTTCTCATCAATGGTTCTATCGGCATCCTTTCGTCAGGCATGAGATCGCTGCGCATACCTGTGTCTCATGCCTGATTGGTGAGAATTCGTTCTTTGCCGATAAGCCCATCGCAGGGCAAGTGTTTTTCTGCGTGCGAAGCCTCCAGCATAGGCACGCGGGGACGAACTCGCGCAGGGGACATAGAGAGGGAGCCGTACCAGCGATGGGCAGGGCAAGTGGACGACAAAAGAAAGCAGAGACTTCCAGCAGCAGCGGTGCTTCTTCTCCGGAAACGCCGGTAGAGGTGCAGGCGCCGATGCTGGCTGAGACGCCGGTGAAGGTGTTGGAACCCAAACCGAGCCTGCGGCTCTCTGCATATGGATCGACCGAGGAGTTGCACACGCAGGTATTGGACCTGGCCGGGAACAGTGATCTTGATGTGGACCTGTCCGAGATGACGAATCTCGATGCAAGCGCGTTGCAGGTTCTGCTGGCCCTTGCCGGCGAGCAGGCGGCACGCGGCCTGCAGCTGCAGATGAGAAACGTATCGCCTGCCCTGGGCCAATGGCTCGAAAGCACGGGCGCAGCGCAACATCTGCCCGCATCCGCACAGGAGGAGAGAGGATGAGGAACGATCTCTGTGCCGATACGGTACATGAAAATGGTCTTTCCGTCGCTACAGTACCCGGGCTGGAATCACAGATGAAGCCGTATCTCGAGCGGCTCGGCACCTTGTCCATGCAGCTTCGTCAGACCTCGAGTCAGATCGAGCATTCCGTTCTCGAGGTGTGCAACAGCTTTCAGGGAATCGCTACACGGGCGAAGACCACGGTTTCGCGTGCGGTGTCCTTTCTTGCCGATGACGATCGTGGGCAGGAAAACGTCAGCTTCGAGACGCTCATTCAGAACTGCAGCGATACGATGGTGCGCATTTTGAATGTGACGCTGGAGGCAGGTGAGGTTTCGCAGCGCGCCGTCGAACGCGTACAGCAAATGGATGAATCGGCGGCCGCGATCCGCACCTCGATCCAGCAGCTCGAAGAAATCTCGAAGGAAAATCGCATGCTGGTCATCAATGCCCGCATTGAGGCCGCGCATGCCGGGGAGCAGGGCGCGGGCTTTGCTGTGGTTGCCGTCGAGGTCGCTTCACAGACGGAGAAGATGCAGAAGGTGACAGCGCTGGTCGACGATCTTGCCGCCGAACTTCGCTCGCTCGCCGCGTCCACGCTCGCGGATCTGCAGCGCATGCATCAGCGCAGTCACGAACGGGTGGAGGAGTGCCGCAGGGAGGTTCATGCTTCTCTGGAAGATCTTCGCCGGGCACACGATGGAATGAAGTCCATGCTCGTCGATATGACCGACGATGGTGCTCTGCTGGCCAGCGAGATCGGCTCAGCGATCCGCGGCATGCAGTTTCAGGATCGGGTGAGCCAGCGCATTGGTCATGTGATCGAAGATCTTGAAATTCTCGACCGTCGCTTCGACGAGATTGCGCGGTTCGGCTTTGTGAGCGTGGCGCATCCAGGAGGCGAATTCAGCGCTTACACCATGCATGAGGAGCGCGAGCTCTCAGGGCTGAGCGTAGAGGCAGTTTCCGGCGGCGACGTCGAGCTTTTCTAAGCACAGAGCTGCGCCGGCATGGCCCGGCGGCACAGGAGAAGTATGAAGAAGATTCTCATCGTGGATGATTCCGTATCCATGCGGAAGATGGTCGGATACACCCTGCGCCAGGCGGGTTTCGATGTGGTGGAAGCCGAGCATGGCCAGGACGCTCTCGACAAACTGCAGGGCGCTGTCGTCGACCTGATCATTACCGATTTGAATATGCCGGTAATGGATGGCATCACGCTGATTCAGAACGTGCGCAAACGTGTCGATATGAAGACCAAGCCTATCCTCATGCTCACGACGGAGACCCTCGGCGCCAAAAAGGAAGAGGGCAAAGCCGCTGGAGCTACCGGATGGATCGTCAAGCCGTTCGAGCCTGAAAAACTGCTGGCCACAGTAGCCAAGGTATTGCCCTGAGTCCCCTATGAAGATCGATCTGAGCCATTTTCGCGAGACTTATCTACAGGAAAGCGCCGAGCACGTAGAGGCAATGGAGTCCGAGCTGCTTGCTCTCCGCTCATCTCCATCGGATATTGAGCTGCTCAATGCGATCTTCCGCGCCGCTCACTCGATTAAAGGTGGCGCAGGATCGTTTGGGCTGAACGCGCTGGTTCGTTTTACGCATGCTCTGGAAAGCATGCTCGACAAGTTACGCTCTTCCGAGATGCAGGCGACCGACGAGGTGATCGACCTCCTGCTCAAGTCCGTCGATGTGCTGCGCGCGCTGCTCGGTTCCGAACCCGAGGCCGTACTTTCACCGGAGGCAGAAGCCCTGCGTCAGCGCTTTGAGCAGTTGTGTGGCATGGCTGTTTCAGATGAGCAGGAAAAGTCGGAACTCAGTCCCGTAAATGCGGGTGATCTGACGATCTACCGTGTCGAATTCCGCCCCCATGCGGATATGTTCCTGACCGGCAATAACCCCCTGCTGCAGTTACGGGACCTGGCTGCGCTGGGCACGGTAAGTACCTGCGAACTCCATGTCGATCGACTACCGGCTCTGAGCTCGCTCGATCCTTCGCTCTGTTATCTCTGGTGGACGATTGAGTTAGTCACTTCGCACAGCGAGGCTGAGGTGCGCGAGGTCTTCGAATTTGTCGAGCACTTGGCTGAAATTCAGATTGTGCGCCTTGAAATCGAGCCCAAGGTAGATGCAGAGAACATAGCCATGGCAGCGGATCATGCGCTGGCACCCGTTTCTCCAGTGCCCCCACTTGCGAAAACGGAACCTGCCCTGCGCGAGCAGCCGGGACGGCGCGCATCGGCGTCGGCCGAGTCCGGGTCGATACGGGTCGAGACCAGCAAGGTGGATCGTCTGATCGATCTCGTCGGTGAGCTCGTGATTGCCCAGGTTATGACTGCGCAGATCGTAGAGGAATTTACTCCCGACTGCTTGCCGAAGCTGCGGGATGCCGTGGCAGCGATGGAGCGGAACACACGCGAACTGCACGAGCGCGTGATGGGCGTGCGCATGCTTCCGGTTGGACCGCTCTTCCAGCGTTATATGCGCACGGTCTATGACATCGCTCGCAGTACTGGAAAGCGTATCCGCCTTGAAACCGAAGGCGAAGAGACCGAGATCGACAAAAGCATGCTGGAGCTGCTCAGCGACCCCCTCACGCATCTGGTACGCAATGCCGCAGATCATGGCATTGAGATGCCTGAGGTACGGCGCGCCAGCGGCAAGCCCGAGGAAGGTGTCATTACGCTGCGAGCCTTTCACCGCTCCGGTCGCATTGTGATTGAAATTGCCGACGACGGAGCCGGCATCGATGTACAGCGTGTGCGCCGGAAAGCCATCGAGCGCGGCCTGATCGCACCGGACGCCCAGCTGAATAACGATGAGCTGCGCATGTTGATTTTCGCGGCCGGATTTTCGACACGCGACGCAGTCAGCGATCTTTCCGGGCGTGGTGTAGGCATGGATGTGGTGAAACGCAATGTCGAGCAGTTGAACGGCACTGTGACTGTGCGCAGCGAATTGGGCATGGGGTCCATCGTGTCTGTGGAATTGCCACTCACCCTCGCCATTCTGGAAGGGCTTCTTGTACGGGTTGCCGATCGCACGCTTGTCCTTCCACTCCTTGCCGTGGTTGAAACCGTCGCTCCCGAGAGTTCGCAGATCGTTGAGATCGCCAGGCGGGGAGAAGTAGTGGTCATACGCGAAGAATCGATTCCACTGCTTCGTGTCAGGCATTTTCTAGGGTTGGTAACAGATAGTTCAAGCGTGAGCACTTCCGAGCGCGAGCTGGTGGTCGTAGTAGAGGCCGGCCATAAGAAGGTTGGGCTGGTCGTGGAAGAGCTGCTTGGTCAGCAGCAGGTCGTCGTCAAGAGCCTCGAAAAGAACCTTCGCAAAGTGGGTGGATTGATGGGCGCCACGATCCTGGGCGACGGCTGCGTGGCGCCCATCGTGGATGTGGCAGGCATTGCCAGCCTGAATCTGCCAGGCATGCATGCCTGAAGCAATAGGAGCAGGTAAGAAAACAATATCCGGCATCGGAAGGTGCAAAGGAAAGTGAGACGGGAGCATGATGAACAACCTCAGAATCAGAACCAGAATCACGCTGGCTTTTGCCGTAGTGATCCTGATCAGCGTGCTGATGAGCGTGTTTGCGATCAATCGTGTGATGAACATCGGTCAGCGGGCAGACATCGTGGATGGTGATTATGTTCCCTCGGCCGCCGCACTGAGTGACATACAGACTCGCACGCAGCATGAGGTGCAGCTGCTGTTGAAACATGCTGGCAGCACCAGCGATGCAGAGATGACGGAGATCGAATCGCAGATCAAGGCCTTGCGCGATCAAAACGACGACGCCTATCGTGCATACGAAGCTCTGCCCAGCGAAGATGCAGAACGGAAGCTGTACGAAAAGGCCAAAGAGGACCGTGCCGCTTTCAACGATAAGTTCGAGCAGATCCGCCAGCTGAGCCGGCTCAACACCCCGCAAGGTAATGCCAAAGCGCAGCAGATGATTGACGGAGATCTCCAGGTCTATCTGACTAACTACGATGACGATCTTCAGGCTGTAGTCGATTTCGATAACAAGGGATCGGTCGAGGGATTAAAAGTCGTTCGAGATGCAGTAGGATCTACCATCCATGGTCTTATCGTTGGCCTGACATTGGCCATTGTTCTTGCGATCATTGTCTCGATGATGATCATTCGCAGTATTTCCGGTCCGATAGCCATGGCTGTGGAATCACTCGAGCTGGTTGCTACCGGCGATCTGACCGCAAGCCTGAATATCGACAGCAAGGATGAAATCGGGCGCATGGCAGAGGCGCTCAATACCGCTGTCGGCAAGCTGCGCACAACACTACAAAGCGTGTGGGACAGCGCGGATAACACCAATTCTGCGGCTACCGAACTGGCGTCGGCCACAGCCTCCATCGCCAGTGGTGCGCAGGAGCAGGCTGCAAGCCTGGAGGAGACGTCAGCAAGTCTCGAAGAGATCACCGCGACCGTTCGCCAAAGTGCGGACAATGCCCGCCAGGCCAGCCAGTTGGCCTCCGGATCAAAAGATGCTGCCGTACAAGGACAGGAAGTTGTTTCAAGTGCGGTTGCTGCGATGGAAGAGATCAACCTTGCCTCCGCGAAAATCTCCGACATCATTTCCACGATTGATGAGATCGCTTTCCAGACAAACCTCCTGGCCGTCAACGCTGCAGTGGAGGCGGCACGGGCCGGTGAGCAGGGAAGAGGGTTTGCCGTGGTGGCCACCGAGGTGCGCAGCCTCGCCCAACGCAGTGCCGGTGCAGCCAAGGAGATCAAGGGCCTGATTGAAGATTCACGGCGCAAGGTGGAACGCGGTTCAGAGCTGGTGAATCGTTCTGGAGAGACGCTGCAAGGTATCGTCACTTCGGTCAAGCGCGTCACGGATATTGTCGGAGAGATCGCTATCGCTTCGGCGGAACAAAGCACTGGCGTTGAGCAGGTAAATACTGCGATGACGCAGATGGATCAGGTGACGCAGGCTAACTCCGCGCAGACCGAAGAGCTTTCTTCTACTGCGCAGACACTCTCCGAGCAGGCATCTCAGCTGATGAAGACTGTAAGCGCCTTTAAGCTCGGAACAGAAACCGGAGCTGCTGTGTCGACACCGGCAAAAATAAAATCTGCGTCGCGCAAGCCTTCCACATTGATCAAGAAAACAACGGGCAGCTTTTCCCATGCGCGACCCTCCGCCGCGCACCGTCCTTCGCCATCCATGGCAGGTACACATGCGCGTCAGCCTGAGTTAGCCATGAGCGCACATGGCGGAGGAGACGATAGCTTCGAGGAATTCTAGCCACTGTCGCTCTTGCAGGATCTTCTCTTTGGGAGGCAGCAGACCGTCGAGTGGCGGTCTGCTCCACTTTCTTATGCCGGCGTAATGAGGGTTCTATGCTCACCATGGATCAGCGGGACTTCAAACGCTTCCGCGAACTGATTCATCATCAAACCGGTATATGGCTGCGTGACGGGAAGAATGTGATGCTTGCGTCGCGCCTTACACGCAGGCTTCGTCATCATGGGTTGAGCAGTTTTTCCGAGTACTACGACTATCTCGAACGCTCTGGCGACGCATTGGAGATCGGAGAGCTGATTAACTGCGTCACGACCAATAAAACATCCTTTTTTCGCGAGATGCACCACTTCGAGTTTCTGCATGACGTGCTGGTTCCGGAGCGGACAAAGGCGGCGCGCAATGGGCAATCGAAATCGATCCGCATCTGGAGTGCGGCCTGCTCTACCGGCGAGGAACCATACTCGATCGCCATGAGCCTCTGCGAAGCCTTAAGCGGAGGAGATTCGGTGGGGCGTTTGACTGGCGATACAAGCGCAACGACGGAATATGCAGCGGCAATAGCTTCGTGGAAACTTGAGATCGTCGCCTCTGACATCGACACTACGGTTCTCGATAAGGCATCACGCGGAGTGTATCGCGACGATTTGCTCGATGGGGTGCCTGCAGCTCTGCTCAAAAGATACTTTCTGCGTGGAAAGGGGGAGATGGCAGGCTATGTCAAGATCAGGCCCGATATACGAAAACTTCTCCACTTTGAACGCATCAATCTGATGGATAAGCCATGGCCGCTCAGCGGCCGCTTTCACGTAATCTTCTTCCGCAATGCATTGATCTATTTCAATCAGCAGACGCAGGATGTCTTTCTTCGCCGCATGCTGCAGCTGCTCGAGCCACGCGGATATTTGATTCTTGGCCATTCGGAACATGTCCCCTGGCTGCACGACCAGATCCACCCGCTAAACCACACCATCTTTCAACTGCGCGAACGGCCTGAGTGAAAAAACACGCGAGCCATCACGGAAGAGCACATGGCCGGAGCGCATCCCCTGGAGCGCACCGCTCATCGATCATGGAGCATCTGCAGCTCAAGGCCCATCACCGCATCTACATCGGCGAAGTGTATGCCAGCAGTGAGCCCCTCATTTTGCAGACACTTCTCGGATCATGCGTTGCTGTCTGTCTTCGCGATCCAGTCTCGCAGGTCGGAGGAATGAATCACATTCTTCTACCGTGGAGCTCGAGCGAAGCCCATGAAACTCGCTTTGGTGTGCATGCAATGGAGCTGCTAATCAACGAAACGATGAAACGCGGCGCTCTGAGAAGCCGTCTCGAGGCAAAGGCCTTCGGTGCGGCAAATGTCCTGCACGTGTTGCAGCGGCCGAGTGTTGGAGAGATGAATGCCGCGTTCGTTCGTGAGTTCCTGGCCACGGAAGGCATTCCGCTTCTTGGGCATCGGCTGGGCGGTACACAGGCGTTGCAGGTAAGCTTTCGCACGGATACAGGCAGAACTCTGGTTCGTACAGCCGACGGCTCTCGCCTGCAGAAAATCGTCCACGAGGAAGAAAGTTATCGCATCGCACACCGAGGCGAGGAAGATGCGACTGGCGATATCACTCTCTTTTAACTGCAGAGGATGCAATCTATGCCACCACCCTATAAGGTTCTTATCGTCGATGATTCCGCGCTCATGCGCCAGATCCTTACGCAGATCCTCTCGTCGGATCCAGATATCGAGGTGATAGGGGTCGCAAGCGATCCTTATGTGGCGCGTGAAAAGATTAAAGCGCTCCATCCGGATGTACTTACCCTGGATGTAGAAATGCCGCGCATGGATGGACTGACGTTTCTTGAAAAATTGATGCGTGGACACCCCATGCCCGTCGTGATGATCTCTACTCTGACAGAAAAAGGCGCAGATGTGACGCTTCGCGCACTGAGCCTGGGAGCAATCGACTACGTCGCCAAGCCGAAGCTCGATGTTTCGGCTGGAACGTTGCAGCAGAGCGAAGAGATTATCACGCGAGTAAAAGCGGCTGCGCGCGCAAGGGTACGCATTCGGCAGACACCGGCGCCGCTTCCCGTGTCATTGACGGCAAAGTCGACGCCGCAATTTACAGCTACGCACAAAGTTGTCGCTATCGGTGCAAGCACTGGCGGCACAGAGGCATTGCGTGAAGTGCTCACTGTTCTTCCCGCGGACTTTCCTGGGATCGTCATTGTGCAACACATGCCCGAGGCTTACACGCAGCAATTTGCTGCGCGACTGAATTCGCTTTGCCGGATAAGGGTGAAAGAGGCTGAAGATCGCGACAGAATTCTTCCTGGACACGCACTGATCGCTCCAGGGGGGCACCACATGGCGGTCATCCGCAAAGGGATGGAATACGGCGTACACGTCTATCGTGGTGAGCGAGTCAATCGCCATCTGCCTTCCGTGGATGTTCTGTTTTCCTCTTGTGCGCGCGAGCTTGGTCGCAATGTTCTGGGTGTGATGCTTACCGGGATGGGAGGCGATGGCGCTCGCGGCATGCTGGAGATGAAACAGAGCGGAGCTTTCAACATGGCTCAAGATGAGGCAACCAGCGTGGTCTTCGGTATGCCGAACGAAGCCATCAAGCTCGGTGGAGTGGACGAGGTGCTCCCGCTAGAGCGTATTCCGCTGGCCTTGCTGCAGAGGTTATCCAGTGATAAAGAGTAATCACCGTACCAAAGCAGACTGTTATCGGCGCTCGGCCTTTCTTATCCGTTGAATCCTGTAATCCCGGAAAGTGGTTCAGTGCTCTGGAATCAACCAGACTTCCGCTACTTGAAGTCCACGTCCTCCACCGCCAATGCCGGCTGGACGAGTCCACTTCAGATCAAGCGTCCCATCTGCGATAGCCGAGTCCGGAATATCGAACTCCAGGATTTCGGGGTTGTGCTTTCGCAGCAGGGGTGCATGAATTTCTACAGTATCGTTTGCGACAAGGCGGATTGGCAATGTGTAATCCTCGCCGCCATAGGTCACGCGAAGATGGTAATGCTCTTTCGGGTCAAGGTTCTGATATCGCATCTCCAACGGCTTGTCATAAAGAGTCTCAGCATACGTAAGAGTTGAGATGCGCAGGCCGTCGTCAGGAATCTTATCTGCAATACCGTTTACGGTGGTGGTATAAAGTTGAGGGTCCGGACTTGAGTTAGAGTTAGAGCTAGAGCTAGAGCTAGAGCTAGAGCTTAAGACGAGATGCGGCTCATGGGTGGGATCGCCGAGATCATCATAATAACCACCAGGGCCGGGATCTTCATAGTGCAGTAGCTTTACCAGCTCTGCCTGACGTTCCGATTCTGTCGCAAGCCTGGAGATACTGTCGTATCGTTGCGTCAGCCAAGCCCGATCATTCAGGTCGACATCGATACGATCGAGGTTCGCGCCTCGCTCAATGTTTGAGGCTCCATACTTCTGCACACTGAGCTGTATTCCAACGTGATGAAAGAGGGCATCGGCGAGTGAGAAGATGCGCTTCTGTAAATCCGCAGCTACAGGCATAGACATCAATGCTTCGCGAGCCTCACGGATGGCCTCGGCAGACCCGATGCTGGGAGCAGTTCGAATGGCAGCCATGGCGCGCTCCTCGCGATCGGTTGCATCGATGAGTCGTGCGTGGATATATGCATCGTAATACGCTCGATAGAGGGCAAGCTCGAAGCGCCAGTTTTGCTTCTGAGCATCGCTGGCCTCTTCTTCCATGGTTGAAAAATCAAGCAGGGTGGAGTCAACGCTGGAGTGGGTCAGAAGCGGACCATTCCAGTTCTGCTCAAGATCCATAAGGCCACGGGCGAAGGCATCGCTGTTCAGTTTACCGATATGCGGTCCAAGAAAATAGCGGCTATAGTCACGCAAGGTTTGCATCGGATCAGCGGAAGACGACCATCCCAACTGATCCCAGAGAACTTTGTTCACGTCATCGTTGACGCCTTCACTGTACGCAATGAACCCATGATGCAGGGGAGCGAAGGTGCGATAGATTTCTTTCTCCCCTAATGGACGAGGATCGATAGGTTCGCGCCCCTCTGAAAACGCAAAGGCCGGATCCCATGCGGGGAGAGCAAACTGCGCATGCATCACGTGGCCAATATCAGGATAGGCCTGGAGCGGATAGCGGGCAGGAATCATCGCTCGCTGCAGAGCAAAGCTATCGCGTGATTGTGGTCCGACAAAAAAACCGGTTATGAAGTCGGGTTGCTGCGTTTTTAGCAGGGAGTAAAACTCGCTGTACCAGGCAGCGCTGAAGCCCTGAGCTGAGAGCCACACCGTGGCTTTCGGATGATATTTATGTAATATCGAGGCTTCTTTTTCAACGACAGGAAGAAGATATTTCGGCTCTGTGTGGCCAGGATCACCGCCTGGGATATAGAGCGCGTCAATATGTGGAAGTGCGCGGAAGAGAGCCTCAGCTTTTTTGAGCTCGGCATCGACCTGCATCGGATTGGAATAATCCTTGGCCATTTCTGGGTAGTAGAGATCGAAATCCAGGCCATAGGCGATTGTTGATTTGCAGATGCCGATAAGAGTTTCCAACGCTGGAGTGGGGTAAAGCGGACTGGTTGCAGCATCATCTGAGTCCGGCGCAATGACCTGGATAGTGTTGTTACCGAAGATGGCGAGGTCTCGTGTCTGCTGATCGAATTGCGCAACAGTCCATGCATCATAGGTATTGTTTTTGCGCCGATAACCGATCTGAATTCCGCGCACAGGAGAATCAGGAGCGGTAGTGACGTGCAAATCCGCAGCAAGAGTAGCGCGACCATGTTCCATTTCCAGCTTGCGTAATAGGTATCCCACTCCGAAAAGAACACCGCGTGGATCATTGCCCGCAATGACGATGGTCGTAGAAGAGGTACGGTGAAGCGTCTCGATCGAAAATCCCTCAGGCTCATGCGTCGATGAAGAAGGCGAGAGTGACTGCCATGCATCTCGCCATGGAGACGCAAGAAGGGAAGGGATCTCCCCGCGCAATCCGACAATGATATTGACGGTTGCGATTTCCTGATGTGCATTCAATGGCCATTCAACCCCGGTTCGTTTGGCTTCTTCCTCGCGAAGTACGGATACGGCTTTCGCCTCTACAGAATTGGCTGTAGGCGATGCGACAACGGTTGCCTGAGTGCAGGAGAGCTCTGCATGAAGTGGCCGGTTAAAAAAAACAGCCAGCAACAAGAGAAGGACTGCAAGCCGTACAGTCGTTTGATTGCGCAGAAAAAAATGCTTCACACTGCGAGAATACTGTAGGTTTTGGACTTCATTGATACCATTGGAAATACTGGAGCTTTTCGAGGGGTGCCACCGAGTTCATATCGCATATTCTGTGTAGCTTTTTGGCTGGCAGCCTGCCTCGCTGCGGAAGCGCAGCAGAGTCCCCAGCAATCTGCAACCATACGGCCTGGTTCTGAAGTTTCAGACCTTGTACCGCGGGTGCCTGGCGTTAGTGCGCGTTTTGCCGGGTTAAACGCTGGTTTTACGTATTCTGGTGTTCATACTTCTTCGCAGAGCTGGTATCAGCTTGTTACGCCTGCGGTGAGTTACAGCTTCTTGCATCGCTACTCGGTGGATGCCAGCACCCCTCTTTACCTACACCTCTCCGTGGCAAATTTGCACAACAATTCTGAGAGTAGCCAGGGAGAGGTGCTGGAGAAATTTGATGTAGGGGATACGCTGATCGACTTCCATGCTACGTGGCGACCGTCCATTTTTACGGATACGGTAACAGCATCACTGACTGCGCCCACAGGAGATCGCCCAGAAGGTCTCGGTACCGGTCACGTAACCTTCGACCTCGACAATCACATGGAGCGCTATATTCGGCGAGCCGGATTTCTGGTCGATCTGGGCGCAGGCGACTCTTCAAACCTGGTAAACAATCTTGTCACCAAGGATTACAGCTCTGTCGGGCCGCTGGCGCACTTTAATGCCGGCGCGATCCTCTGGATCTACGGTCACAATTACATTGAGTCCGTAGCGTATGAGCAATTACCGCTGGGAGGCCAGACGGTTTATACCGTCGGTGGTCCAGCGGGCGGCAAGGGACCGTCGAAGACCGTGACCTATAGCAATGGCGCGAGCGAAGACAATGGATTCACCACATCGTTTGGGATCCCACTGCAAAGCCACTTCACGCTGACTGGATACTATAACCGTAGCCTGAGGAGAGACCTCGATACGGTTTCGATCGGCGTGACCTATGTGTTACGCAGTCCAAGAGGCGGGAAGAAGCTCTCGATGATAGATCGGGCACTTCGTGAAGCTGCAGGCCTTGGAGCGGACCAGCCGTAATGGGCTTCATACCACGGCCGGCTCAAGCAGCGTTCCATCGATAAAGGCTCGCCAAGCCAGGTGAAGACGCCTGCTTACTGAAGCTTTTCGAGCTTCTCGATCTGCTGCGAGCTCATCACCTGCCGAATTTCCAAATACATTTGTGCGACTGTCTTTTGCAGCGAGGCACGCGCCTGATTTACAGCATCGATCTGTGCGAAGAGACTGGCCTTGTCTGCCTGCGAATTTTTGCTGATAGCCGACAGCTTGGATTGCTCTTTCAGGAAGCTCTGATAGCTCGACAGAATAGCGGGCTTATTGGCATCGAAAATCGCATCCATGTTTTTCTTCTGTTCGCTGCTGATGCCAACCGTCTTCATCGCCGATTTATCATCCCACCAGCGCCGAGGTGGTCCGAACTGCACGCCACTTCCGGATGAGCTGCCGCTGGCGGTGCTGTTGCCGGTCATGGATGCCGATGCTTGTGGCGAAGTCGCTGGAGGCGTCGGGCCACCAGGCCCGTTCGAATTTCTTGGACCCCCCGGGCCGCCAGGACCTCCTGGACCACCGGCCTGCGCGTAAGCGGCTCCAGACGCGGCGACCAGAAGACTAAGATTTAGACAGGCAGTTCTCAACCAACGAGTGCACATAGTTCTTAGTAGGTACTCCTGTCATTGCCTGCGTGTGGCTGATGGCCCGTGGGGACATTGTACTCACGCATGGGCGATACATCGTCTGCGTTGATTGCACTATCTACAGCTTGTAAGAGATCGTTATCTTGCGCAATTTGCGAATCATTATCCTGCGCTGCCGTATTTCCGACGTGGGCACGCCTTAAGGATAGATGGTCATAGCGTAATGTCACGATGCCTGTCACCAGCATGAGTGTTGCTAGTGTCCATGCGGCTCCGGGAAACAATCCGTGCTGCTTTCTTCTGGGCAACTCGATCATGGGTGTGGTGATCGACCGTGCTTCGCTCCAGGCCAGCGATGCCGTATTGAATGCTTCCATGTCGGCCTGAAATACCTCCAGCTTGCTGCGGCACATTGCGCAGAGGGCGAGGTGACGAGCTGTCTCGGCGGAGTTCAGATCGATCAGAGCGTCATGGAGCTCTTCTTCCGTCAGGTGGGCGAACATGTCTGTCGTCATATCTTCGCTCCAAGCTGGCTGCGGACTGCATGGAGAGCACGATGCAGGTGTGTCCTCACGGTGTGCATCTGCATCCCCAGCATTTGGCTGATCTCCGCTACCGGAATGTCCTGAGAAAATCTCATCAAAAATACGGTCCGCTGTTTTGGGGAAAGGGTCGCAAGTACCTTTGACAGCTGGCCAATCTTCTCCTTCGCTAATACCTGATGCTCAGGGCTTGATCCCGCGGATGGAAGAAACGATGCCATCTCGTGCACATCGATTGCAGTCGCCTTAGCCTGCTTCCAGAACTTGTACTTGGCCGACCGCATATGGTCACGAGTCAGGTTAATGGCGATGCCGGTAAGCCAGGTTTTCACACTGCAATCACCGCGAAAACTCTTCCGCCCCAAATATGCCCGTAGCAACGTATCCTGCGTAATAGTCTCAGCCAGGTCAGGGTCACCCGTCGAAAAAGTAACAAATCGCAGAATCTGAGCCCGATAGGTCCTGACCAGCCCGTCGATGTCGTCGAGTTCGCTGGCGGGTTGGGTGGTTTCCACAAAGGGTGATTCTATTTCACCGTGAGGAGCCAGGTCTATATATTCGGTGCGTGCATATGCGCCCATCGTGCCTGCGTTCCTCCGCCCTGGGCAGCTATTGCTGAGCCGGGATCTCGGTGGCGACTACTGCTGAGATTCGTTCATCCATCGCAGCCATATCGAAAAGATGCTGCCCGCCGAGTGGGTTCATGACGGGCAGCGCTTTGGTCAACGGCGTACTGGAGTATGAGTCGCATAAATGAGCAGAATTGATTACACGAAGAACGCTTTATTTTTGGAAGAATAGGGGCCTGCTTCGAAGAGTGAATGCATGCGAAGCAGGATAGGAGCTAAAAGTCACCCGCCATGCAAGCGTTTGCTCGCAGCAGCAGCCGAATGTCTGAAGAAGCAGGTGCAGAGCCAGCTGATTTTTGAGCTTCTGGAGGAAGCACACCCAGGAGCGCAGGCTAGCACTAATAGGCTCCCTCGCGATGAATCATGACGAAGAGAGTTTTCAGGAGAATCTTCGTTTCCATCCAAAGATTCCAGCGAGTCACATAGTGCACGTCCAGCTGTACGCGCTCTTCATAGCTGAGATCGCAGCGGCCGGAAACCTGCCACAGCCCCGTAATACCAGGAACGGCATACGAGAACATCTGCAGGTACATTCCGTACTTGCTCATTTCTTCGTGTACGATGGGGCGCGGCCCGACAATGCTCATCTCGCCACAAAGTACATTCAGCAATTGGGGGATTTCGTCCAGGCTCGTGGAACGAAGAATCCGTCCGATGGGAGTGATCCGTGGATCCCATTTCAGCTTCCGGTTGGTGAGCCATTCCTGTCTTGCCTCGGCATTGGCATCCAGATATTGCTCGAGCACACGGTCCCCATCCTGATACATGGTGCGGAACTTCCACACAAAAATCGGCCGTTGAAACTGACCCAGACGGCGATGCCGATAGAACACCGGACCGCGCGAACTTGCTCCTACCAGCACCGCAATGCACAGACACAGTGGTAGCAGGAAGGGAAGCGCCAACATGATCAGAACGAACTCGATCGTTGGCTTGATAAGCCGATAGGCCGACGAAGCGATCGGGAGATGGAGTGGGACCGAATGCCGCTTCGCTGTCGCGAGTTCAAGGGGAACAGTGCTGGGGCAAGACATATCTTCGGAATATGTGGGATAAGCAGTTTCAGAGGTGAAGAGCTCTTGTGTAGTCATCGGCAAATTTGGACCTGAGTCTCGACAGTTGGAAAATGTACGTATTTTGGACAGCCGAGCAGCACCTGCTTGCTCTGCTCGGCTTTGCGTGTGCAATCCAGGGAAGCGCTGCGATGTGAGCGGTTTCAGTTCTGCGGACTCGTCTTGTAATGGGCAATTACTTCGACACGTACAGAGCATCCTGGCCCGGGAGATATCTCTGGTTCACAGTGCGTGAAGAATGAAAGTTGGTGATGGGTAAGTTGGACATCGCTTATGGCCCAATCGTGATAACCGGATATCCTCATCTCAATACCAGGCGGGAGATCGGCGAGCTTCATCGGAGAATAGACACCTCCTTTTGATGAACTCATCGAGCCTTCTCTATACGTCGTATCCAGGTCTTCGACGCGTGGGATATAGCAGGCATCCTCTTTTTTCCACGGAACACCACCAGCTGGAGACTCGCCATCAAGATGGCAGATCAGGGCTTGGTTTGTATGTACACCAGACGCATTCTCATACTGCGGACTACGTAGGAAGCTGTATGCCGCGTTGTCGTCAGGCAACTGCAGTGAAAATGGATGGGAAGGCTTTCCAATTTTGATCTGCAACCGTTCATCCTGATAGCCCGGTTCCTTAGCATGAACAGTAACGGTTTGCCCGAAGTGAGCGGCGTTATTAGGGAAAAGCGCAAAGAGACCGGAAGAATCTGTAGATACCGTCCTGTTCTTTTCCTCTTCAATCCAAACCAGTGCTCCTCCCAGGGGCCGATGGGAGCCTGCATCCATGACTACGCCGGAAATCGCTCTCTTTTCACTGAGATGTGCCTTCACTTTCCAAACTTCAGGACAGGCGAGAACGATACAGCAAAGAATGCCGATCCCCAGAAGCGACGGCACGCTAGCTAGGAGTGCCGAACCTCTGCTGTCCATACGTAGAATGCCTTCGATCGATTGACTGCGCATATTCTGCATATCTTTATCCGCGCACATCGTCGTGCGTGTTGTGTACCTCTTTCAGACGCAGGTTCTCTGCAGAGTGATTACAGGACGGCTTCGTTTTTATGGGGAGCTTAAAAGCAAACTGCAGCTAAGACCTGCCTGCACAAGCTTTTCAGCAGCATTTACACATTGCTGCTTGATTGCTTAGATCGTGCAAATTGCGATCCAGGCGGTGATGTTCAGGATGCGGATGAGAGCGCTATGACGTCGCCGCAATAACTGCTTTAAGGACGTAATGATTCCTGCGTCTCATGTGCTCATACAAAATGCAAAGCACATCCACCTCAAGCGCAGAAATTCTGCCACGATGCTCCTCGTCGCGGGGAATTGAATCTGTGGTGTTCAATTTGTTTTCGCTCGGCACTATCGAACGCCACGCCAGACCGAATACTGTCGTAGCGAAGTTGTTCCAGGCTCGGCAATCTGCGGACCATTTGGCGAGTGCAATGTTTATGCCGCGGCGAAGCACACCGGACGCTGCTACATGTTCGATGCCAGTTATACCGATGGTAAATCAGTCGATGATGGCTCGAATCTCCAGAAACAGATCTATCCCTATGGCTATTATCTGCGCCGCGGTATATCTTCCTTTGAGATATGTCATAACTTCGTTGCCACTTATCGCTATGTATTGTCCGCGGATCTTCTCTCTTGCCGTCGCGGCTGACGAAAAGAGGGTCGCTCACCAATATCACGCATATCGGCAGCTGACTCGCGATAACGATGATCGACGATGAAGATAGCTCGTCGAGCGGCAGTAATAATCAGGGTGAGAACACTGCGTCAGGAATGGTGCAGGTTGCAGTCAAATTCACAGTCTGAGCAGGGAATAACGATAGGCACCCTTTCCATGCGCAGAGTGCCGGTTCTGTGGGGCTCTATTTTTCTGCTGAATGACAGCTTTCAGGCTCATTTCTATCTTTCATGTGTTTGTCGAAAGTAAAAGCGATTTATCGTAAGTGGCTCTGCCGCACCCCCATCATGCTATGTCTTGTATCTCCTTGAAGCGCCGCGACTTCGCCGATGTGCGTTCGGTAGAACTCTGAAAAACTCTGATATGCACGCCATTTATTGCATATTTGTCATCTTCTGCTTTCAGAAGTGGCCGCTCCCGGCGTCAGGACTTCCTGTCCCTGGGAGCAGCTCTAGCGCGCTGACGCATACTGATCGAAGTGATATGGTGATTACCAATATTTTCGTTGACAGCAATGATTGAAATACCTATATATCGATTCCTAAAGTTTTCGAAGCGAAACGCTTTGAAAGCTAATAAATATAAAGCTCTCGAATGTCGGAAATGGTCGCTCATACGATGCCATGGCGTTTCGGACATCTCGTTGTGCAAGCCGGAGCGGAACAACTTTGGAGGCGTAACCGAATGTCACGACGCTATTTGTTTCTCACCTTGATCGCTTGGATCGCGATTTGTTGTCCTCGGATTTCCCGGGCACAGGAGTTCCGAGCCACCATCACCGGAGTCGTTTCAGATTCCTCGAAAGCCGTTATCCCCAACGCGAATGTCTCGGTCAGGAATCTCGATACAAACGAGGTGCAGACGGTCAGGACGAACGCAGAGGGTGTTTATTCCGTTCCTTATCTGCATCCGGGGCAGCGGGTCGAAGTTTCCGTCGAGGCGCAAGGTTTTAAGAGGATGGTGTATCCGCCTGTTGTGCTGACCATCTCGCAGACGCTCACTGCAAACTTCATGCTGGAGATCGGCACGCAGAACCAGGTGGTAACGGTCAACAGCGAAAGCTATAAGGTGGGGCTCGATACGGAGAAAGCCGACCGAGGCACGGTGATCGACAACAAAACCATCACCCAGCTTCCGCTGAACGGTCGCAATCCTCTCTCCCTGATGGACTACATCCCAGGCGTGACGAATGAGGCGGGTCCAGGTCTCGAGTCGCCCCCGAACAACATGTACAACATCTCTTTCTTCACGGTGAACGGCACACCGGCGCAGAACACGGAGTACACGCTCGACGGCATGCCGAATAATGCAAACCCGTGGTATTCGAATGGGCCGTCTACTGTGCCCTCTGTCGATGCGATTCAGGAATTCAAGGTCGTTACCAACCCTTATGACGCGCAGTATGGCCGTACAGCCAGCGGTGTCGTGAGTATGGAGCTGAAGTCGGGAACCAACGATCTGCACGGTTCTGCTTACGAATTTGCCAAGCGCGGATTTATGGATGCGAACAGCTGGGAAAACAACTATGTAGGGGACAATCGGCCGGCCCATACGGAAGACCAGTATGGTTTTGAAATCGCCGGTCCGGTATATCTTCCGCATCTGTATAACGGGCGGAACAAATCCTTCTTCATGTTCAATTTCGAGCGATTCAAGGAGATTCTGCCCGACTTTCAGACTTACGACATTCCAAATGCATCCTGGATGCAGGGAGACTTCTCGAATTTCGTCGACGCCTCAGGCGATCTGATGCCGGTCTTCGATCCCTCTACGGCAACGACCACTGATCCTACGCGGCAGATCTTCCAGAACAGCGCCGGGCAGTATAACCATGTGGATGTCAGCCGCTTCAATCCTATCGCCGTGAATACGGTGAAGCTAATGCTGGCGTCTGCGACACCCACCTCTCTGACATTCCCGAACGAGTTGCCGTGGGAGTCGATCTGGGTCAATACAGTCCCGGACACCGCCAGCTCGCAGAACTATGTGCTGAAGTTCGACCAGATGATCGGCAGCAAAGATCACCTGTCAGGCAGCTGGGTTCGAAGCTACAATCCGTCGTTTTCTCCGAATACGCCGGCCAATGTTCCATGGTTCAACGGCAGCACATTCACCGAGTACCACATGAACTCCGGTGTCGACTGGGTCCATACTTATCGCAGCAACCTGATCTCCGATATTCGTTTCAGCTATCAGCGCTACTGGAGAACAGATGGCCCGATTGCGGCGAACCTCAGCTATGACCCCACGCAGCTAGGCTTCTCCTCGTCCCTGATCAGCCAGCTCCCCTTGAAGACGGGCTTCCCCGAAATTAACTTCGATATGCAGCAGCAGACTGCGGCGACCGGAAATGGCTATAACAACTGGCTTGCCATGTCGCGAGACTTCTATTACATGCCGGACGACAGCTATAACCTGTCTCCGACGCTCACCTGGAATAAGACCAGGCACAATATCCGTGCGGGCCTGGATTACCGCATCTCGCACCTGGTGCAGACCTTCCAGTACGACAACACGATGTCCATTACAAGCAACGGACTCGCGACCTCGGAATACTGGAACGACAACGACTCCAACGACATTGCAACCTTGCCGGACGGTACGCCTCTCTCGCAGAGCGGCAGCGGCAATGCTGTTTTGGATTTCCTGCTTGGTCAGCCCAACAGCGTACAGGTGCAGAATCAGCTCTTTCCCTATTACACCCAGCACTACTATGCGCCCTGGATACAGGACGACTGGAAAGTGACTCCAAGACTGACGCTCAACCTGGGCTTCCGCTATGACCTGAATGGGCCGCCGACGGCGAGGCATAACTGGTTGAACACCGGCTTTGACTTCGATGCGGTCAATCCTGTGGATGCTCTTGTGAATCACGCTGCCTATCCCGGCCTGCCCACATTGAAGGGTGGGATCACGTTCCCAACCACATCCGGCACGAACAAGCCGTGGGCGCAGGACTACACCAAGTGGCAGCCCCGCATCGGCTTTGCCTGGCTCGCGCGTCCCACGACGATTATTCGCGGCGGGGCAGGGCGCATCGTGATGAACCCGGCAGACAATCCTCAGGCTGCGGGCTTTACGAACAACCCGGTTTACTCAAATTCGCCGGACGGCGGCCGCACGTATTACGCCAATAACCTCGGAAACCCCTTCCCGAGCGGCATCCCCTCCATCCCGGGAGCTTCGCAAGGGTTGGAGACTTATCTTGGTGAAGGTGTCGTGTATGCCAATCCTCATTACAGGCTTCCTTCTGTCATCAATGGCTCGCTGGGCATTGAGCAGGTAATGCCTTATGACGGCAAGGTAGAGATCAGCTACGTAATGAGTCAGGGCTACGGCCAGGATAGAAATTACGGAGATAGAAACGTCAACTACGCGTATTACCAGAGCTGCAATGCCACTCTCGGGACGGCGACGAATCCTTATCCGCAGGGACGCTGCCAGGACCTCGCCGCCAATCCGTTCTATGGCGTGCCCGGATTTATCGGAAGCTTCGAGACATCGCCGCAGATTGCGACGATCTACCTTGAGAACCCGTACCCGCAATTCCCAAGCATTGAAGAGGTACAGAATAACTGGGGCCGGAGTTGGTACAACTCGCTGCAGACGACCTATCAGCAGCGCCTTGGTTGGGAACAGCTCAATGCCACCTGGACCTGGTCGAAGACGATGCAGGCCGGCGGATATATGGATGGCGTTTACCTGGTTCCGGAGCGCTCCATTGCCGGAACGGATCGACAGAACCGTATCACCGTCACGAGCGTCATGAACCTTCCGATCGGCCGCGGATTGAAGTATCTGAGCAGCATCAATCGTCCTCTGGATGCGGTGATCGGCGGCTGGGAATTGGCCGCCAATGGGTTCTGGGAAACAGGACAGCCGGTCGGACTAAGCACGAGTTACAACATCGTCGGCAGCATTCGATCGAACCGGCCCAAGAACAGCACGCCGGACATCATCGACGAAGGCGTGAATCAGTGCGTCGACTTATGGAATAACGCCACGCCGACTACGGCTGGCTACTATAAACTCTTCACGACAAATGGGCAGACAGCAGCCTCCTGCGCAGGACATGTTGCGTGGCAGCAGGTAGCTCCTTATGCTCCGCATACGACCCAGTCCTACACAGACCAGATTCGAGGACCGGGAGCAACCCAGATCGATGTGAACCTTTCCAAGAACTTTAAATTCACAGACCGGATCAGCATGCAGCTCCGCATGGAAGAGTTCAACGTGCTGAATCATCCGAACTGGTATGACCAAGTGGATATGAACCCGACAGATACTAACTTCGGAACGGTGAATAAGATCCTGACCGGTGGACAGTCGAATAACCCGCGTCAGGGACAACTTGGCGTGAAGGTCCTGTGGTAAGTGCACAAACTACGCGCTCCATTCACAGCCACACTGAACACGGAGCGCGTTCTCATTTCTGCGCGATGAAATTACGGAGTTTCTTGATATGAAGCGGTCGTTCTTGTTGGCAGGGTTTTGGGCTCTTTGCGTTTTGTTGGGGCGGCCTGTTGTTTATGCGCAAGATATGCCTGTTGCCCCTGCGTCGCTGGCCATACCGGGATTTACCGCGTATGCTGAGCCGGATCCTGAGGCGTTCGAGATTCCGGCCACCGATCCGATTCAAGGCTGGTCGGACAGCAAGACAACGATCGCGTGGTACGGGTTGATACGGACACCTGGAAAGCTGGATGTTGCCGTGCGTCTGCATCTTCCAACAGGAGCGCAATCCAGGCTGAGCATGAAGGTTGGAGATCATGAGCTGAAGAGTAAGACCGTGCGAGGTGCAGACGGTATGGTGACAGTATCCTTCGGCTCGCTGAATATCGAGCAGGCCGGCGGGTATCGGTTTGCTCTGTCTGGAGTCAAGAAATCGGGGCAGGACTTTGCAGAGATCGATTCCTTGATACTCACAGGGCCTGCGGTAAAGAATGCGCTTTTCAACCTCACGCCACAGCGTGGTGCGCCCTCTGTTCATCTGAATTTTTCCCTCCCCGACGGGGTGCAGGCGAAGTGGTTTTATAACGAGGTGACGGTCAAGACAGATCCTGTCTGGTCTTACTACGAGGCCTGCGGTTTTGCCCGTGGATACTTTGGCATTCAAGTGAATAGCCCGACAGAACGCCGGATCATCTTCTCCGTATGGGACAGCGGCACAGAGCCTACCGATCGGGATAAGGTGTCTGCAGAAAATCAGGTGCAGTTGATTGCAAAGGGGCCGGATGTTTTTGTTTCAGGCTTCGGCAATGAGGGAACGGGCGGTCATAGTCATCTGATCTATCCATGGAAGACAGGGGAGACGTATCGCTTTTTAGTAAGTGCGCAGCCGGAAGGGAACTCGACGATCTACACCGGGTACTTTTATTTCCCGGAAAAGCATGCCTGGGGTTTGATCGCCAGCTTTCGAGCGCCGAAAGATGGCGGATATCTGCGTCATCTTTACTCCTTCAATGAAGACTTCGAAGGGTCAAATGGCCAGCAGCGCAGGTTGGCAGAGTTTGGCAATCAGTGGATCAAAACAACGGATGACAAGTGGATGGAGCTGACGAAGGCTCGCTTTACCCATACGGCAAGAGGTATCTACAAGGATCGGCTTGACCGCGGAGCCGGTGTCATCGGTGACCGCTTCTATCTGACGAACGGGGGATTCAAGGCTGAGTCCATCGAGTTCAACGATGAGATCAGCCGCCCGGCGAGCGGGCATATCCCGGATGTCGAGTTGCCGGTCGATGCGGATAAGCAATGATTCTGCTGGATTTGCGCGTCTTTTCGCAAGAGGAGAGGGGCAGATAAAAAAGATATTGACAGCAGATAGGCCCTGCTTCATAGTTCGGGTGGTTCACTTTGTATACGTATACAGCCCACTATTTTGATTTCAAATGTAAACGATTTCTCAAAACAGTTGCATGGGACGACCCCTAATTCTTTGGAGCAGACGCAATATGAATTTAAAAATCTTCGGATACAACGTCAGCCTGATTGTCTTGCTGACGGGCATCCTGTTTTGCACCTATTCCTTGTCGGCGCAGGAGTTTACAGGACGTGTTACGGACTCAACCGGAGCAGTAATTGCAAAAGCAACAGTCATTGCACATAACGTAAACACCAGCATTGACACCAAAACAGTTACCACGAGCTCGGGCGCCTACACCATCCCGTATCTGGACCCGGGTAATTATTCGGTAACTGTTCTATCGAATGGTTTTGAAACCGCCGTCCATGATGGCATCGTTCTACAGGTTGGGCAGACATCGACCGTCAACTTCATCATGAAGGTCGGCGCGACGTCTACGACCGTAACTGTTACCGCCGACACTCTGCTGGACATGGGCAAAGCCGACAACGGCGAAGTGATCGAAAATACGCGCGTCACGGAGCTTCCGCTCAACGGCCGCGATCCGGGCATGCTGTCCATACTGAGCGCGGGCGCAATCTGGACAGGAAGCCTGACCTATCAGCGCCCATTCGACGACACGCAGGCGAATCTTGCAGTCAACGGTGGCCAGTCCGGCAACGTGGCTCTGATGTTGGATGGTGTTCCGAACAACTCCACGCCCATCAACAACTCTGGCCAGGCTGCTATTTCCTATGTTCCGCCAGTCGATTCGGTGCAGGAATTCAAGATTCTGACTAACCCCTACGATGCGCAGTATGGCCTGATGGCGGGTGCGGTAGAAAACGTCGTCCTCAAGTCGGGAACCAATCGTTTGCATGGTGATGTATACGAATATGCCCGCCGCACCTGGCTGGATGCCAATCTCTGGTCAAATGGATACGCCATCGCCAACGCGCTGCCGGGGACGGATGTTTCTCAGTATGCAACGCCGAAAATGAAATGGGATCAGTACGGCGCAGAACTGGATGGACCGATTGTTATTCCCAAACTCTATAACGGTCGAGACAAGTCCTTCTTCGCGGTGCAATACGAAAACTGGCACGAGCTCGAGCCCAACACGGTCGCCGATTCTGTACCCAGTCCGCAGTGGGCAACAGGCGACTTCTCGAACCTGGTCTACTGGACTGGCTCGGCCTATGCACCAATCAGCCTGCTCGACCCCGAGAACATCTCGGAGCAGGCAAACGGACAGTGGGTGCGTGTGCCGTTCGGCCCTACAGATACCATCAACCCTACTTCCGCACCGGACATTATTCCCTCATCGCGTATCAATGCGATGGCTCAGAAGATCATTCAACTGTACCCCGCGCCAAACACGAAGACCGCCGTCGGCACGAATCCATTTGCCAACAACTACATCATTCCAGCCCCCGACTTGGATCGTTATCGCAATGCGCTGGCGAAATGGGATGAGAACTTCTCGTCGCAAGATCGTTTCAGCTTGCACTACGGCTACTGGGAGCGTGTTGAAAACCGCAGCTATGACGGCTTTACCGGACCGGAACAGGAAGGCCAGTTGCCGCACGGCGAGCGCAGCCACACGTTCACGGTAGAAGAAACACACATCTTTACTCCAAATCTCACTTTCGACTTCCGTGCCAATGTGGGTGTTCGCGCCGACTACAGCTACAACGGACCTGCGTATGATCCGACCAACCTTGGCTGGACGGCGGCTCAGGCTGCGGCCATGGGTCCTGCAGCAGCGGCTGAATTCCCGTACCTCGATATCAGCGAATTCGCCAGCATGGGAACCAACAGCAATGGCCAGAGCGTCAAAAACTCTCTTTCCATGCTTCCATCCATCACCTGGATCAAAGGCACTCACACCATCCATGGCGGTCTCGATATGCGTCTGTGGCAGATTGGCTACAACGTTATCGGGGGCGGAAACGACTTCTGGATTGATCGCACCTGGACACAAACCAACTGCGGAAGCTGCGGTTCATGGGACCCTGCCAGCGGTAACTCCATTGCTTCGTTCTTGCTCGGCAACCCGACCTCGGGCAGTGACACCATCAACGTGAAAACCTATTGGTCGTCACACTACTGGGCTCCGTTTGTACAGGATGACTGGAAGCTGACCCACAAGCTGACGTTGAACCTTGGCGTTCGCTGGGACTTCATCACTCCTGAAACCGAGCGGAATAACTACGGCAACGGTGGCTTCAATTCCACAGCCGTCAATCCGATCAATTCGGAAGTCAGCGTTCCCGGCTACAGCCAGATTCTTGGCGGCGTCACCTTCCTTGGCGTAAACGGCTATTCCCGGTCGGCTTATCCTTTGTCGAAGTGGGACATTCAGCCCCGCGTTGGCTTTGCCTATGCCGTTACCGACAAAACCGTATTACGCGGCGGTTTTGGTGAGTCTGCTCGCAGCCCGGAGAATGCACCGAACAATATCGGCTACAGCGCAACAACAAGCTATATTGCATGCGATCCGAATCACATCGGCTGCACTTACCCCAACCTTGCCAACCCAATCAACAATCCGTATTCCTCGGTGGTGCAGCCAACGGGCAACTCTCTCGGCTTGTTGACAGATCTCGGCCAGGGACCATGGACGATTAACCCGAAGTACATCATCCCCACGTTCTGGAACTATTCGCTGGGCATTGAACAGCAGTTGGGCCGGAACGATATGTTCAATCTGACCTATGTGGGCAGCCGCCTCTATAACGGCGATTGCGACAACGGCAGCTTCGCCGGGGCTTGCCCAAACATCAACCATGAAAGCGCGGCGGCCATGGCGGACTGCAACCCTGAGAACGGTGGCCGTTACGAGAATTGCAGCAACGACAACGTCGCCAACCCCTTCTACGGAATCAGTGCTTTCAATGGTTCAAGCTACTACAGCTCCACCACCATTAACGCTCTGAATCTCACCCGTCCATTTCCTGAGTTCACGGATATGACGATGTGGCAAGCGAATACCGCGCACACATGGTACAACTCGCTACAACTAACAGCGCTGCACAAGTGGAGCAACTCACTCACCATTCACGGCACCTGGACCTGGTCGAAGATGATGGACGAGGGCGGCGACGTGGATACTACCTACCTGACACACTTTCGCCAAATCGACGGCAACGATTACACGCACCGCATTACGGTCTCGGGTGTGTATATGTTGCCGGTGGGTCGCGGCCGTCCCTTCATGCGGAGCCTGAATCGTGTTGTGGATGGTGTCATCGGCGGTTGGGAATTAGGCAGCCTGTATATCTATCAGACGGGTGCTCCGTGGCTCGTACCAAGTAACCCGAACGAAGTGTACCTGCGTAGTGCCTACGTTAAGCCCCACATCCAGAAAGACAACGGGTTCATTCGGCTTGTTGCCGCCTGCGCCGAACAGTACAGCGAAAACAGCAGCGGAACATATCAGCTTGTGCAATTGCCCTACGACTATGACGGGAGTTGTTCGAATGGCGCAGACTTTCTCCAGGTACCCAGCTATGCTCCCATACCGAACAATATCGACACCGGCATTCGCCTTCCCAGAACGCACCAGTTTGACGCTAACCTGTCGAAGAATTTTGTGATCTTCAGGGATATGCACCTGCAGGTGCGCATGGAAGCATTCAACGTGCTCAACCACCCTCTGTGGTCGGAATCACCGGATGGCAGCACGAACGACTCAACCTTTGGTCTGATTGAAAGAGGACCGTCAGGACAAAGTAACCTGCCTCGCGAGATGCAGCTATCTGCGAAGATCTTTTGGTAAATCAAATCTGAAAACTAGCCGGGGCGGGACTGTAACCGAGTGCCCGCCCCGTTTCTTTATCTTCGTATCTTGAAATGACGGATCTGAGCCTTCGTGCTCTGTCATCCGGCCGCACTCCTCTCTGAGGTATTCGGCATGGCCGCGACCAGTCACGCCGATCACTCCGGACGTCGATGCACAGGCGCAGATGCCCGCAAAACGGGCGGCACAGCAGAAGGTCGTGGAAAGGATATGTGCCCCACAGGCTCTGCCATGACTGGCTGAGGCGAACGCAGGGGATTTAAGCTAAGTTGATGATCAGCGTTTGGCGTCCCCGACGGGATTCGAACCCGTGTTACTGCCGTGAAAGGTGATTAAGTATCATGGATTCAAGGAGTTACAGGGACTGAAAAGGCACAAAAAGAGCAATTGGGAGCGCTTGGAGCACCCTCCTGTTCCTTCGTTGTACCTTTGCCATTTCTCCGTCTTTGCACGAATGTATTACCGCCTTTTCGGGGCAGGTAATACGGGGTGAAGATGGTGACTTGGAAACGTCATCGTACTTCAACCGCGCTCGGCGGGCTGGCACCTACCCTGCGCAAGGTGACTCCAACCATGGACCCCGTAATCGACCTCCGTCACTTCTCGCGCCCAGACGCGAGTCCCCAGCAGAAAGAGCTTCTCACCCTCATTTCTGACCAGCTTGAGTCCTACATCTTCTATGGACTCCACCCGGCGGTGGATTCCACTATTCACCAAGCAAGCCTCGTCTACCTGTTCGACGGCCGTGCTGCCAATGTAGTTTCGATGTTCCCCACAGAGGACGGACTCGCCGGCCTGACCGGCGAGAGACTACAGGTCCACTATGCCAAAGCTGGCCTGGAAGAATGGCTCCCCCTCGATAGATTTCGTGCGTTCATCCGTCGAGAGCGGGAACTACTCCTGCGGTCTTGCGGTCCAGTGATCGAGGCCAACATCGCCAGGCAAGGCGGTGACCTGTGAAAGGTGGAATGACCTCTAACGCCTTCGGAGGCCACATTCGGATTGGCCAGCTGGATCTAGCTGCGTTCAAGACGACCGACACAACGCCGGAGCAGCTGATCCTTCTATCGACCATCGCAGACGCTGCTCACGATTATGTCTTCTTTGGCCTTGGAAGAAATGGCACTTCCGCTGACGAATTCGCCGGGGCCTGCCGGTACTTCTTTGAAGTCAGGCTAGACCGGCCTTTGAGCTATGACATTCGGGACAGGATCATGATCCTCCCTTCTGTTACAGCTGCCGGCAAGCATGTGATCGACCGGGTCTACCTCACGGATCAGGTCCTACTTCAGCACATGTTCGACACTCATTATTCAGACTCTGGCATGGACCGGATTATGAGCATTGAGCGATTCCTACGGATGCTCGAGGAGAAGCGCCGCCGGATCATTACCAGCAACTGGTCGCAGGTCCGAGAATACGTCCTCGGCCTTCGAGCGAAGGATCTCAAGTCCATAGAGCCGGGCCGTCAGTTGGCCTTGGACATGGAAACAATCAGCGATGATGAGATGATCCAAGCTCTGGTCAGGCCGAAGAGCATGGCGCAGCTGGCCAATCTCATTTACCAGCCACACCGACCGGCACGCAGACGGAGGCGATATAAGCCGCAGGTCGGCATGATCGCATAGTGCGTACGGAATCCGTACACACGAAAGCCCCGGTCTAGCCGGGGCTTTGCTTCGAGGCAGTTGTAGTTTGGACAATGCGCTGCACGGCCTCGATATCCATATTTTAGATACACGGCCCCTTTCCTAGGCAATACCCCACGCAACCATTGAAGGAACGGGGAGCCCTGCCAGGGGCTCCCCCTCGCCAGGGAGAGAGTCACGGAAGCCACGTACGGGGACGGGTGATGGACCTTCCGAGTCGGGCAGCCTTTATGGAGCTATCCGGTGGTCCCGGTGGTATCCCAACCATGACCCTCCCTCCGATGAGGGGGAGAGTACAACATCGGGCAGCAGGTTGATTGTTGAGCCTACGGATGCCTTATAAACCCCGAAGGGCTTGCCGTTGGACCTGGTCGTAAGGGCCGACACGTTGCCAGGATTTCGTGCATCCGATTCGGACCCCAGCCAGCGCCCTGCCCAGTCTTCCGGGTGCAGACACTTCGCAATAGTCCTCGGTACCTACCTACTGCCATTCGTCAGAATGATCATGCGGGAATAGGCATCATGCTCCAAAACGCACTTACCTTGTGGATATTCTGCATTTATGCTGAGGCCAGGGGGAGCAATGCAGATTAAGCAAATGATCGCGGCTATCGACCAGGAGATAGTACGTCTGGAAGAGGTGAAGCGCCTTCTTGGGGGCACGGGCAAAGGCAAGCCGGGGCCTAAACCAAAGGCTGTGACGAGTCAGAAGCGAGTCTTAAGCCCAGAGGCCAGAGCACGGATCGTTGCTGCCCAGAAGAAAAGATGGGCAGCAGTAAAGAGATCCAAGTAGATGAGAAAAGCCCCCGGGATGACCGGGGGCTTCATGCTTTTAGAGCGGCTTTATCTCAAGATCTTGTGCTTCTCTAGCACATGGAAGAGGACCTGATTGGGGTTCCTGCTCAAAGCCGTTAGCCATAGAATTTTATTTGACATGTTTGCGCCCGTGCTCTATACAAAAGAACGAAAATCCTAATAAGGGATCAATAAAGATCCGATGATGTTGCAAGCCTTTTTGTCTGCCTAGTCTGGTTCTCTGAGTTTTCGCTTATTCAATCATTGCAATGCAGCGTGATCAATACGTGGGCGGTTTTCCGCCTGCGAATGGTAGCGCTTGCGTATTGCCGAGGCGTCAGACCGTCTCTTCCATTCCAGTGAGTCATCTCTGCAAGAGGGAAGCTATGTCGTATCTGTCCGGAGATCGTTTTAGGAATACCCTGCAATCAGTCGTATTCGTTGTCGCAGTGTTCATGATGGTGTATGCCTGCAGATCCGCAGATGCGCAGACCCCCAATACGGGGATGACAAATATTATCAATACCCCGCAAACACCAATACCAGGCGTGGGGCATGATTATTTGCATCTACTGAACGAGACAGTAAATCCGGCAGACGGAACGGTCAGCATCAATATAGCGATCCCTGTCACGGCTAGCAGGGGATATACGCTGCCGTTCTCGATTCAATACAGCTCAAGCAACTCGACTCACTTCGTCCCGGGCCTAGATGCTTCGACAAACTCTTATCCATATGGATGGAGTACAAATGGCGGCTTCATGTCCAATGCAGGTTGGTCTTATTCCCTACCTGCGTTTGGGTTCGCCTTAGGTCAGCAGTACGCCGGGCAGACTCAAGAGGGCAATGATGAAGGTGGCACCGCTTCATATTGCTACTACACCTCAAACTACGTCTTTCGGGCTCCTGACGGTTCCTCGCACCTTATGTACCTGGATACTGTTACGGAACAGAGTGTACCTAGCGGACATGTCTGCTCCAGTGAAAATTGGTCCCCGTTGCTTAATGCAAGCGATTCTGCATACCAGGCAACCATGCCCACAACCCAGGAGTATGTGGCATCAACTACGGGCGGCAATTCGCTCATCGCGACAGTATCGAGCGCCGATGGCACGATATACAAATACAACGCCTACAACCTCCACCAGAACGGTCCTTCGACTGCATGGGCAGCCTTACCGGCAACGATTGAGGATCGAAATGGAAATATAACTACCTTTAATGATGCGTTGACACAGTGCGGATACAGCAGTTGCGCGGGAAGTCTGTCGATTACTGACTCAGCAGGAAGGCCTACCCTCAAAATAAATGGGTTCGGAACCAATGGAAACACAATAGCTGTTGGAGGGTTTTCGCAAGACTTCACTGTCAACTGGAATGCGGCGCCGGCGCAAACCCTGGAGTATCCGGTTGACATTAAATCCGCAGGCAATAATCCGTCGGGATGCGCTTCTAATAATGCCAGCAGTACAGATTATCCAAGCCTTGGTGCAGGAATATCCAGCATTGAGTTGCCGAATGGAAAGAGCTACAGCTTTACCTACGACTCTACATATGGTTATGTGAGCCAGATCACCTTTCCAACAGGTGGCTACGTAAAGTATAGCTACCAAACCTATCCTGCGCAGGTATTGGATGGATACACGGACACTTGGATCAGCAACGGATCACAGACAAGTCAGTCTTGCAATTACATCTATGGGCAAGCCCGAGTTTCTACACGGACTGTAAGCTATGACGGAGTAAATATTGCATTAGTCCAGACGTTTAGTTATGCAGAGCCCAACTACCCTTCAAATACAGCAGGCCCATGGACAAGTCGTCAGACCACAGTTACGACGCAGGATCTTGTAAATGGAACCAGCAACTCAACAGTTTATACATATTCTTCCATGGGTGCGCCGAGCCCAGCCCTCGAGACACAGGATCCTGCATACCATCAGATTCCTGTTGAAAACACAGTTGCATACTACAGCGGGACCAATACATCGGGGACTCCGCTTCTCACGATTACCAAAGGGTGGAACGACCCATACACGGAAGCGTGTGAACTTCAGCAGCTCCCTAATGGATCTATATCGGGCCACTTCTATACATGGCAGGCTGAGGGGGTATTAGCTGACGATAAAGAATACGACTATGGGCAAATAACCAGCACATCCGCTTGTGCAAACCTGGCCAAAGCGCCGAGTGGTGTGACACCAACGCGGGAGACAGCTCTGTCCTTTCAGGCGTTCAGAGCTAATCCACTCTTTTACCAGCCATATGTCAGCAACTACACCACCTACACCCTGATAGATCGACCATGCCAGAAGAATGTCTATCAAGCCGGGACTCTTCTGTCTCAGACAAGCTACCTCTACGACGGCGGTAGCAGTGCGTGTGGAACGGCTGGGAGTGGTGGTACAGCTGCGATCAGTGGGCTGCCATCTGGGACTCACGATGAAACCAACTTCGGATCCTCTTCTTCCTCTTCCAGAGGAAACATTACAGCAAGCATTCAGCAATGTCTCAGCGGTTGCACTGTAAGTCCACAGACCTCGATGTCCTACGATGAGACTGGACAGATCGCATCTGTCACGGACCCTTGCGGGAATGCTTCTTGCAGCAATTCTCCTGCGGCGAGTTCCCATACCACGAATTACGGCTATACGGATGAACCTTCAGGTGCAAATTCGTATGGAAATTCAAATGCCTATCTGACAAGCATCATCGCGCCGTCTGTATATAGCGCCGGTCATTCCCAAAGCTTTCAATATAACTATGAAACAGGTGCTCTTGTTCAGGCTACGGATGAGAACCTCCACAGCACCTCATACGCCTATAACGATCCATTGAACAGATTGACTGCCGTTACCGGACCAGCAGATCCCAATAATGGCAATCAAAGCTCCAAGACGAGCTACGCCTATGACGATACGCCATCAAATGGTACCGGCACTTCGCCGAGTATTGAGACTACGGTGCTGCTGAATGCAGCAGGCCAGACAAAGACGACGGAGGCAATAGAGGATGGTGCCGGGCATACAATACACAGCCTGATTCTTAATGACCCATCAGGCGGCACTGACACGGTTGACTACACATACGATGGATCCGGCCATGTCTACCAAGAAACTAATCCGTACAGGAGTACAAGTGACTCCACGTATGGAACAACCAAGTTCCTTTACGACAGTTTAGGCCGGCTGTCCAGCCAGACGCAGCCAGACGGGTCCACCAAACAGTGGTGCTATAACGACGTCGCATCAGTGGGCTCCTCTAATTATTGTTCCGCGAGCATCACCTCATCACTGCACTCATGGGTCGATTACACCGATGAATCTGGTAATCACTGGCAGAGGCAAAGTGATGGTCTTGGTCGACTCAGTAGTGTGATTGAGCCCGGCGGCACTTCGGGATATGAGACCGATTACGCATATGATGCTAATGACAACCTCACTCAGGCATCTCAGTGGGGCGGTATCCACTTTGTGTGCGTATCGAATCCAGATCGTCCTTCGCCAGGTTGCGGATCATCCACTACGGCACGGATATCGAACTTTACCTATGATTCACTGTCCAGACTCATCAGCGGCTCTAACCCAGAGCGGGGATCGTGGAGCTATTCCTATGCTAGCGGCTCGAGCCTTTGCTCCGGAGATCAGTCCGCTCCATGCAGCTTTACTAACGCAAATGGAAATTCGCTGATTTATAACTATGATGCGTTAAGCCGTGTCACGTCAAAGACCTATTGCGAAACTGATCTCGTAGGATCTTGCCCTTCGAGCAGGGCAGATCGATTCGGTTATGACGGCCTCGACGAATCAGGTAATACGTTGGTGCCTGCAGTCTCGAATGCTATCGGACGTCTGTCTCACGACTCGAATGAAAGCAATGCTGCCAACAGCTATAGCTACGACGTGCTAGGGCACATTGTTCTGAAGTCTTCCTGTATCCCCGGCGATTGCGTAACAGGTAAATACGACATCAACGTGCAGGCCATGTACGATCTTGCCGGCGATCGCACCTATATTTCTAATGGTGTCACTTCGACGGGGATTGGGCTTACCTATGGCTATGACACTGTCGGAAGAGTGTCTTCGATCACAAGCACATGGGATGATAGTGCCCATCCGGAAACAATGTTTTCTGCTACAGGAAGCGGTGCTTATACGGCGTTCGGAGAATTGCAGGCAGCAAACATCGGCTTGAATAATTCGACCCAGGTTCCGGTGATTCAATATGGCCGCACCTACGATAACCGCGAACGCGTAATTCATGAAACCGACATTGTTAATACAAATGGGTCGACAACAACGTCTACTAACTTTAATTGGGCGACACCACAGTATTATCCTAATGGCCTGTTGGAGACATGGAACGACTCCTTAATGGGAAATGGCTGGACTTTCCAGTATGACGCCTTGGGACGTCTCACTAACGCCAATGCCAGCTCTACTGGAGTCTATGAGGGAGTAAATCTTGCTTGGGCCTATGATGCATGGGGCAATAGGACTTCCGAAACAGTAACAGGCTCCTCTGCGCTCCCCATCCCAACCTCGACTTCAGCAGTCTTTAACACTAGCAATCGGATCACCTCATTCTCGGGTGCCACTACCCAGCCTGTCACCTTTTCTTACGATTCTGCGGGGAATCTCACGCAAGATGTGCAGAACAGGTATCTCTATGACGGTCAGGGCAGGCTCTGTGCCGTATCAAGCAGTTCTGGAATTACGGAGTATATATACGATCCGGAAGGGAATCGTGTAGCGAAAGGAACTGCAAGCAGCTTCAACTGCGAGTTTTCTGCGAACGGATTTAGCGTAACGAATCGCTATGTAATTGGGCTGGACAATGAGCAGCTCAGCGAGATGGATGGCTCCGGCAATTGGCTCCATACGAATGTGTTTGAAGATGGCCAGCTACTTGCCACGTATAAAGGCTCCTCCACCTATTTCGCGATGAAGAACTGGCTTGGCACGAAACGGATGCTCGTCGACGAAAACGGCCTGAATGGAAGCAGCTATAACAGTTTTCCTTACGGCAATGTTCTCTTCTTCGGGTGGGCCGGAGTCGATCCATCAGAATTACACTTCACCGGCAAAGAAAGAGATACAGAATCAGGCAATGACTTCTTTGGGGCTCGATACTACAGTTCCAGTCTTGGAAGGTTCTTGTCGCCGGATTGGAGTGCTACGCCTACCGCTGTTCCCTACGCCGATCTGACCGATCCACAGAGCCTAAACCTCTACGGATATATGCGGAATAATCCTCTTGGTGGAGTCGATCCAGATGGGCATTGCTGCTTTGAAGATACTCTAATCAATTTAACAACTTCATTTGTGGCATCCCACCCAGCTGTATTTGCCAAGATAAACACAGCGATGAAGGCCGCTTGGCCGACGAAGGCTGAGATTGCTGCGGGATTCCCCGCAGCATTAGCTGGAGCCGACAATCAACTCAGAGTTGAAAATGCAGAGGGGGAAGACGCTTCTGACGATGAATCTACAGAAGCTGGTGATGCTGCTCAGGACAGTGCTTTATCTGGTAATTCAAGCAGTAGCTTTGACCAAGCACGAGAGGCAGCATTTAAGCATGCCGGTATGGCAGACGGGAATGTAAAATTCACGCGGGCAGATCCGGCTACCGGAACAATCACAGAATTCAAAGGTGATGACGGTGCGGAAGTAGGTTACGATGGTCCGCATCCAGGAGTTCCTGGCCCAAGCCACGATCAAAATCACATTAGTGCCCAAACACCTGGTAAACGTGGCAGCGGTGGAACTTCAAGAAGGAACTTCCCTTATTCGGGTGGGCAGCACCCCTCGCGAGTCGGACCGCCTAATAAGGATAACGATGTTGTTCAACCCCACTAGCGAGATTGCGATGGAGCTTGAAGTGAGAACAGTTGCTGACGAGATTAAGTCATGGATCGAAGAAGCTGCGCTGAACACAGGATCTAATGTGTCGGTTGTCACAGACGCCAAAGCTCAAGAACTGACGACTCTAATCAATGAGCGATATGTTTTTGGGTTGCCGGGTTGGTGGTGGGCACAATTGAAGAAACCTTGTTCTAAGTTTGACCGGAATGTTGTGAGACTTTCTCAAATACTTCCATCTTTGGAGAGTGAAATTTATTTGATCCCTGAGTATCCAAATCACGAAGGACCCATTTTCAAAATAAGTGCCCGAGACGTGGAAGCGGTTCTCAATGACTGCCCGCTCTTTGAATACAACCTTTTAGGTGATGAGGGAGGCTGGTTAATCTCTGAATCACATCATGATGTCATTTATCTATGTAAATCAGATGATGGACTCACTAACTCCTTGTAAAAAGGGAAGGCTCCGAGAAGCGCTATGTCTTCGGCGTTAAAACACTCATGACATCTCACAGTAAAAAGGACAGTAGGAGTTTTTCTCGAATTACAACAAATCCAGGCAAACACTTTTCGCCAATCGCAGCGCTTCAAGGCGAGGACAATGAAGATACTCAGCTGCTTCGAGAAACGGCTATAGCTGCCGTTTCCTTCCTGAGGTCTTTCGGATGGTGTGGGGAGATTGGAGAGCAATATTATGCTGGCGGTGTTGGAGGCATCGTAGGGCTATTTTTATTCCATGTGACACTAGTTTTTGAAAAGAACGATAAAGTGATTAGTGTGAACGAGTGGCTCTGGGTGATCGGAGGTGAGCTGCCGTGGGCTTACATGGGCTACGATCTTGCACCATCGCCATATCAAGCGATAGATCGCTATGCTGATGGACTCAGCACTTGGGCGGGTGAAGCTGATTGGGGCGTAATCTCCGAAGACGCGATCCAAATCGAGTGTTTACCGACAGGGGATAACGCTCGAATCATCCGTAGACACGTGGACTTTCTTCGAAGCTATATTTTGCCGAGATTTGAGCCTGTCTGATAGCCTTGATAGTAAGGCAACCCCTTCGGAGAGGCCTTACTGCGTCCGGGTATGTAATCTCTATCAGACAGCCGTACATCGTCACACACACACATATTTAGACCTCAGTGATGAAACAGCAGGAAGCCGATAATGGACAGCACCGTGCTTACGCCGGTGCTGATCCCGGCAATCCTCCATCTCCAGTTCTTGATATTCTCGAGATCTTCCTCGATGCTCTCAAGCCTGCCTTTCCTGCCATTGCCGACTACTGATTTCATGTCGGTCTCAAGAGCAGCCAACCTTCCTGCTACTTCCTGTGCCCAATCGTTATAGGTAGAGCGTAGTTCTCTCAGCTCCGCGAGGATCATCTCGCTGGTATCGTTGCTTGCCATTTATCACTTTCATATGTGAGTGATGCCCGGTCTCAAGAGAGGCCGGGCATCGAGCAGCGGTGAGCGACTAGGAGCCGGCTGTTGTAGAGGTCGTGGTCGTACTAGAGGAACTGGATGCCGCAGCGATAAGCGCGGTCATTGCTTCCTCGTTTGCCTCAGCGGTAGCCAGTCGGGCAGCGATCAGCTGAGCACGATCAGACGCTTGGGCCGGGGCGATGTAAAGGCGATACGTTGCGCCGTATATGTCCGTAAAGACGATCAGCTCACGATGGCTTGATGCCTGAATGGTGCTGGTATATGTAACTGCCATTTGATTATTCCTGATCGATGGCGTGGCCTGAGCTACTGCCGCCGGTGAACGTGACAGTGCTGGACCCGGTTGTGACACCGCCACCCCGACCACACCACCAGTACCGTCGGAGTTGACTGTGGTCATGACGCCGATGGGTGTATAGGCATCGGCGAGCGAGTCTGCATAGTCTTCGAATACAAAGTAATCACCGTTGGAGTCCACCACGGCATAGTAAACAGTACCGAAGGACAGGCCGGTTAAATCAGCTGCGGGCCAGGTGATAGTCCCCTGACCGTTGGGCTGGGTAAGCATTGGCGCTTCAGAGCCCAGGACTTGACGGCCTAGGCGGCGGCGAAGGTAGACTCGAACTGCCAGCCCGTCGAGCGATAGGAGATTTATGTCTATCGCACGATATCAAGAAGGGAACATATCCCGCGTCTCTCGAGCCAAAGGCCCCGACGTTTGGGTCTATCGGTACCGCGCCACTGAAAATGGCGAGCGGGTCCACAAGAGCCGCGTCCTCGGCACGGTCAAGGACTACAAGACCAAGGCCGAAGCCAAACGGGCCGCCGACAACATACGTTGCGAGGTAAACGCCGCCGAGGAGCAAGCAGGGAAGTTGACCGTGGCGCGTGCCTGGGGTCACTTTCAAGAGCATGAGCTGCACGACCCCGACATTGATCGCAGCCCCACCACGATCCGTGGGTATCTCGAGTATTTTCCCCAATACATCCTGCCTAAGTGGGCCGAGATGCCAGTAGATGAGGTCAAGGCGGTCGCCGTGGAGAAGTGGCTCCGCAGCCTGGATCTTGCGCCAGCAACGAAGAGCAAGATCCGCAACCTCATGTCCAGCCTGTTTAGCCACTTGATTAGACATGAGCTGCTCAAGGGCGAGAACGTGATGCGTTCTGTCCGCCAAGGATCGAAGCGTGTGAAGATTCCTGAGGTTCTCGACCTCGGGGAGCTTCAGGCTCTCGTGAGGGAGATAAAGACCCCACATGCTCGTGCCATTGTCCTGACAGCCGCAGCCACAGGGCTCAGGAGAAGCGAGATCCAGGGCCTGCAATGGCAGGACCTGGACTTCGAGAATAACTGGATCAACCTTCGCCGTGGGTATGTAGACAGAGAGATAACCAAGCTGAAGACGGAGCAGTCCAGGAAGGGAATTCCGATGCTGCCCGAACTGGCCGCAATCTTGAAGGAATGGAGGGAGCAAACTCCCTACCCGAGAGAAGAGGACTGGATCTTCGCCAGCCCGGCAAAGCAAGGGAAGGCCCCTTACTGGCTCATCGCGGTGTTCAACGCGCATGTCCAGCCGGCAGCTGACCGGGCCAAGATCCGGAAGCGCATCGGCTGGCACACCTTCCGCCACAGCTTCGGTACGCTGCTGAAAGCGAATGGAGAAGACGTGAAGACAATCCAGGAGCTTCTTAGACATGCAAACAGTCGCATCACCCTCGAGGTCTACACGCAAGGAAACACGGAGGCGAAGCGATCAGCACTAAATGGTATGTCAGGGCTGTTCGTAGTAGCTAAGACAGCCTGACTAACGTTCCCTTGAAGGACGAAAAAGCCCCCTCATAAGGGGGCTTTTTCTATGCATAACTTCTTGGCATTAGGAGCCGATTTCCATTAGTATTGCGACTGTACCTTTTTTGTACCCTTGTTTCTTCCCGGCTGTAGACTCTAAGTCTTTTAGAATCTATGGCGTCCCCGACGGGATTCGAACCCGTGTTACCGCCGTGAAAGGGCGGTGTCCTAGGCCACTGGACGACGGGGACTTTGCTAGACCGGGAGCGCGTGTTCCTGCGCTCAACCCTTTTTGAATGTATCAGTCACAGTGGCATCTGTCAAAAATCTTCTCCACACCTGCGACTCCTGGCATCTGTGCGAAGAGATTTTTGTCCGCGCACGCACATGCGAGCCTGAGACAAATTATGTTCAAAGAGATCGACTCACGCTACGAGAAGGGAAGTGCGTTTTCGCGCCATGGAAGAAAAGCAGCTACAGGATCAGCCCATAGCCGAACACTCGCAGCCACGCAAACATTGCGCAGGGACAACGCGCTGTCATCCTGATATCGGTCCGCGCGGCGAGCGACTGTAGCATATGCACGAAACGCTGGCGCACCTGTCGCTCATCGCTATTGTCGCTCTCAGCATTCTGCTCATGCTGCTGCGTCCCAGGAGAATCTCTGAGGTGTACTGGGTCGGAAGCGGAGCGCTTTTGCTGGTCGTTCTCCGTCTTATCCCGTTCCGCCTGGCCGTGCACGCTGTTGCCGAAGGATCGGATGTCTACCTGTTTCTCATCGGCATGATGCTGCTCTCCGAACTCGCCCGGGAGAATGGAGTTTTTGATTGGCTTTCTGCCGTAGCCGTACATGCCGCGCGAGGTTCCTGCATGCGGCTGTTTGCCCTGATTTACGGGGTTGGGATCTGCGTTACCGTCTGCATGTCCAACGACGCAACCGCCGTCGTTCTTACTCCAGCGATACTTGCCGCCGTCCGGCGCGCCAAAGCAGAGCCGATTCCGTTTCTCTTTGCCTGCGCCATGATTGCCAATGCGGCTTCCTTTGTATTGCCCATCTCCAATCCGGCAAATCTTGTTGTCTTCCATTCCGGAATGCCGTCACTCGGCCGGTGGCTGATGGCGTTTCTGGTGCCATCGCTCTTCTCCATTGCCGCGACGTTTCTGCTGCTGCGCATCTATTTTCGTCGGGAATTGAAGGCTTCCATTGAAGTGCTGGCAGAGAAGGTACAGCTCAGCCACAATGGCAGGTACGTTCTTTACGGACTGGCTTTCGTCGTAGTCGTGCTGCTTGTCGCCTCTTCACTCCGGTTGGATCTCGGCCTGCCCACCTGTCTCGCTGCTCTGGCAATCACCGCCATCCTCTGTTTCAAAGGGAAAAAGAGTCCGCTTCCCATCATCCGCGAAATCAGTTGGAGTACGCTGGCTTTGGTCGCTGCGCTCTTTATTCTTGTTCATGCGGTTGAGAGTGTTGGCGCGCTCAGCCTGGCGGAGATGGGCTTGCATCGTTTGCAGGCCATGGGCGCAATCCGAGGCAGCCTGTCGACGGCTCTCATTGTGGCGCTGGCAAATAATCTTGTGAATAATCTGCCTCTCGGCCTGATCGCAGGGTCAACTCTGGCAGCGTCCCAGACGCACGGTCTCTTCGCCCATGCAGTACTTGTGGGTGTAGATCTTGGGCCGAACCTTTCTGTCACCGGCTCGCTCGCTACGATCTTATGGTTGCTGGCGCTTCGCCGAGAGCAGATACATGTCACGGCAGTGGACTTTCTGAAGGTCGGAATCCTTGCCATGCCTGCTGCGCTCTTGAGCGCGATGCTAGGGCTGTTGATGATGTTTGCTCTGGCAGGAAACTAGCGGGCGGCTGCCAATACGCCCTCCAAGAGGAGGGAAGCCGAAACGCGTAAATCGGATCGCTGCTTCCAGGAAAGAACAAATCGCAGGATCAGGTAAAGCCACGAAAGCTGCATCCTGCGCCGCTAGGCCAGGCGCAAGCTAAATTTGATTTTTAGATTGAATGGTGCCGGGAGGGGGGCGAACCCCCACGACCGCAAGGGTCGGCGGACTTTTGAGGTCTGTCTTTGGCCATTTTGCACGGGCTCGCACCGAACCGCAAAATCTCGCACAAATATCCTATTTACATCAACTTAAGATCCACTCCCCTTTCGCACCGCGTCGCACCGATTTGGAAATTTACGTTTGAGTTAATAAACGGGGAATACAACTGGTTCTATCAGTTCCTGCGTCTGCCACTTCTCAAGCTAGAAGGGCGTGAATTGGTCGGAACTGGTGACAAGCTCCTCCTGCCGCAAGACAACAAAAGGGACCGTGTCACGGCAACTGGCGATTTCCAGCGCGGAATTGGACCCGTATCCGGCGAGTTCTATGTATATGACCGAGACCGTGATTTCCTGCGCTTGCTCACCGAGAGCAAACTGGTCACAGACTACCTCGATGAGAATGGCGGCCGTTAGAGTCTATCGTGATGGAATTCGGGTCTATAACTACGGTGAACCTACCGACGACTGGCTCGGCTTGGATATGCGCCGAGTAAATACCCCGACCAGAAGCATCAGCAGAAATATCATCATTGGCGCAGTAAATCTCAGGTTAGATTCGAGTCAAAGCCTTGTAGAAAAGACGAACCGTGAAGGATTCGTTGAAGATGACGGTCTATCCCGATTGAAAGACATTGTCCTCGGGGCTTTGATGACCCTAGAGGTTGAGCGACAGAAGGACAAGGAAACGATCAGAAGGCTCACAGGTAAAGCGTCTGATATCGAAGCAGAAAAGATCAGACGTCCTCTCGAGGAGTTGCGCCGTGCCGTGAGGCGTGAGGGTCTTGAAGACAAGTTATTCAAATACATCGACAAAATCGAAATCGATTACGAAGATATGCAGCGTACACTCCTGCATGCCGGAATGGCAGGGATCAATCTCGGAGTTGTATTCCACGAGGTTGAGCGCGGGGTGAAGACCCTTCACCGGGCAATTCAGGCCGGGGAAAATCGACAAACAGTAGAAGAACAGTCGGAAGGACTGATGAGTCTTCTGGATGGTTTCGCAACGATCCTCCGACGCGACGATGGAGCGGTTAACAGCGCAAAAAAAGTGATAGATCGTGCCAGGCGCAACAACTCATTGCGATTTGGACACCACCGAGTTCGCTTTGAAGCCCCTATTCTCGAAGGAGCGCTCGGAGATTTCGAGGCCCAGATGTCGTTTGGGCTAGTGGTGGGCGCTGTCGGAAATCTGATCGATAACGCGCTCTATTGGGTCCGTGTGAGATGGCCTGATGTGCCCGCTAAAGGCTTGCCAACGCCGCGAAAAATTTATGCCGGTATTACGAACGAATTAGAAGAAGGCCCAGCCATCATCATCGCTGATAATGGGCCCGGCTTAATAGATTCTCCGGACCGTGTCGTCTCTCCCTTTTATACGCGTCGCCCAGGCGGAATGGGCTTGGGTCTGTATTACGTAAACATGGTTATGCAACTTACGGGAGGATCTCTACGCTTCCTGGAACCCAATGAAATTGAATTACCAGATGGATACGACGGCACTATCGCCGCACTGATTTTTAAGGAGAAAAGATAGTGCTTCCAAAGCCCCGCATCGCCGCAATTGACGACGAGAATAGTGCGCTGGTGGCCATTGCTGACGCTCTGAACAGTTCAGGCGCTGCTTGCCTCAAATTGCTATACGCTGGAGCGCTCCCTGAAGGGGCCAAGCTTGAACAAGTTCGCGTCCTCTTTATGGACCTTCATCTCAGCCATCCAAGCAATGAGAATAAGACCCAGCACTTCAGCACCATTGGAGGTCTGCTTCAGGAGAACATTGCACCGAACAACGGTCCCTTCCTTCTCATTGTCTGGACTCTATATCCTGGACAAGTTGAGGGACTTGCACAGTTTTTATGCGATCGGCTGCAGGACACTCCTCATGCGATCCCGGCTCAGATCAAGACTCTTTCGAAAGTGGATCACATACGGGATCACGTAGTTCCCGCACCAGAGGAGCTTGTTAAAGCGGTGAAGGCAATGGTAACGTCTGAGCCACAGATTGCGGCTCTCATTAATTGGGAAACCCGCGTAGGTGATGCCGCAGCAGATACTATTTCAGAGCTTTTGAAACTCATTCCCAGTGACAAGCGCGACACAGCTTCCCTTGTGATTGAGATCGGACGCTTATTGAATGCCTTGGCTACTGAAGCGGTAGGCTCCAGCAATGTTAGTAAAGACCGCTTTTCGGCACTTAATGAGTCTTTGCTTCCGATTTTGTACGACCGCGTCTCACGCCTGCGCATGGTCGCTCCTGACGAAAGGCTTTGGAAACAAGCCATACCCGAGCCAGGCAAGAAAGCGGATCTCTCCGGTGAAGAAGCGGCACATTTGAATACGATGCTTCACCTCGATTTTGATATCCAGAGCACTAAAGCCACCGATCGAGGCATGGTCTTGGAATATCCATCTACCTTGCTTGAGGAGGTACCTTTTCGTGAAGCCTTCGGGATGAGCACGAAACAGTTTCTGAGAGATCAACTCTCATTGGATCCTGAAGCAGATGTTCGATGGGTATTAGTCCAGATTGAAGGCATCTGTGATCACGCACAAGCTTAGGCAGGCCCGACTCATTATGTCTTGGGAGTCGAAACGTCAGCGAAGCAAACGAAGGCATCGCCCCAGGCAGCGTGGGTAAGTCCCTTGCTCACTATCAATTCAGAGCAAAGCCAGATTCTTGTCAATTACCGGTTTGGAAGAACTTTCACCGATGCTCTCATAAGAACCTATCCGAAGAGATTTCGCCTCCGGGAGGCGCTGGCAAATGATTTAGTTTCGCGTTTCCATAGCTACGGAGCGCGCCCTGGGATCATAGCTTTCAAACAGATCGCGTCGACGTCAGTGACTGAGAATGCCACGAATACTACACCACCGACTGCAAGCAATGAAGAGGCACACAAGGACGCATCGGCCACAGCGTTTGGTTCTTCTGTTGCTGTTCCAGAACTTCCGGTTGTGCAGAACGTTGGATCGATTGGGACAAGCAGTAATGCCGATCAGCACTAATCCTATCGTGCCGGTAAGTCAAACTCTCCTAGACTCTTATAAAGGAGAGGAATGTTCGCAGATTTTATCCGGAACTGGCTGCGCTTCTTCAACTCCGGCTTCTGAGTAGAAACGCCAACAATCTTGATACCTGGATCATAGTAGACCGCTCCGGATGCGACAGCCTTCACAAACAAGAGGAACTCTGTCCCTTCTGCAAGTCGAACACGCTTTCCATACTGATATTCGTTTTCCGGTGCCTTTCGATGGAGAGAAGGGATGTAAGCTGCCTTCGCGTGCTTCCGCGTCCAGTGGCTCAGGAGATCCTTGTAATGCCAAGTAGCGGCGCTCTCACCATGCTGATCCAACAGCGAAATTCCTTTCGAGAAATCCGTGATCTTCTGCCTCGCTGGGTCATACCCTTCGAGCGTGAGTGCAAGATTGGTTGCCGTACAAATTTTCAGCGCGTTATGAATGCCACCGAAGTTCATTCGGTCTGTCACCGATCGGTCGGGATATCCGTATCGTCGGATGAACTCACGGACGCCCATATCAACGTAGATGCCACCGGTTGGTTCGGGAGTCATCAGGGTGATCGGACCACCGCTGGAGGGTCGCTGCAGGTTTGTAACGGCATGCTGCTTGATTTCCCAGCCGTGAAAGTCAGGATCTGAAATGCCATTCGGACGTATACCGAGTTCCGCTTCTAGGGTGTAGCCCCCACAGTTGGGAGCGCTGCATTGCAGAAGTTCCCCTTTGCTGTTCAGGCGCTTGGAACGAATCCAACCAAGATCCGCGATCCTCGACAACTCAGAAATCAGAAGAGATCGATCGTCAGTGTGAACCTCAAGCTCAATCTGCGCAAAGACTCCCACAGAAGGCTGTAGCCCCATTCCCTCGAGCTCGCGGGCAAGGCCAGAGTCATGGCTAGTAGCAAACCCCAGCACATGCCCTGCAGCGGTCACACCGAAGAACAGAAGTCTTCCAGCCTGACGGACCGTCAAGAGACTGCTTGGAGCAGTGCTGCATCCTTTCAGAAATCCCGAGAACCGTACTTCCGGATACTGGGGGTAAAGAATGAGCTGCGCGCCCGGGGCCAACGCCAGCGAACCTTCCGGGCTCAGCCAGCTGAACTGCATAGGAGCCTTCAGCCGTGTTGGCTTCTCGGGGTCTCCAATAAGCTCCCCGGTCGGGAGCACGTTTAGCGCCGAGAAGTCAGGACCAAGATAAACCTGGTTCTTCGAATTGTCGTTCTCGGCAAGCCGTTTTAGGTAAAGCTGTGTTGCACCTGCCGCCCGCATCAGGTCTTTCAGCTTCGCGAGATCTAATTCGTTTTCAGGCATCCTGCGGTTCTTGCTCCTGATCATCCTTGCCTGCCTCGGAAGGCATTTGGGCCTGTTGCTGCTCAATGATCTTCCTCAGCGTTACTGAGACTGCCTCTGCGTCCTTCGTTTCGCACTCCCAGAGCGTGACAACAGTCCAGCCAAGCTGTTCAAGAGCAAGAGCCTTCTTCTTGTCTCGTTCCATCGTGTCTGTGCGCTTGTTCGTCCAGAAGTCGCTTCTCGTTGCCGGCTGAACCTGCCCATATCTGCAACTGTGCGAGTGCCAGAAACAGCCGTGGACAAAGATGGCCAAGCGATACTTCGGAAGAACGATATCAGGTTTCCCGGGGAGGTCTTTCCGATGGAGACGAAACCTGTACCCAAGACGGTGCAGCGCAGAGCGAACCCGAATCTCCGGCTTCGTGTCCTTCCCGCGGATCGCAGCCATGTTTCTACTGCGCTGCTCCCGAGTGTGGACGTCGGCCATTCTAAAAGCCTGCGAGCAGTGGCTGTTGTAGTGCGCCGGTCCGCTCGTACTCCTTGAGCGCAGCAATGTGTGGCTTCATGTGTCGAGCAACAGCCTCAATGACGGGCACCACCACACTGTTTCCGAACTGCTTATAGGCCTGCGTATCCGAGACCGGAATTTCGAATTCCGGAGGGAAGCCCATGAGCCGCGCACATTCACGAGGAGTCAGACGACGTGGGTTTCGTTTCTTGCCTTGGCTGACGAGAATCTCCGAACCGTCCTTGTAGTACCTCGCCGAGAGGGTTCTCGTTACGCTTTCTTCATCGACGAGTCCAAAGCCAAAGCCATTCCCAGCCCGTTTATGCTTCTCCGCATAAGCCTGCAAATAAGCCCAGAGTTTATCCGTAAGCGTGTACTTTGCGTTGACCTTCGCTTTCACTCCAGTCGTATAGTCCTTTTCGACTGACTCCGTTCCGTCTTCAGGGTGCAGAATGCTTCCGAGGAGTGGCCCGCTATCGGGGAGTTCAAGATCGTCGAAGCTAAAGCCGGTCTGTTCCTTAAAGCCCACGATAATGATGCGTTCCCGATGTTGTGGGACAAAGTGCTGAGCATCGATAACCTTGGTCCGAACGTGATATCCAAGCTCTTCTTCGAGTACGGCTCGAATCGTCTTGAACGTGTTTCCCTTATCGTGGCTGACGAGGTTCTTCACATTCTCCAGCAGGAAAGCTTTCGGCTGCTTCTCCTGAATGATTCTGGCAACATCGAAGAATAGAGTCCCCTGCGTCGTGCATTCGAAACCATGTGGCCTTCCGAGGGCATTCTTCTTGCTCACGCCGGCAATCGAAAAGGGCTGGCAAGGAAAACCTGCCAGGAGCACATCATGATTCGGAATATCCCGAGCTTGTATTTTGGTGATGTCGCCCTCGATGTCTTCGATACCGTAGTTCGCCTTGTATGTCATCTGAGACCAAGGGTTCCACTCGCTCGTAAAGACGCAACGTCCGTTGACCCCTCCGAACCCCTGACGAACGCCACCAATACCAGCAAACAGATCGATGAATGTGAATTCCGTATCTGAAACATCTTGCTTTGGAACACTGCGCAGGAGCTCACGAAGTGCCAATTGCCGTGTTGTAGGCAATTTGTGGGGCTCTTTTCTCCAGCGGGTTAGGGTCTTACGATCAACATCGAGCTTTTCAGCAAGGTTCTTCTTGCCAAAGAAATTCTCAGCGGCAAAGAAAAGGGCCGCAGCATCACGGAAATCGAATTGTGCTTGATGTGACATCTCTGAGACATAATGTCCCATATTTGTCCCAGAGGATGCAAGGTCCCGACCTGAAAAGCCATCCGGTATTCTGTTTTGGCTCCATCTACCTCATTCTGCGAGAGATTCATTTGCCAAAGCGTAACCAGGACGAGCTTCTTGAGCAATTGAAGTCCACCTTTAAAGCGAGTGTTCCGAGCGGAAGCATCATTGCAATGCAAGCCATTGAAGCCGCGATCAAGGGGAAAAGCCCGCGGTGGATCAAAGGAAATTTTAGCGGACTGGTGCAAAGCATACAGTCTGATGCTTATGACAGGTATCTGGTTTATGAGAAGAAGGGATGGGAAAAGGCGTTCAGAAAAGTCTTCGGCCCAACTCTGAAAGACTGCTCATCTCCCGAGCAAGTAGCCGACCTGATGATCGAAAACTTCTATGTCTTCGATAAGTTCTTCCTGAGTCTTACCCAAGGAAGACGCATTTGAAGACGAGTTGGGGTGTGCAGCTGCAAGAGCCGCTTGAAAGACCATTGGTGTGACCTCGGAATCTGGGTTGTGAACTCTAGCTACGGTTCGGTCGCCCTCGAAGTATTTGGCAGCGAACTCCGGCAGGTCGGTGTACTTGAACATGGGTACTCCCCCACGCGCAGGTTCAGCACCGGCGATAACGATTCGCGCGTTGGGACTCAGCAGGCTTGCATTGAGCAATCCGACAGTCAACTGATGATGCCCAATGAGCGGAGCCTGAGAAGCTTCGACGCCCGCCGCCGTGAGCACGCGTTGCTTATAAGGAACCAAGCCTGCATTAAGCAAAAGGAAATCAACTGGCCGACCTTGTTTGACCAAGGCGGCGACGGCAGAGTCGACGTTGGTTGGATCGTTTAGATCAAGTTCCATCGGCGTGAAGATTTGCTTCTTGGTATCCGCTGCGAGCTGAACGGTCGCTTCCTTGATCTGTCGCAAGCTGCGCCCAGTGACGATGACCTCGCGGTAGCCCTTGGCGGCGAGCAAGCGGGCCGCCGCATAACCGAGCCCGGAAGTAGCCCCGGTGACGAGAGCAATCGAATGTTTCATTGCGCTAACTCCTGTATTTACTGCCTTGCAGCGTTACATACGCGAGAGTACGATACTCATGAAGGCAATGCAAGGAGTTTCGTACGCAATGGTAACTAATATTGAAAAGCGCCCACCGGGACGTCCAAAGGGCTTCATTCCCGATGAAGCACTAGACCGTGCCGTGGAGATGTTTTGGGAGCATGGGTTCGAGGGCGTGGACGTGGAACGGATCGCGCGAGCCGTGAATGTCACCAAGCCCGCGCTGTACAGAGCATTTGGAGACAAGTCCACCCTGCTGCTAAGGGCCGTCGAGCGCTATGCGCTGATCTATGGAGCTCCTAAAATGGCAGCGTTTCTAGCGGAGCCAGACATCCACAAGGCCGTGACCGCATTTTGCGAGGCAACCGTGAACACCGCCACCGGCGACGCTCGCAGCGGCTGCATGTTGGCCGCTGCTGCGCTGGGACATTCGGAACGGGTGACAGAAATCCGTTCTTGGCTCGCGAATGGCTTCACAACAAACGCTGATGTCTTCGCGAAACGCTTTGAGCAGGAAGCAAAGGCGGGTCGTCTGACCCGTACGCCCTCTGCCAAGGTCCGTGGCCGTCTGCTCGTTGACTTGCTGCAGGGTGTACAGCTTCGCGCCAAGGTTGGCATCTCTCGCGAGGAATTGCTGAAAGATGTCCGAAGCTATGTGCCATTGATTCTCGGCGAGCAGACGTAACACCACTCTCGAGGAGGCGTCCGTACGACTGCGAAATCGCTGAGGCACTCACCGAGGCCCGACTAGTGATGAGAAGTCGGCTTGTCCACATCGGGTCTGTCGTTGAGCAGCTTCACGAACATAGAAGAAACGTTCGCTAAATGCTGCTCGTTAGGCGTTCCGAGCTCGCAGCTTTCAGATGCACCTGCAGCATTGATCGTTGAGCTTGCAAACGATGCTTTGTAGGAGTCGCAACACTTGTCACTGCCTGATATTCGACACCAGGTCGCCGCAATAACGCTCGCCGAGGAACTCAACTTCACTCGCGCTGCGGAGCGTCTGCGAATCACACAACCAGCCTTAAGCAAGCAGGTTGCTGAGCTTGAAAGCCGTCTCGGGTTTGCGGTTTTTAGCAGAATTCAAAAGCGAGTGGAACTGACACAAGCAGGCAATGTATTTGTTCGCGGTTGCAAGGACTCTCTGGCAATTCTTGAGAAGGCTGTTCGTATCGGAAGGGTGACGCAAGATGATGTTCAACCACTCGTTTCGATTGGTCATGGGCCGTATATAAGTCCGCCTTTCATTGGTGATCTTCTCGCCGTTCACTTACCGCTCTATCCCAACCTGAGACTGCGGATAGAGACCATGTTTTCGCAGGAACTTGTGCATGGAGTTCTGTCAGCAGAACTCGACCTGGCACTCCTCGATGAGGCGCTCGATAATCCTCTTCTGACGCTGGTATCGCTCGCGACGAAGCCGCTACATGTACTGATGTCGGCGGATCACGCCGCTGCGCAGAAGCACAGTGTTGAACTCTCGGATTTTAGGAATGTGGGTTGGATGATGTTCCCGAAGCGTTCAAACCCAAGCGCCTATGACAAACTGCAGGAAGCCGCCCAGCGAGAAGGCGTAGTCCCCGTCGAGTTGCATCACTACATGACCCCGCAAGAGGTCGTACAACTCATCGCCGAGAACTTCGGGGTGGCGTTCATGGCGATGGGAGTCGCTCAACAGATTGCGACCCGGGACATAGTCGCGCGACCGCTTTCCTCCTCTACGCTACAGATAACGACTTATCTGGTGCTACGCGCAGACCAATCATCACGCCTCGTTAACGAATTCGGAAGGGCTCTAATCAGACGGATTGTCCCCAAGCCTCAGCAGAACGACTCCGCAGGACAACTGATATTGAATATCTAGCTCGGAGCCACTATTCCCGATTGGAATAGCAGACATACCAGATGGAATTGGACGCATGGATTGTCTATGGTCAATCCTTTCCTCCAAGAGCGGAACCTCGAAAGCTAACCCGCGCCAGGAGAGGATATGCCAGTTGAAGAACCAGTTTCGCAGAACTCTTTGCCACAGAAGAAGCGGCCTGTTCGTGCATACGTTGCTCCCCAAGACAAACTTTTGGTGGGGAGAGATGAAGCCGCCGAGATGCTCTCGATCAGTCCGCGTGCAATCGATTATCTCGTAGCCACCCGTCAGCTAGACACTCGGCGAATCGGCACTCGCGTGCTGATTCCAACCGCCGAACTGAGACGCTTCTCCCGTTCGGACCATCCTGAGAGACTGGCTGGATAAGAGCCTTGGTGGCTGTAAAATAGGATTGGATGATTTGCTAAATCCTACGAAACAGTCACCAGAGGTTTGGAATGCGTGGAGTCTTCGAAAAACCTGTAGGAAGCGGGATCTGGTGGATTAACTACTATGCCGATGGCAAGCGCCGACGAGAAAAGGTCGGAGCAAAAGCGGCGGCCAATAAGCTCTACCAGAAGCGTAGAGGCGACATCATCTCGGGTCGAAAGTTGCCGGAACTGCGAGACTCGCGGGTCCTGAGGTTGTCGGAATTGATCGATGATGCCTTGGAGTATGTCGCCGATCACAAGGACTTTCGAAGCTATGTCAGCAAGGCTGGCATCGTGCGTGAAGCATTGGGAAAACACCCGGCGAACGAGCTAACGCCTCAGGAAATCGAGCGTTGGTTGCGCAGTCGTTGCAAAACCCCAGCGACTGCAAACCGCTATAAGGCGTTCATCTCTCTCTGCTACCGAGAGGGTGTTCACAACGGCAAGGTGACCGTCAATCCTGCTCGCTTGGTTCGTCATCGGCGCGAGGGTTCGGGCCGACTGCGGTTCCTGAAACGCGAAGAATACGACCGCCTCTACAAAGTGATCGGGAAGAAGTTTCCTGAACATCTACCTGAGTTCATCATCTCGGTAAACACAGGGATGCGTCTGTCGGAACAGTATTCACTGACGTGGGGACAGGTCCATCTTGATCGGCGCACGATCGACCTCATCGAGACCAAGAACGGTTCCGCTCGAACCGTCCATCTCAACGACGACTCTGCCTCAGCATTCGAAAGCCTTCGCAGGAAGGGGCAGAAAGCCACCGATCCTATCTTCGTGAAGCAAGGGCCACGCTTTGATACACGGTCATGGTTTGTGCCCAGTCTGGAAGAAGCTGAAATCGAAGATTATGTTTGGCACTCGAATCGCCATACGTTCTGTTCCTGGCTTGCGATGGCTGGTGCTTCCATCAAAGAGATTCAGGAGCTCGCGGGTCATAAGACGATCACGATGTCTGCACGCTACAGCCATCTTTCGCCAGAACATCGTCTCTCGGTGATTGATCGGATTTCTTCCAGACCATCCGAATAGTCATGGGACTGCTTCGAGGTTCCCGTACGGGAATATTTCGGTGCCGCATTGGCTGATCATGGCTCCTTGTTCCCGTACGGGAATAAATGAGACAAGCGTCACCGTCTCACTCCAGGTCGTGCGGTGATGTAGGACGGCCAAGCTTGCGATAGTGTTCGAAGAACTGGTTCAAGCCTCGTGAGGTCGGGTCAAGGTCGGTTGCGACCGTTCTTGCCCACTTGAGCCACCGGTCTGCGTAGGCAGCCTCTGTGGGTGGTTCCGATTCGATCTTGCGCTCTACCTGTGCGATCAATCGATGAAGTGCTTCGGCCTTGGCCCAAGCCTCTAGGTCTTCATCAAGCTTCTTCAACTGGGCAGCGGCTCGTCGCTGCTGATCCTCACTCTGTTGTTCAACTTGCTGCTTCCTGGCAAGCCTCTCCGCCCTTTCCGCTAATTCCACCGCGGCGGTACGCAAGCCGTGCAGGATGATGCCCAACTGGCTTTCAAGCGATTCCTTCGATCGATCCGAGAAGGTTGGTTCACTGCGTATGGCCAGGTATTCCCGGATCTTGAATGAGAGCCGCCCTGACGGGCGAAATTCAATCATCGTTGGTGAGGACCGTGTGCCCTTCGAGATGACACGGGCGGCCTCTTCGAAGACCGTGAACTTGACTCTCTGACGTTGGATCACGATTTCAAGCCCGCTATCGTACCCCGTTCCCGGGAGTACGAAAGAGTATCCGCGATCCTCGGCCGCCTTGAGGAAGGCATCGACGAAGAGGAGCACACGCGGTATTGAACTAGGCGCAATCTTCACATCGATGTCCTCTCTTGAGGAGCCGATTCGCCCATAAGAATCTGGGGTGCGCAGAGCGAAGCTCTTCCGCAGTTGAAGCGTGAAGCGATGGGGCGACGACAACACACCTGGCACAGGTACCGGCGTGGGATCCGCCATCTTCAGTTCAGAAGCCCACGTCCTCCCCCGGCCTGGCTCGGCCTGGACCGTTTGTGGCACGCCCCGTCCCCGGGACGGAAGAGGCGGTTGGGTTAGCTTCTGACCCGCTGCGACACGAGCCCAGTAGCCTCTCTCCGGGACCGGGATGTCCATCCTGCGGCAGATCTTTGCCAGCGCAACATCCGAGAGCCCGTGACGCTTGGACACCTTCGTCATTGCCTCGGACCACACCTCGGCATACAGTTGGTCTCGATCGAGTGTGTGAACTTTTGCCATGCCGGTACGCTAACAGGAAGAGAGCACGCCAGGCGTGATTGATAGGAGGATGTTCTATCGATCACTTTCGTGGTTGAGATTGATCGATAGGGTGCGAAGAAAGAGTTGGCACGGCGACGATTTCGGCAAAGTCGGAAGCACACCGTTGCACAGAGACGCATGGAGGCTGAAATGGAAAAAGAAAAAACAAACAGCCACCAAAACAGCCACCAAACGATTTTTGCCTCTCGGTTTTCGAGAGGCAAAATGAGCTTAAGTCTTTTATTTTGTTGGTGCCGGGAGGGGGGGTCGAACCCCCACGACCGCAAGGGTCGGCGGATTTTGAGTCCGCTGCGTCTGCCAATTCCGCCATCCCGGCTTGAGAAGATTGCCTCAGTGAGTATGGCATACGAAAGGCGGTCGTACCAAGTACAGGCCTGCGGTGCGGCATCGTTTCTCCTGGCAAGAGCGTACAGGCTTGTTCATAGCGTCATCGACGAAGACCAGAAAGGAACACGGCTCGGCACGATCTTCCAACCAGCGATCATTCGCTCGGAAGGTCTTGCTTGCGCTTGGTTGGGTACCGCTTGTGGCTATGCGGTCTATATGAACCGAGCATCGATGGGCAGAAGCAACGCTATATTGCAGCCTTATTATGTCCGATTTCTGGTATTTATGGTGTCCGTTGCTCTATGTAAATCATTGTTAGATATGTACTTAATTGGAATTGTTCATGCACTGGCGTTGCGCCATGGAATTGAACTGTTTTGTTGCGCTCGAGTCTCGTGTTCTATGCAATACTCAGAATAGCTGTAGCTGGAAGCATAAGCTGAAATTCACAAACCCATGACCTCGTAAGAGTGCTTTCTTAAGCCCATAGCAGCTAATGGGCAGTCAAAAGGGCTTGTGAAAATAAAGGGAAACCTACCGAAAGGTTGGCTCGCCTTTTGTTATATAGAGGTGTTCAAGCCAGCCTATTCACTAGCTCAACGAGGCTTCACTGTGAATCGATGAGCGCCCGCGTTCCTGCCTTATATTGCGCGTCCGCTTGATCGGAGCTCGATTGGGCATACTGTATACGCAGCTCGCGTGTTATTTTGACGAACAAATCAAATGTGGCCGTATCGCAAGATAAGATTCCAGTTTGATTGCCGAGCACTTCATGAGCCTAGTTGCAGGTGGTCCTATCCGATGGTTTGGACTTGGCTTAAAGCAAAAGCCGCTTGCGCAGGAGGCAGGTAAACATGTCGATGCTGCTGTTAGGGTGATTCTTCGCACATATGCGATTGAGAGCCTGAGGTAATACCCTGACGAACTAGTAAAGCAACCTGGATAGATTCTCGTGATGGCTAGTTATGAGCTTTGGTCCGAATGGTGCGCCACGCCGCCCAGAGGATAGCGCTCACAAGTAGAAGTACGAGGACACTGATGAGGGTGGCGGTCAGCAGTGGATTGGTGCGCTTGATGAGACCCAGGGCGCGAGCCCGCTCGACGCGGAGAATATCGTTGCCGAGCCCCGGGATGAGTATGGCCGCGGGATCGTTGGTGGGAAGTGCGCCAAGCACCCGGTCTACAGCCGGACGAGCGTTGCCGCGGTCATTCGGGATCTGATGGAGCAGGCGGAGAAACTCGCCATCTCTCGGATCGAGATGAAGTTGTGCCGGATCAGCAGGGAAGTACTGGAGGTCACGCGTGAGTGGAAAGAGGATGACGTGATCCTGAAGTCTCTGTTCGAGCGCGGCATTGATATCCTGACAGACTCCCAGTTTGTAGTAGCCGCCGAAGGGGAGCTCGGGATGGGCGAGATGGACAGCCAGGTAGACGCGAGTCGCCTCGGCCAGCAGGTTGATCGCCTCCTCGGCGCGATCACCGGTATACGTGAATGCAACGCGATGCATGACCCACGCCTGATTGAGTGAGTCCATGGTGCGGAACTCGCTCTTACCATCGATGCCGAAGTAGTAGCTGACATCGGCATTGAGGTGCGGACCGCGCACATGAAGTTCATGTTCGGAGTGGCTGACGGGAACAAGCAGGCTTCGTCGCGTGGCGGGAACGGCAATCTGCGAGTCAAGCCAGAAGGGCATCATGACGTCGCGGGCGCCGTCGTGAAGATGGCCGAAATTGGCGAAGTAGAGGTCATCATCGACGGTGACCTGGTAGCCCGAGACTTGCAACTCTTTGATGAGCGCGCCGGGGTCAGTCAGGTTCTGTCCGTTAAGCCGAACGGTGAGTTGCGGACTGTGTGGGGTGTTCAGGGAGAGTCTGTTCAGAACTTCGGCAAGGCGAGTGCTTTCAGCATGCATTGGCGCGAGTGCAGGGTCAGGCCCATCGCCCATTGTGAGTCCAGGCGCGGGATGGCTGACGGCCATAGCGGGATCTTCAGCATAGGTCGGATGGTCGACGGGCTGATCGAGATCGACCGTCGCGGCTTTGCCGGGATCGTAGGCTCCGAGGTCGATGAGGTCTTTCACCGTGAATTGTTTGAAAGAGTCACCGGCTACGCGCATGGTGACGTCGACACTCTTGTTGAGTGCGCCGATGGTGAAAGCGGGGAAGTGGTCTACGCGCTGCCAATCCTTGCCAAGAATGGCGGAGCGCAACAGCTCAACCATGGAGGGGCTGAGCCATCCGCCTATCTTGGGTACAGAGCGCGTAATCTCAAGCACCTTTTCGCGGAATGCGGGTGTTGTGGAGAGACGCTGCATCAGCTCAGATAAGGGAACGGGGCCCTGCGGACCGGCTTGTGCCGGGCGTGCACCTGCCGCGATACCGGCAGCAGTGCAGGCGGCCAGGATGGATAGGTGCAGGAACGCTCGACGCATCAGAAAATCCGCCCGTAGGAAAAGAAGATCTTGCGATGACCGGCATCGCCGACTGATCCGCCGAACTGTATGACTCCGACCGGTGTCGCAGCGAGCCCGGTGAGGACAAAGTCCTGGCGCAGTATGGCATTGTGTTCAGGGCTCCAGATTTCGCCGGCCTCATAGCCAAAGGCAGTATAAAGGCCCTGGCCGGTGCCAAATGGAAGTGCCGAGATGCGATGGAGGTAGCCTGTGCGGGCCAGATAATTGTCGGTACCGCGAAATTCGTCGATCGAGGAAGCGGAGAGACGCAAGGGGCCTCCCAGTGTAAAGCGCAAAGGCTCGGTGACGTTCCTTCGGAAATAAGTGTTGCCTTCCCCGGAGAGCACGATAATGCCGCCCGGCAAAGAGAATGTGCGCGTAGCGGAGAGCTGCAGGAGTGGAGCGGTCGCGCTGTCGACACTGTTGAAAAGGGCGCCTGCTGAGGCTTCGAAACGAGTGCCGCTCGGAGAGATTGTTCCCGACTTGCGCGTGTCGTAGATGAACTGGCCGAGTGCGGTCTGCGCGGTGCCGGAGACCGTAGGTGTACCGTCCTGCCCATCGACGAGATGCCAGCGGATCGTCTGTGCGCGGTATTGAATCGAGGCCTGCATGTTGCGGCTGAAGGTGCGTCCGAAATCGAGACCACCGCCAGCCTGCTGAAACAGACGCTCAGAGATGCGCTGCTGATTCGCCCACAGGTAGACCGGCTCCCGCAGCAGGCCAAGGTGCGGCTGCACGTAGTACCCCGACGGAGAAATCAGGCGATAGTACTCGGTCGATGCCTGGGTGAGGAAGCCAACGCGCAGATCGGTGCGCAGTTCGGAACCAAAGCCGCCAAGGTTCTGATTCAGGAGGCGGAAGTCGAAGGTCGTGCGTGTGACATTGGAGCTATCCGCAGTGATGTTAGCTCCGAAAAGCAGGAAGGGAGGACCGTTGCGCACGGGGCTGAGACGAACGAGAACGCCGGTATCTGGCGCCGATGCCTGAGCTTGATCGGCAGGCGTGGGATTTTCGGAATGAATGTCTTCGGCACCAAGAGTTTCAACGTTGGCCTGGTAGGTCCCATTGCCCTGCACGTGCCTGAGTGCGGTGGTGAGGGTGGCTGCGTCGATGGGCTTGCCTTGGAGTGGCGCAAGATCGGCCTGAACACGGGCCTGTGCGCCGGGGCTGCCGCCCTCGACCTTCACGATATTGAGAGGTGGCGGTGGTGCGCTGATGCGGCTTTGTCGGATCTTCAGATATTTCTGCCATTCGGCATCACTCAGGGCATAGCGTTCGAGCGCGGCGCGGTCGGCTTCCGCGGCTGCGTAGCCAGCGTGAATGAGAGCGGGCGCGGCATCGTAGTCGGCGGTGGAGAACTTACTGGTATCGGCGACGACGAGAATGTTAGCCAGCGCTTCGCCCGCCCGCTCTGTCCTAGCGGTGCCTGCTGAGTAGGCGCGGGTAAAGACCCCGACGATGGAACTGACGTCGGCGCTGGAAAAGCTAGTGCCTTTCAGGTGCACACCGATGACGACATCGGCCTGAAGATCCTGCTTGACGATATCGGTGGGCAGGTTGTCGAGAATCGCTCCGTCAACAAGGTAATGATCGTTGTATTCGACAGGAGCAAAGACGCCGGGGATGGAGATAGAGGCACGCACCGCCTGAGGAATCGGGCCGCCCTCGAAAACGACGGGCTGCAGCGTGTTGAGATCCGTGGCGACGCAGCGGAAGGGGATGGGTAGCGCGTCGTAGCGGAGTTCTGTCTGGTCATAGCGATCGAGATTCGTGCGCAGAAAAGAGACCAGACCTGAGTCGGTCAAGGCAGAGTTGCGTATGCTGGGGCCGCCCTTCAAGCCGATCTCGATACCCTGGGGCAGTTCGCTGCGGTCCTCCCGGCGACGGAAGCTTACGTCGGTATAGGGCACCTCGAGATCGAAGACGCTCTTAAAGGCGTCACTCACCGCTATTTTCTGAATTTCTGACGGGCTTTTACCTGAAGCATAGAGGCCGCCAATGAGCGAGCCCATGCTGGTGCCAGCGATACGATCGACCGGGATGTGGTGTTCTTCAAGCCATTGCAGCACGCCGATGTGCGCAAGTCCAAGCGCCCCGCCGCCCTCAAGTGCAAGCCCGATGACGGGACGTCCGGCGGGCGAAACGAGGGGAAGCAGATGGAGATCGACCGGCGCGTGTCCCGTCTTAACCTGGGCGCTATTGACGTTGGATGTGGCACTGGGTTCGCCGGAGTGGGGATAAGGAGCTGGCTTAGAAGGCAGATCGGTCTGCTGCGTGAGCGAGGAGTTGGCCTGGGTCTGTGAGCTTGACTCCGTTCCGGGCTGCAGGAGAGGTGGAGCAACGGCAGAGCATCTATGCCCCGCTAGCAGTATCAGGGCAACCGCGCCCATCATTCCAAGACGCGAAGACACCACCATCCGTTGATTCAATTCGATCCTCCAGTGCTATCTGAAACCCGCGAAGCAGGCGCCGGCTCTTTTGGCTTGAGTGCCCAGATCGACTGCATCAGACTCGACGCCGCGAACTGAGATTGATTGCGACTTGACATTGATCTTAGGCTCATCTTACGCAAAATCCTTGAATCTCCGATGGGATTCACCACGGACAAGAAGCGCAATTGGGAGATATAGTTGACTTCCTGTTACTGATTGTCGGAACAAACAGACAAGTCGCAGAAGACTGGCCTTTATAGTCGTTTGTTCCTATGGCACTATTTGTTCTGCGATAGACGAAGTGCGGAAAGCATGATGTGGACTACTTCGTCGCGAACCCGCGGATACTTTTCGGGGTGGTGCAACAAATGTGTCGCAGCAGCATGCATGACGCCCGATAGTAGATCCCATACGAGGGAGCTGTCCTTGCGGAAGACACCCTCGTGGGTGCCAGCGTGCGCGATGTGGACGAAGCATTTACGGATGCTGGACAAACTGGTTGACATTGTCCCGTGATCGAAACTCATCCGTGTGATGATGTGCCCGATGATCGCGCGGTGGTTGCCATTGGCAACAGTGTCGAGAATGATGTCGACAACAGTCGCTATTCGCGTTTGCGCCGGTGCATCTGTGGCGGTTCTTAAACACTCAACGGGCATTCTTGTATACGAAATTCAGTGGTGTCTGCACACGGTATTGCGCCGTGCAAGTGACTTGAAAGTGACATCCTCCATTCATGGGCGCGCTCATTGAGGACGTAAAGATTCAATGCAGGATGATTGCCATTACTGCAGCAAACGGAAAGCTGGATCAACCCATGGTGAGATACCTGCTGCAATCGCGCGGGTGCCCCGAAGGACGTCTGTGCCTGCGATAAAGTGTGCAGGCAGCCGAAAGCCGCTGGAGGGATCTGATATCTACTCCAAACCGGTATTGGCTACGTCACAGCTTATAGCGTTCCTAGTGCGTGGGATTCGCAGCGGTGGTAAGCACGATTTTGCCAATGTGCCCGCCTGCGTCGAGCATCTCGTGAGCCTCACGCGCATTTTCGAGGGGGAGAGTCTTGTACACCTGGGGCTTGATCTGTCCCGATTTGATGAATGGCCACACATGCTTTTCGAGTTCGGCAATGATGGCGGCTTTTTCTTCATTGGGTCGAGGGCGCAGAGTCGAGCCGAGGTGTACGAGACGCTTGGTCATCATCGGCCATAGATTCAGGTCTTTTGCCGGGCCCTGTAGGGCGCTGATCTGCAGAATACGGCCATTCATTCCTGCTGCGGCAAAATTGCGTGCTACGTAATCGCCGCCAATGATGTCGAGGATGATATCCACGCCTTTGTTGGCGGTGAATTCCTCGACCTTGGCCACGAAATCCTCTTTTCGATAATTGATGGCGTGGTCAGCCCCGAGCCTCAGGCTTGCCTCGCGTTGCGCATCGGACGAGATAGTGGTCATGATGTTCGACGCACCCATTGCTTTTGCGATCATGGTTGCGGTGGTGCCAATCCCGGACGCTCCTCCGTGAATGAGCACCGAGTCGCCAGCCTGCAACTGGCCTCGTTGGACGAGGTTGAGCCATACCGTCATGAAGGTTTCCGGCATGGCTGCCGCCTCGATCATGCTAAGGCCGTCCGGCACTTTCATCACGACGGCCTGGTTGGCGACCGCGTATTCCGCATAGCCGCCGCCTGTGAGTAAGGCACACACGAGATCGCCAGTTCTGAAGCTATGTACGGCGGATCCCACTTCGACGACCTCACCCGAGACTTCCAGACCCGGGATATCCGATGCGCCCGGGGGAGGATGGTACAGCCCCTTGCGCTGAAGGACGTCAGGTCCATTTACGCCTGCGGCATAAACACGAATCAATACTTCATCGGCCGCCGGTTGAGGAACAGGCCGCTTCGTTGGAACCAGTACATCAGGGCCACCAGGATGAGTGATTTCGATTGCCGTCATCACAGCAGGCGTGTGAAAAGAAGCGTTAGACATAGGGTTCTCCCAATGGATCTGGAGATAATCGGCAAGCGGAACGAGAATACGTTGTTATGGCGAAATAAGTATACGCATGAGTTGCGATAAATTAGTGAACCACTTTCACGTAACTATCCCGTGTCACACTTCTTCCTGTCATCGCCTTCTGAGGGATGAGATAAGCCAGTATCTCTTTCCTGTGGATACGCCGGAAATCGACGCCCGGTGCCGGTGTCCGAACTTGACCACAGCCATGTTATTGGTGGACGATTTGCGAAGATCGGTATGTCTCTTTACGGGCGGCTAGGACAACAGATGCGGATTCCTCATGAAAGGGAACGAGCCATGTAAATCGCCCTGGACAATCTATCGCGGGGGAAGCTCATGAGTATGATGATCCGTTTTCATCAGTTCGGCAGTAACGAAGTTCTCAAAAGCGAAAATCTCGACGTGTCGCAGCCGGACGCGGGCCAGGTGCTGGTGGCGGTGCATGCTGCCAGTGTTAACCCAGTTGACTTCAAAATCCGCCTAGGCAATTATCCGTCCGTAAAGAACGACCGACTTCCCTATACGCTCGGACGGGATATCTCGGGGGTCATTGAGAAGTGCGGTGCTCAGTCCACGCGTTTCAAAGTAGGTGATGCGGTGTTCGGCATTGTCGACATCCACGGAGGCGGCTATGCACAAGAGGCGGTCCTAGATCAGGATGCTATCGCACTTGTACCGAGCGGTATAGATCACATTCATGCTGCGACCGTCCCGCTTGCAGGGCAGACGGCTTGGCAAGGCCTATTCAGGTATGGTCAGTTCGAAGCAACGCAATCGGTGCTGATCCATGGGGGTTCAGGGGGCGTGGGTCATTTCGCCATTCAGTTTGCGAAAGCGAAGGGTGCGCGCGTTCTGACGACAGTCTCAACGGCAAATGTGAGTTTTGCTAGATCACTGGGCGCTGACGTCGTAATTGATTACCAGACTCAACGTTTCGAGGATTATGCGTCGAACCTGGACATGGTGTTTGACCTCGTTGGAGGCGAAACCCGTGAGCGCTCCTGGAGTGTTCTGAAGAAAGGAGGGGTGTTGGTTTCTACTCTGACAGAGCCGTCGCAACAAGAAGCGAAGCAATTCGGCGTGCGTGCGTTGCGATATACGGTCGAGGCCGATGGAGATGAACTTGCCGAGATTGCTCGTCTAATCGCTTCCGGACAGGTAAAGCCTCACATACAGCAGATCTTTCCACTCCAATCAGCAGCTGATGCTTTGGCATCTGTTGAGTCGGGGCATACAGTCGGAAAAATAGTGCTGAAAGTCATTTAGCGATCCAATTTATTAGAAAGCCTGTTCACTGGACTGCTGGCTCCGCAAGTCGGATCAGGTTAGTTTGTATGACTGCGCGCCTGTACCAGCTAGGTGTTTAGTCCCGGCATTTGGTGGATTGGGTTGAGAGTAAATCGGTCCGGGGTCTGAGTCCAGAGTTTGCAGAGGTATTCGTAGGGCGTTAGACCCTTGAGCGTTTTAAGCCTCCTGGCGAAGTTGTAGGCCCTGAGGAAGTCATTCAAGTGCGCTTTGAGTTGTTCGGGGGTGTCGTAAAAGTATCGCTTGACTGTAGCGTCCTTGATGGTCCTGTTCATGCGTTCAACTTGACCGTTGGTCCAAGGGTGGTTGGGTTTGGTCAGCCGGTGTTCGATCCCATGAACCAGACAGAGCCTGTCGAAGGGATGGGCACGGAAGCGGGCAGTTGGTCCCTGACGGTTCCTGGGCAGATCGGCGAACTGGATACCGTTGTCGGTGAGCACGGTGTGTATGCGATATGGAACTGTTCCGATGAGCGTTTCGAGGAATTCTGCCGCAGCTCGCATGTCTGTCTTGTCTACGAGTTCGACCACCGCGAACTTCGAGGTGCGGTCGATAGCTACGAACAAGTAGAGCTTGCCTTCGACGGTCCTGACCTCGGCCAGATCGATGTGGAAGAAGCCAATCGGATACGTGTCGAACTTCTTCCTCCTGGGCTTGTCGCCTTCGACTTCAGGTAGTCGGCTAATGCCATGACGCTCTAGTCACCGATGAAGTGAAGATCGAGTGAGTTGAGGAATCGTAGCCTGCAGAGAGTAGAGACAGTCGTCCAGCGGTAACAGCGTGTGCTTGCGAAACGCAACGACGATAGCCTCCTGCTCAACAGAAAGAACCGTCGATCTCGGAACAGTTACCGGTACGGCGATCGGCAATGGACTGGCGCTTCTTCCACTTGGCCACCCACGCTTGAAGCGCAATGCAATGGAGCGGAAAGGGCGAAGGGCTGCACAAGCGGAGCGCGGAAGCCTGGGGAGACTCCTTGCGCGCGCGAGGGGGCAGCCCCCTGAGCGTACTTAGCACTTGCGTTACAAAACAGACCGGAGACATGCGTTACAGCGAAGCTGAACCCCTATGGTTCACAGCTCCGGTCTTACGCACGAAGATCGTGTATGCCCTGGAAAGTGAGTTGTATTGTGGATCAGCGTTTGCAGTTCTTATCGAGTTATCAGCGGGAAGAGATGTCGCTAACGGATCTCTGTCTAGAGTTCGGGATATCGAGGCCAATGGCTTACCGATGGATCAACCGTTACAAGAAGTGGGCACGGAAGGTCTTCTCGATCTCAGTCGTAGGCCGCACAGTTGCTCACACGCAACAGCAGACGAAATGGTGAATGCCATTCTCGTGTTGCGTGCCAAACATCCATCGTGGGGAGCAAGAAAGCTCAAAGCTCGATTAGAGAAAATCGAGCCAAGCGTTAGTTGGTCGGCTGCGAGCACGTTTGGAAGCATTCTGAGCAGAGCGGGACTCACCAGTCCGACAAAGAAGAGGCGCCGGACGACGCTGACTCCGAACCGTTCTCGGAAGTAACCGCACCAAATCAGATTTGGTGTATGGACTTCAAGGGGTACTTCATGACCGGAGACGGTGCGCGCAGTGATCCCTTCACGATCACTGATGCCCATACCCGCTACTTGATTCGCTGCCAGGTCGTCTCGCGTATGGATTTGAGTCAGGTGCGAGCGATATGTGAAGCGGCGATGCGCGAGTATGGAGTACCCGCACGAGTTCAGACAGACAACGGTGCGCCGTTTGCTGGGACTGGATTGCTAGGGTTATCGAGGCTGTCGTTGGGATGGATGAAGTTGGGCATCCTGCATGAACACATTCAGCCGAGCAAGCCACAGCAGAATGCACGCCATGAGCGGATGCACCGGACGCTCATGGGTGACACCGCGAATCCTCCTGCTGCAACCTTGCGACAGCAACAGAAGCGATTTGATCGCTTTCGTCATGTGTTCAATCACGAGCGTCCTCATGAAGGCTTGAACAATGAGACACCCGGCAGCCTGTACCAGCTGAGTGCAAAGATGTTTCCCCGTGCCATCACGGAATACACCCACTCAGCAGGAATGCACACGAGACGCGTCAATAATAGTGGGGACATCAGTTGGCACAAGGATCGAGTCTTCATTAGCGAAGTCTTTCGCTTTGAAGAAATCGGGTTTGCGGAGGTGCGAGAAACCTTCTTCAAAGTATTTTTTCGAGAAACGGAGATCGGCGAATTCGATGCCGGGACCCTGCGCTTCAGACCAGTAGTGACATACCGATGAAACTGGACCCGCCGACCATGTCCGTCATGGTCGGCGCGTCGTCACGAATGTTCGACAGGAGCCCAAAGTTAACCTCTTGGAAAGCTCCTAAAAGAGATCTCCTACGGGCGGGATCATCAAAACAAATCCTATTGCCAGCAGTGCAATGCCAGCCATTATTGCCCAGCCTTTCGAGTCGCTTCGTCGCCAGAGCAGGTCCAAACCAACCCAGGACACTATCCATGCGGCGACCGCGATGGTTGTGACCCCAGACAGCGGTCCGGTGGGTAGATAAAAGATCATCAGCTTCTTGAATGCCGCGGACTGATCCCCAATAATTGCCAGCACCGAGAGCACGAAAACTCCAAATCCGGCCGAAAAGAGAGCTGCAGCGCCAGCGCCATTGGGGAGTTGTGGAACGGATGTCGATTCGCCGTGAGTGGTCATCAGTGGGCCTCACCTTTCATCAGGGTTATCGTCGTGCCGCCCGAGATCGGGGCGTATTTGTTGATCATCGCGCCCCAGAAGCCAGCGATACCCGCCGATGCAAACGAGAAGAGTACTGCACCTAGCACGGCAAACCTGAGGCGGGGATGGTTGCGAAGGTCCTGACCGTAGCGGATGACCACTCCAGCAGCCATTGTTACTGCGATGGGGAAAAGCCATGCGATGTGCTCTTTCCATTCCATCCCTAGTGAATGCCATCCCGCCGTGGAGGCGCCCGACATCAGTAGCTTTTGAGGGAACGCCGTCAAATCGGTTGTTCCAGCAGGGGGCGTGGCGCGATACCAAGGGTAGACGATGTATGTTCCAGTGAGCACCGCGAGCCAAGAGCAGAGGCTCATAGCGATCAGATACCACTTGAGGAAAGAACCATTTGCCAACATAACGGAACCTGTTCGAGCAATGAAGCGATGGTGAAACTCGACGAGCAGGCCGGTGACAGCGAGCAGGTAGAGCGCTCCGAAGCCCATGCCATGAATGATCGTCCAGAGTGAATGCGACGCGATTTCCATTGAATCGTTCCTTCCTTTGATAGAAGCTAGAATCCGTTCACATTTCGCGGCCTGTTGATCCAAAGCATGGCTTGATCCGGCTTATCGCCGCCCTTACCCCAGGTCCAGTACATGCCGACATAGGCATAGTTTTCGGTTTGGCCGGCGATGGAATGGCCGTAGGCGAAGAGGAATTGTTCTCCCGGATGGTTTTTGAAGTGGTAGTAGCCGCCAACGTCGATGAGGGTCGAAGCCTGTGTCTGAGCGGCGGCTAGTCCTTCACTGCCATGCGCAAAGACCTCAGCCCCTAACTCCAATCGTTCATTAATCTCGCGTTTTATGAGCCAACCAGTGTAGGCAAAGTTCTTGTAATCGGTTTGTGGGACGACAGAGTATCCACCTCCTCCATCGAATAGCCACTTCCCGACATTCTTCTGTAACCAAAGCGGAATCTTGTAATAGACCTTGCCAACACCAAGGCCACGGTCATAACTACCCGTTGGAAGCTCAAACATGGGAAATGTGCCCACTTGTGGGAAATGCGGGGATTCCTTGATGAAGGCGACCTTCACTCCCAGCTCTGAGTCTGTCAAACCGAAGGCACTCGGCCCCGTTCCAGCGGGGGCATAGATCGGCTTGTTGGAGGGGCTGATGGAACCGAGCGGCAAGATGGCGTGAAGTTGCACACGGGGTATGGCTCCCCAGTTAAATTCAATGGCAGGGCCGGTTGAGTCCATCTCTACGGGTGTTCCGTCCGCACCGCCGAAAATATAGAACTCGTAATGCTGATAGTCGACCGGCACTGGATCGTCAGTCTGGTAGGGCGGTCCTTGAGCGTGAAGCGCTTTGGCGCTCCAGAAAAGCAGCACGAGAAGAACCACTGAGAAGCGCGGCCAACGGGATGTCACAGGGCACCTGTCAAGGTGTATTATCGAAACTCGATACAAGATAACACGAAACAGCTCTCGGGCTGTTAAGACCCGCTCAAGCCGTAAAATGACTAGTGCTTCATCACTAGGAGTGGGAACGATTGGCGACGACGAAACGCATGACGGGAGACACCGAAATCTTTTCGGGACTTATCCGCATCCACGTATTGCACCACGCGTGCGCGGAAGGAGTCTTCGGCCTTGGCATGATCAAGGAACTGCGGCGGCATGGCTACAAAATCGGGCCAGGAACAATGTATCCCTTGCTTCATAGCCTCGAAAAACGTGGTTGGTTACGGGCGCAAGACACTCAGATCGAGGGCCGGAACCGCAAGGTCTACTTCGCAACCCGCGCGGGGAAGAAGACACTAGAACAAGCCCGCTCAAAGGTAAAAGAGCTTTTCGAGGAGTTGTTTGAAGAAGAAGGTCACGGCCACCATCACAACCATTGAGGTTGCTGGTTGCCGAGGGAAGAAGGGAGCAACAAAATGATGAATTTGGCGCGACGGGCAATGACATCAAGGTGGTGCAGGAGCTGATGCGGCACGCAAAACTCAGCACAACGATGGAGGTCTACACGCAGGCGGCCATGCCGAAGAAGCGGCTGGCGCAGCGGAAGGCCGTCGATGTGCTCTTTAACCGCAATGCGGCGGCAGAAAAGGGTTCAAGCAGGGACCGGCTTATTGCTCCGATACTGCGACCCGTTTCGGATGAACATGAAATATCCTTCGAGAGCACTACTAAGAATCTCCACGTCAAAATCAGCAATCGCATTGTCTAGAGTCCCCAGACCGAGGTGAGCGTCAGCATATCGATAAAAGCTCTCCAAATGGCTGAGCTTTTTCCCAACTGTCGAGGGCGCATGGTCGGCGGGAAGGAAAGATGCCCATACGGTCGCCCAGTATCTTGGAATTCCTAAGCGATCAACGAGCGCGGGACCCAGTAGTGCTGGAATCGCTAGAGTGCGGAAGTTGGCAAGCATCTCACCTCGATCAAAATCAGATACTCATGCAGACAAAACTGCCATTGTTAAGTAATAGCAGCATGGGCGAACATACAGCGAAATGTCAAATATTAACGCTATCCAGGTCTGAACGCACAGGAGTTCCCTAAGTCCGACAATGATTCAGTCGCCAGAGAAAGAGAGTTGCCTACCATGGAAATCAAACATTCCTATTGGTTTGCGGCAGGACCAGAGGCTGAGCGTGCTCTGTTGTCATTGTCAGATGGCGCGTTTAGGCTGTTCTTCTATATTTGTCTAAATGCGGGCCGGAGTACCGGGCGGCTTTCGATCAGCTACTTTGATCTGGCAAAGAGGCTGCGAAGGAGCAGGCGTTCCATCGCTTCACACTTTGACGAACTGCGGCAACTAGGCCTCTGCCGCATGTCTCCGGCTGTCAACCAACACCGCTGCACGGAGATTGAGGTCTGTAATGACTTCTGGCCGTATACGAGGGTGCCTTCAAGCATCGAACCTTCGGAGGACCGGCAGTACCTTGCTCGGATCAAAGCATTATTGTCAAAGCGAGCCTGCGTTCAATCTGCATTTACTGCGGCGGATGAGAGGTCTGTCGCGAACCTTCACGCTCACCAAGTGCCGGTTTGCGTATTTTCGGGATGTTATTGATGAGGTCCAAAACCCAGAGATCCCATCCGGGTACTGGACCTACATTGTGCCGGAACTGGACCACCTTGAAAAGAAATGGATCGAGGAAGAAAAGAAATGGATCGAGGAAAAAGCTAAAGGTGCCGGTGCAAATGCTGCAACAGCAAGCCGGCCGAAAAGCAGGGAGACGAGATGATGTGCTTAATTCTCACCTCCTCATCAATAGTCTCTTTGTTGTGTGGTAAAAGGTCGTTATAGAGATCTAAATGCAACACTAGAAAAAGGACCTCCGTGTCCGATAATACATATTCTGTATATATTGACGTGTTGATCAAGAGACACTATTGCTGATTTTGGCCCAGCGTTGGCGACTGAAGCTTGCCACACTTCACCGTTTGTGAATACCCCTGTCTACCTTAAAGCTGATCGATAAGGCCACGACCAAAAATCACTCCTGCTGCATGCAGGGATCACTGCGCTGCACGCACGCTTCATGCGTGTAAAACACCGCATCATCCAGCCGGCTGTCAATATTTTTACCGACACCAACTTGCCTGTTGGAATCGCTTCCTTCCAAATACTCTTCGAGTCTGCGATGCAACTGCGCATCGCTTCTCTCCCTCCAAAAGACATTCCGAATTGACAATCGCTTTTTTGAGATGTTACTTGATTCCAACTAGCGCAATCGTTCGCGCAAAGCAAAAAGAAGAAATTACGACGTCTATTTTCGGAGGTGTCATGCACAACAGGACCCACATTCTTCTTCAAAGTGCCCTGCTTGTTTTGCTCTTCTCTCTCGGAGCGTCGCTGGCTCATGCACAGTTCCGCACCGCAATTCAGGGAACAGTGACAGATCCGCAGGGAGCAGTCATTCCAGGCGCGCAACTTACGCTCGTCGATAAGCAAACGAACAGGACAACGAAGACCACTAGCAGTGCCAGCGGCGTATATAACTTCAATGCTTTGCCTGCGAGCACCTTTACCCTCAAGGTCGAGGCAAAGGGATTTGAGAGTAAGGTTATCGATGACCTTAGCCTTATTCCCGAACAGACAAACAGCCTGAATGTCGGAATGACGCTCGGTACCAGCAGTACCTCCATCACTGTGAATGGAAACCAGGCAGACGCTCTGGATACTGAGACTGCATCGGTGAATACCACCGTGACTTCGAATCAGATTCAACACATGCCATCCTTCGGACGCGATGTGACACAGTTAGTCCAGTTGGCCGCAGGCGCACTGTCTGATGGGTCGCAAGCAGCTGGTGGTGGCAGCTATAGCCTGCCCGGCAGCAATATGGGTGGTTCCGGAGCATCCGACGGTATTTTCAAGACGGAGAATGGACCTCAGATCGTAGCCAACGGCGGCCAGGCGGAGACCAACAGCGTGCTGATCGACGGCATCAGCGCTTCGTCGGTGACCTGGGGTGGAAGCACTGTCGTGACTCCCACCGAGGATTCTGTGGACAGCGTCAAAATCACATCGAACTCATACGATGCGGAGCTGGGCCGTTTCTCCGGTGCTCAGATCCAGATCACCTCGAAGGGTGGCAGCAATCAGGTGCACGGAAGCCTGTTCTTCAAAGCTGATCGCCCGGGAATGAATGCATATCAGAGCTGGAACGGTCCCTCCTCCGACCAGGCAGGTACCGCAGCCGAACGCGGGTTGAATCGCGATGATTCACGCTTCAACCAGTTTGGAGGCAGCATCAGTGGGCCATTCTGGAAGAATCGCCTGTTCGGCTTCTTTGCATATGAGACGCTGCGCAACGACACGAATGTGACGGCACAGAATTGGTATGAAACCAGTGCCTACCGTAACAGCGCACGAAGCGGCAGTAACGCGGCCAGCTATCTGGGATATAGCGGCGAAGCTGTCGCCGGCACACTGATCGGAGGCACCTGTTCACAACTAGGACTCTCGGAGGGCTCGCAGTGTGCGACAGTCAGTGGCGGTGTAGACGTAGGCTCGCCGCTCACGACTGCGCTCGGCACCCATGATCCAACCTGGGGCGGCAACAATAGCACGCCTGGCGTAGGCAATGGACTCGATGGTGTGCCCGATCTCGCCTATTACACCACAAACGATCCAACCTCCAGCGTCGCTTCGCAATACTATGGCCGTCTGGATGCAGATATCAGCCAGGCCGACCGGCTGAGCTTCATGATCTATTGGGTGCCGCTCAATACTGTCGACTACTCAGGTCCCGTGCGCAGCGCCAATCTCTGGCATCACGACCAGATCAACAATGCTTTTACGCTGCTCTGGAACCATACCTTTTCCCCTACTCTGCTTAACGAAGCCCGCGTGAATGCCGCAGGATGGCGGTGGAATGAGCTCACATCCAATTCCAACGCGCCCTGGGGGCTCGCCGAGTCAGTCTTCGATGTACCCAGCAGCAAAATCTTCCCCAGCGCCACACCGGAGTATTTCGGTACGCCAGGGCCGAGCGTGTACGACCAGTGGACCTATGGCTATCAGGACATTCTGACCAAGGTTGCCGGCCGTCACACCATCAAGATGGGCGGAAGCCTGACGCGTCTCTACTATCTGAATGAAGCGGTCTACAACGCGCGGCCGACTTATAACTTCGATAGCATCTGGGATTTCCTCAACGACGCGCCCTATTCAGAAACCGGATATTTTTCAGCAACCAGCGGCAGCCCCACCGCCAGCCGTCAGGACAACCGGCAGAACCTGTGGGCCGGTTTCGTGCAGGACGACTGGAAGATACTGCCCACGCTGACCCTGAATCTCGGTCTGCGCTATTCATACTTTGGGCCGTACTATGACAAGGATGAAAACCTGCGCTCGGTGGACCTCGGCGCGGGCGATGCGCTTGTGACTGGCCTCTCGGTGCGTAAGGGCGGCAATCTTTATGAGGCGCAGAAGGCGAACTTCGGACCGCAGCTCGGTTTTGCATGGAGTCCGAACTACTTCGGCCAGAAGGTTGTGGTGCGCGGTGGTTTCGGCATGAACTACAACCAGAACGAAATGGCTATCACCGCGAACGGCAATGGAAATCCAGGCAACACGGTGAATGTGAACTTCTGCTGTTCGACGGCTTCGGACCCGACGGGAGGCAGTTCCTCGTCCATCCTCTATCAACTTCCCTCCTCGCTTACCGGAAGCTTCTATAGCTTTCCTTCTAACTCGGCGGCCATCACTTCTTATAACTCGAATGGCCTGCCCAGCAATACTTCCACGTACCTCAGCGTGACCGGCTTCGATGCCAAGGTAAAAACGATCCAGATCTATCACTATTCGCTCGATACCCAGACGGATATGGGGCACCAATGGATCGCCAGTATCGGATACCAGGGCAGCACAGGACATCACCTGCTCCTGCAGCAAGACATGAATGTGATCGCGGTTGCGGACGCTTATGCACTCAACCCGAATCTGACGACCGTGGACTACTACGGCAACAAAGGCAACTCGAGCTACAACGCGCTCCTTACCAGCCTGAAGCATGACTTTGCCCACGGCTTCCAGGCCGAGGCGCAGTACACCTGGTCCAAGAGCATGGATAACGGCTCGCAGCCATACTACGAGGATCCGTATCCCTATCATGAGCGCTATTCATGGGGGCGCTCGGACTATAACGTTGCCAATGCGTTCAAACTCTTCGGCATGTGGCAGCCTACCTTCTTCCACAATCATGGAATCGCTCATACCATTGCCGATGGCTGGGCATTGAGCGGCATCTTCAATATGCACTCCGGCTTCCCATGGACGCCGGTCTATTCGGTCGACAACCAGTTCTACTACGGCAGCGGACAGACCACCGTGCGTCCTGCCTCTTACCTGAGCGGCGCCCGGCACAGCACGAGCAACAGCGCGTTCAAGGCAGCGCCTGGCTCGGCAGAAAGCAACTTCCCACTGGGCGGCAGCAGCTACTTTACCGAACCGGCCGTTGCTACCGGGAACACCGGAACCTACGGCACTGAGTACGGCCTTCCCGGCAATCCTGGTGTGGCACGAAACTCCTTCGATGGTCCGGGATACAAGGCCGTGGATGCGACCCTCAGCAAGGCTTTTCCCTTCCCCAACAAAGTCCTGGGAGAGAGAGCAAACTTCGAGGTCCGCGTCGACGCTTTTAACGTGTTCAATAACCTGAACTTGAATGTGGCTGATATCTCGACCACGGTCACATCCTCGAGCTTCGGTCAGGCTCAGGGTGCACTCGCGTCGCGCAAGCTGGATATTCAGGCGCGCTTCTCGTTCTAATAGTGTGGAGCGCAGAAGGAGGGGCCGATTTTCGAATCTCCCCTTCTGCGTTCTGCGCTTGCCAGGAGTCGTTCTCTATGCGGTCCTTTCGTTTCTGCTTGCTCTGCATTTGTCTTTCTGCTTTGGTGTTCCCTGCTTCCGGCTCTGGCCAGGGGACTGAGTCTGCGCAAACTCTGACCGTAGATGCCGATGCTCCGGCCTCTCCTTTTCCGCATTTCTGGGAACAGATGTTCGGCTCCGGGCGTGCCATTCTCACACTGCGGGAGAGTTACCGCGACGATCTGCGCGCGGTCAAGCAGGTCACGGACTTTCGCTATGTGCGCTTCCATGCCATCCTGCACGATGAAGTCGGGGTCTATAACGAGGACGAACACGGTAACCCGGTCTATAACTTCTCCTATGTGGACCAGATTTACGATGGGTTGCTGCGCAATGGCGTGCGTCCGGTTGTCGAGATCAGCTTCATGCCGAAGAAGCTCGCTTTTAATCCGGATGCGCTGCATCCCTTCTGGTACAAGCAGAATGTCTCGCCTCCAAAGGACATGGACCGCTGGGATGACCTGATGCGTCATTTTGCCCAGCACCTGGTCGACCGCTATGGAATTGACGAAGTCTCCCAGTGGTACTTCGAGGTGTGGAATGAGCCGAACATCGACTTCTGGAATGGCATCCCGCGCCAGCGCTCCTACTTCGAGCTGTATGCGCACACCGCCCGCGATCTGAAGACAGTGAGCCCGAAGCTGCGCGTGGGCGGTCCGGCTACGGCTGCTGCCGCGTGGATTCCGGAATTCCTTTCCTATATGTCCGCGAACCATGTGCCCGTCGACTTCGTATCCACACATGGCTACGCCGATGACACGGTGGAGAACCTCTTCGGCACACAGGAAGACATCCCCATGGATGATCGAGTCTGTCGCGCCGTTGAGAAGGTTCACAAGGAAATTGCCGCCTCGGCGATGCCGCGGCTGCCGCTTTTCTGGACGGAATGGAATGTGCAGGGAGATCACGAATCTCGCGACACGGACTTCGTCGGCACCGGGCTGGCCAACACCATCCGCGAATGTGACGGCAAGGTGAACATGATGTCCTTCTGGACATTCTCCGACGTCTTCGAGGAGGGCGGTCCCATCCCTGTCCCGTTCTCCGGGCAGTTTGGCCTGCGCGCCAAGGGGGGCATCAACAAGCCGAGCTTTTATGACTTTGCCCTGCTTCACCGTCTTGGCGATGAGCGCATCGCCAATCCTGCCTCCGACGTTATCGTGACACGACGCGCAGGTAAGCATGGAGACAAAACGCTTGTGCTGGCCGTCTGGAATATTGTCGATCCCGGAACCACGGGAAATGAGAAGAAGATCCACCTGGAGGTGCATGGTGTGCGGGCTGATGCGCCAGTCACCATCAGCCGCGTGGACAACATGCACAGCAATACTCTGGCAGCGTATAAGGCATTGGGCAGTCCCCAGGACCCGACCGACGAGCAGGTGAAAGAGATGAACCGCCAGACTGCGATCGGCTCCCCGGAGCAGACACAGCTTCGCGGCGGAACTCTGGAGCTCTCACTTGACCCCGACGCGCTGCTGCTTATCACCATAGGCGACGCGCATTGAGTGCAGTGGCAGCGTAATGTGGAATCAGCGCGATCGTATGGGGGAGGAACAGAGTCGGTGGCAGAAAAGAAGTCCGCGGAAAAAGGGTTATCAGGCGGAAAAGAAAAGACCGACCTGAAAACCCTGGCTCGGCACCTGGATATTTCGCAGACGACGATCTCACGGGTCCTGAACGGCACCGCTGCACGGTATCGCATCTCTGAAGCCACGCAACAGCGCGTGCTGGAAGCAGCCAGGAAATTTAACTACCAGGCCAATGTCTTAGCCAGCAGCCTGCGCAGCAAGAGAAGCCGGACTATCGGTGTCATGGTGCCGGAGATCAGTGAAGGTTATTCCTCCGCCGTGCTCAGCGGCATCGAAGACGAGTTGCTGTTCGCCGGATATTTTTACTTCGTAGTGAGCCACCGGCATCGTACCGAACTCTTGCGCCAATACCCCTCTCTGCTGCTTTCCCGCGCCGTCGAGGGAATCATCGCGATCGACTCCGACATCCAGGCCGATCTCTCCGTACCGGTTGTTGCCGTCTCCGGCCATCGCAACCGGCCATCGGTGGTGAATATTGAGCTCGACCACCAGCTTGCGGCTCATCATGCGCTCGAACATTTAAAGCAGCTAGGGCATCGACGAATTGCCTTCATCAAGGGGCAGACCTTCAGCTCTGATACCCGCTCCCGCTGGCGCGCAATCTGCAAAGTGGCAGCGGAGCTCGGCCTCGAAATCGATCCGCAGCTGGTGGTGCAACTCCAGGACGACGGGCCCGGCGTCGACTCCGGCAGAACCGCAACCGCTGCTCTGCTGGAGCGCGGGCAACTCTTTACGGCCATCTTTGCCTTCAACGATCTCGCCGCTATCGGTGCCATTACCCTGCTGCGCGAGACCGGCCTGGAAGTTCCTCGGCACATCTCTGTCGTCGGCTTTGATGACATCCTGGGCGCAGCCACCAACAATCCGCCACTCACCACCGTGCGGCAGCCGTTGAAGGAGATGGGACGTGTCGCGGCGAAGACCCTTCTGCACATGTTGCAGAGCAGTAAGGACGGCTGGCCCAAACATTCAATTCGCATCCTGCCGGGTTTTGTCGAGAGGCATTCCACCGCGCCTCCGGCAGTCCCACCCAGAAACGCATTCCACAGCAACTGATTTGATCGCCAAGCTATTTCACAGAGGAGCTCCGTTGACCCCACAACGATTCTTCCCGTCACTTCGGCATAGCGTTCTGGCCACGGCGCTTGGGCTGAGCCTTGCCTCAGCCGCTGTGGTCTTTGCGCAACAGCCGGGTGCGCCCCAGGCATCCCCTTCCAATCCCGAGCTCGCTTCTCCGGCCATCGAACAGCGCGTCGATGCTCTGCTGAGCAAAATGACCCTCGAGGAAAAGCTCGGCCAGCTGGTCCAGTACAACGATTCCGGGGCCGATGCCGCGGCAGCTCTCGCCGCCAACCCCGAGTCTCACAACAATGTGAACTCGATGCAGCTCGCCGAACAGGGGCTCCTCGGCTCCATGCTCAACACAGTGGGTGCGTCGCGTACCAACGCCTTTCAACGTGCCGCCGTGGAGAAGAGCCGCCTGCACATTCCGCTGCTCTTCGGCGCGGACATTATTCACGGCTATCGCACCATCTATCCGCAGCCCATAGGCCTGGCCGCCTCCTTCGATCCTGATCTCGTGCAGTCGGTCTCACACATGTCCGCCGAAGAGGCTACGACCGCAGGCATCCGCTGGTTCTATTCACCGATGGTCGATATCTCGCGTGATGCACGCTGGGGCCGTACCACCGAAGGCGCGGGCGAGGATGCCTATCTCGGCGCCGCGATGGCTCGCGCCTACATCCTCGGATATCAAGGCAAGACGCTTTCCGATCCCGAGAGCGTAGCCGCATGCGTGAAACATTTTGCCGCCTACGGTGCCGCCGAGGCGGGCCGTGAATACAACACCACGGATATGTCCGAGATCCGGCTGCGCCAGGACTATCTGCCGCCTTACAAGGCTGCGATAGAAGCCGGAGCCGCTACGGTCATGAGCGCCTTCAATGCGCTCAACGGTGTGCCGGCCAGTGCGAATCCATTTCTCTTGCAGACCATCCTGCGCGGCGAATGGGGCTTTGATGGACTGGTCGTCAGCGATTACACCGCCATCATGGAGCTCGAAAACCACGGCATCGCGCTGACACCGGCCGAGGCCACACGCAAAGCCTTGCTGGCCGGCGTGGATATCGACATGATGTCGCACTTCTACGACACCCAGTTGCCTGAGTTGATCCGCAGCGGTCAGGTGCCGATGAGCGTCGTCGACGAAGCGGTACGTCGCGTGTTACGGCTCAAATTCGCTCTCGGCCTTTTTGAGCATCCTTACGCGCGCGGAACCGAGGTCACTGCCGCCGTGCCTGCTCATCGTGAGCTGGTGCGCCGCGCCGCAGAAGAATCCTTCGTACTGCTGAAGAACGACTCTGCCCTGCCGCTCACTACGGAGACGAAAAAGATCGCGCTCATCGGTCCGCTCGCCGATAACGCGGCTGAGATGGTGGGTTCCTGGAGCGGTGCGCCGCAGCTTTCCGATATTGTCACGGTGAAGCAGGCGCTTGAGACGCGCACACGCCAGCTTGGCGGATCGCTCACCTATGCGCAGGGTACAACCATCACCGGCAGCAGCGAAGATGGTTTCGCCGCTGCGGTACAGGCGGCCAGGCAGGCGGATGTGGTGGTCATGGCCCTCGGCGAATCAGGAGCGATGAGCGGCGAAGCCGGCTCGCGCGCATATCTCGATCTGCCCGGTAACCAGGAGCAGCTGTTGAAAGCCGTCGCAGCCACAGGCAAGCCTGTCGTGCTGCTGGTCTTCTCCGGTCGCCCGCTGGTGCTGGACTGGGCCGCCACCCATGTCGCCGCGATCATGGAGGTGTGGTTTCCAGGAACCGAGGCAGGCCATGCCATTGCGGATGTGCTTTACGGCGATGTCGCGCCCAGTGGCAGGCTGCCCATGAGTTTCCCCCGCGCAGTCGGCCAGGAGCCGCTTTATTACAACCAGTTTCCAACCGGCCGGCCGCCCCGGAATATCGATCTCTCGCAGCCTCCGGGAGGCAACTCGCGCTTCTTTTCCCGCTACATCGATGTCCCCAATGACGCGCTCTTCCCCTTCGGCTATGGACTGACCTACACGCAGTTCGCCTATAGCATGCCTACGCTCTCCCGCAGCATCGTGCCGCTGGGGGAAGCCAGGCAAACAGGGAAAGACCTGATCCATGCAACCGCGACGGTCACCAATACCGGGAACCGCACCGCTACCGAAGTCGTGCAGTGCTACGTGCGGAATCGTGGCGCCAGCATAGAACAGCCGGTACGCAGCCTCGAAGGGTTTCGCCGTGTCACGCTGAAACCCGGCGAGTCGCAGAAGGTCACCTTCGACCTGGGCTTCCCGGAGCTTTCCTTCTACGATGCGCAGGGCCACAGTGTCGTCGAGGCGACCGAGTACACGGTGTGGATCGGAGGCAGCTCGCTGGCCTCCCAGGAAGGGCAGTTCAAAATCGAGTAACGGCCTGATTTGTTATGGGCGCAAACACAAAGCCGCCACCCGAAGGTGGCGGCTCAATTGCGAATCTTGTCGAGACTACAGCGTGGACTCGATCTCGAAGCCCCAGGCTTCCAGCAACGCTTCAGGAATGTACTTGGAGTTCCGATTCCGACGCGCCCACTCGCGAAGACGGGTGGACCGCACATACTGGTCCGGAGTCAGCTTGAACTCCTTCACAACCTGCTCAAAAGAAGTCACAGTGGGTACGACCGGACCGATCGGCTCCGGCTTACCCCAATTTGGATTGCCACGACGCTTTGCCATCTCGTATTTTTCCTCAGCACAGTAAGGTGACGTACGAATCATCCGTGGCCGGATCGTGCACAATCGTCCACGGAAATGTCACAAACTCTATGATTATAAGGATATTTTCATCCATAAATCAATAGATAGCTGAGGCTGCCCAGAAAGATTCTCTTCCGGTTTTGCCCGTAACTAGTTGAATGGCACAGCGATAGCCGGCTTTACACTCATTCTGCCCCGGCAATGATGACCGGAGCGTTTGCCCCTGCCCGCCGAGGTAGGAGCGGCTTCGATAGCCATAAGACATTTGCTGCAGAAGCGAACGGTGGAGGACGAGACATGAGCCTGAGAGGCCAAAAGACGTCCTGGTTTCACATGCGTGGTCGTAACTGCTGGAAGCATGGCATGCACTCCTTGCCTGGAAGTAACCGAGGGAGAATCACTTGACATCGGCAAGGCCCGCTAACGATCGGAGCCTGGCATTCCGTTTTGGGAAGAAAGAGAGCCGAAAAAGGAAAGAAGAACTACGCAAGGGATAGTGAGCCTGTTTTTCGTCCTTGTCAATATGATGCCCCCCCAATCTTCTTCGTATCGATTCCAAGGTCACCGAAGGCCTCAATTTCGGACAGACGCAGCTGAAATCCTATGCCCCGGCCGATAAGCAACCTGTGCCGGTTTCTACCCCTGTCCATGAAATGGAACCTCTGCCCGAGCCGCTGCTGCTCGTAACCGCCGACGCGGCTCTCGCCGCCGAAATCCTGCCTCTGCTCGGAGATGCGCATCTTCCCTGCTATTGGGCAAAGGACAGGCATGAATTGCTCCGGCATGCGCTCGAAGCCGAAGAGCCGTTGATTCTTCTGTTCGATGAGAGGGTTCAAGACGTTTCTCATGCCGAACTCACCGCCGAAGTGCACTTCAAGAAGAGACTGCCTACTCTTTGGACGATTCTCCTGCGCAAGGGAGATCAGGCACGGCCAGCCTTGGATGGGGTTCAGGATTCCCTGCTCCTCCCTCTCTCGGAGCAGGCGCTCACCTCGCGCCTCCATGCAGCCAGGCACGCGCTCGCGCTGATGCGCCAGCTTGATCACCAGCATCGCACGGCGCGTTTTCATGCCGAGCATGATGCCTTGACCGGCCTCTGGAACCGCGAAGCGTTACTTCGCCTGTTGCATACGGAGACAGACCGCGCTCAGCGCCAGGGCTCTCCCGTCGCGCTCGTGCTGCTCGACCTCGACCACTTTTCGCAGGTCAACCTCGATTTCGGGTACGAAGCTGCCGACAAAATACTGCAGGAACTGGCCGGACGCTTTCGCCGTCATCTGCGCAGCTACGATCTCGTCGGCCGTTGTGGCGAAGACGAATTTCTCTTCGCGCTCCCGGCCAGCAGCTCCGAGGAGGCCGCGCACTTTACGGCGCGCCTGCGCCAAAGCATCTTCGGCAAGCCCTTCTTCATCGGCCGCGACGAGCTGACCATCAGCGCCAGCGTCGGCATCGCCCACAGCGTGGGGAGATCGCCCATGGTGGTGCTTCGCGAGGCGGAACGCGCGCTGGCCAGTGCCAAAGCAGGCGGGCGAAACCGCCAGCAGCTCTACTCCACGCTGGAGCAGAATCAGCCTCTGAAGGCTGTTTCCGGACTACGCGTGGTGAGATCTTCTACCACGCGGCACTGACGCCATATCAGTCATCACCATCGTCCTGTTTATGTGCAGGATGCCGGAGGGCCGCTGGTACCGGTTTCGCTCCCATCGCATCCTTCCATAGGATCACGTTAAGCTTTGCCGGATTTGCCCGATCCTCATGGGAGAAGTCCAGCTTGCTCGACTCTTTGGCCCCGACAGACGCCGGTGTATTTGCGGTATAGATCAGGCCATTGTCACGATTCGAATAATCGGCGCGGAAAGGCGGCTGATTCCCTTCTCCTGTAAACGCTGGAGCCATCAGCGGCGCGAAAGCATCGTTGTTATTCATCGGAGGAATGCCCAGCAGGTCTTCCATGGTTCGCAGCACGCTCACCGTCGTATAGAAGGTCGAGTCGACCAGCGGTGCCGGGTTCCGTGGTGAATACTTGCTCACTACCAGTGCAAGCGAGCGATGCGCGTCCACGTGATCGGCCCCATCCTGCGCGTCGTCCTCGAGGATAAAGAAGGCTGTATCGTCCCAGTACGGGCTGTTCGAGACCGCTTCAACGGCGCGTCCCACCGCCAGGTCGTTGTCTGCGATGCAGGCCTTCGGCGTGCACTTGCCTACCCGGGTACCAAAGGTATGGTCATTCGGAAAGCGCAGCATTACGAAGTTCGGCATCTCGTCGTGGCCCGCCTTGCGCTCCTCAACCCAGTGGTTGAAATAGTTCAGGAACTCATTCATGCGCAGCTGATCCGGAAAACTCAGGTTGAAGTCCGGATACTGCGGATCGAAATGCCCTTCGAGCTCCGGCTTCGTCGCCACGTTGCGATAAATCATCGGAATCTTCCACGGATACGGGTTCTTACCGCCTCCATAGTTCGTAGGAATCTCCGCGCCCGGATCGATGAAGGCGTGCTCGCAGAAGTGAGTCGGCTCAGGTGTGCCCTCGAGCGGAGACTTCTCCTTCGGCGCTTCGCCCGAGTCATCGCAGAACTTCGTCGAGATGAACTCTCCGAAGTGGTAGAGCGTCTTGTCGTGCTTTGCCAGGTCCGTCCACAGGTAGCCGCTTGCCGGCTCGTTGATATCCGGCATCTTCTCCTGGATCGGGTAACCGTTCTGCACCACGCCTTCGAAGTCATAGGTCCGCTCGGCGCCGCGATAGGACTGCGGCCAGTCGCGCTCGGTGTAGTCGCTGGTGATACCGGCCGTTGACCACACATGCCCATCGCCCGAGACCTCGCCCGAGTCGTAGAAGTTATCGAAGACGCCGAACTGCAGCGCCAGCTTGTGCTGGTTCGGTGTAATCGCAGCGCCATACATGGTCAGCGAGGAATCGCCGTTCCCCACCGGCTTCCCATCCTCGGCAAGGTCTCCCAGGATCTGATCGTAGGTCCGGTTTTCTTTGATGATGTAGATCACGTGCCGGATGGGATTCGCGCCACCGGCGAAGGCCAGGTGGGTCTGCGCGGCCTGCATCAGGTTGCTTCTGAGCACTTCGCCGGTCAGCCGCTCCAGGTCCTTATTCGCTTCCGTAAGGTCGATCGTCGCCAGCGATCCATGCAGCATGGTCGCAATATAGGTATGTGGCCGCTGCGCCTGCTTAGCCTGTTCGTCCGTTGGGTCCTTCGCTGGCGGTTGCGGAGCGGCATTGGGCCCGGTGCCCTGTCCCTTTGCGGTCGCGACATAGAGCTTGTCGCCGCGAATCGCCATTGCCGAGGGATACCACTCCGTCGGCAGGAACCCGATCGGCTGCTCCGGTGCTCCCACTTTACTTTCCGCCCGCGTCCGGAAGACCGCTACCGCATCGGACCCGGAGTTCGCCGCATACAGCATCGTCCCATCCGCCGAGACCGCAACCGCGTCGGGCATTGCACCGAAGTAGCGCTGTCCCGGCAGCCGGGAGTCGTAGAAGCGCGTCACTTTCGCAAATTTCCCTGCGACGCTCACGGCTGCAACCCCATCCCGGTTGGCCAGCGCCACATATAAAGTCTTCTCATCGGGACTCAGTGTCATCGCCACCGGGTGCGAGCTCGGCCCGATCTCGGATACCGGAGGTAGCAGAGCGGTCTTCGAGGTTACCCGCCCCGTCTTGAGGTCCAGTTCTGCAATCGTGGAGTCATTCCACAGCGCGACAAAGGCCCGCCGGTTGTCTTTCGTAGCGACCACCGCAATCGGATAGGCCGACGGGACAACCGAACGGCTTGCCAGATCGAAGCGTATCAGCGTGCGCCCGTTCGAGGCATCGAGCAGCAACACATCATCCGAGAATTCATCCGCTACCAGCAGACGGTCGTGTCCGGCTGGACCTGCGAGCACCGCAAGCCCTGTTGGAACGGGATTGGCCATCCCATCGGAAATCGGCTTCCCGACCTGGTTCTGGATGCGCCCGGGTGCGAGCCTCTGCAATGGAACAGGGATCAGCCGCTCAGGCTTCACCTGCCCATCATGAAAGCCGTAGACAGCAATCGCGTTCCCGGTCTCGTCCGGCTTGCCGCCTTCAGGCGCGGAGAGCGAATCGAAGCTCACATAGAGGTGCTGGCCGTCGCCTGAAAAGGCAATGCCGGAATACATCGTCTGCCTGGCGCGCAGCAGGGTCCGCGTATCGGGAAAATCTGTCACTTTGCCCGTCGTGGTGTCCAGTACCGAGATCGACTGCGCATAGTCCGACTCAGCTGTTCCGAAACCGGCATTCACCAGCGCGAGATAGCGCCCATCCGGCGACCACGCCGTGCCCATCGGCAAGGCATTCGTGCGCACCGGCTCTCCGGGAACAGGTCCCAGGATCTGCTTGCTCGTCGGCAGAGGAATGGTCTGCCCGAAAGCTGTGAGAGCGGAAAGGAGAATGCCGCCGAGAAGAGCAGGGATGGCGGAAGATCGCGTCGCAATTTGGTTTACAGATCGATTCACAGCCGGGGCCTCACACGTTGCTCAGGGTATTGTGAGTCTTCCAGATGAACAAGTTGTGACTTTTGCTGGAGCGCCCTGTCTACCGGAATTCCGGCCGGATTGTGCCGCTCCCGGTCACCTGTCACCGCGATTACAAAACTCTTACACCTAGGCCATGGCTCCACTGTTAGGGTCAAAACAGACACTTTCATTTTTGAGAGAACCTACTGCATGCCGTTTGATGTACTCGAAGAGTCCGAAATCCGCACTGCCGCTACCGCGGCCCGTCCCATCCCCGCGGACACGAAGCCGCAGATCACCCTCGGCCGCAAGGCTCAGAGTGGTTCGATTGCCTGGATAACGACCATTGTCATGGCCGTTTTCCATCTTGGAGCGATCGCGGCCCTTTTCATGTTCAGCTGGAAGGCGCTGATCTGCTCGGTCGTGCTCTGGTTCTACGCCTCGAACATGGGCATCGGCATGTGCTACCACCGCCTGCTCACCCACCGCGGCTACAAGGTTCCCAAGTGGCTCGAGTACTTCATGACCATCGGCGCCACGCTTTCTCTTGAAGGTGGACCGATCTTCTGGGTGGCGACGCACCGCGTCCATCACCAGCTTTCGGACCATGAAGGCGATCCTCATACGCCGAAGGACGGAGCCTTCTGGGCGCATATCGGCTGGATTCTCTGCGGCATTGCACTGCATGACGAGACCGCGGTGCTCGCCCGCTACGCTCCCGATCTCGCCCGCGACAAGTTCCATGTCTGGCTTAGCAAGTGGCACTGGCTCTCGCTGGTCGTCGTCGCTTTCCCGCTCTACTGGATCGCCGGCTGGTCGGGCATCATGTGGGGCATCTTCCTCCGCGTGACCCTCGGTCTCCACGCCACCTGGCTGGTTAACTCCTGGACGCACATGGTCGGTTCGCGCCGCTTCGAGACAAAGGATAGCTCCCGCAACAGCTTCGTCCTCGCCATGTTCACCGGCGGCGAAGGCTGGCACAACAACCATCATGCGCATCCGGTTTCTGCGCGCCACGGCCTCACCTGGTGGGAGTTCGATCCCAACTACTACGGCATCCTGCTGCTCAAAAAACTGGGCCTCGCCCGCGATGTAAAGGTCGCCCACTGGGACCCGGCCAACCCCAAGCCGGCCGGTGTCGCCTGAGCAGCGCCGCCTCACCGATCAGCCCGCCCGGTACAATCGACCGAGCGGGCTTCTTCTTTGCACTCATGAGGATCAGCGGACGAAAACGGAACATGGTGTTGTTTATCGTGCTCGGCGTCTGCCTGGTCGGCGTCGCGGTCACGCTCAACGTCACTTGGATCATCCTCAACTGGCGCCGCTTCATGCCCATGATCCTGGGCATTCCATTTTTCGTGCTGCTGATCGCCGGAGTGGTTCTGAATACCATCTTTCTGGTGCGTGAGGTCCGGCGCAACGAGCGCCACGATGCCTTCCTGAATGCCGTCACCCACGAGCTGAAGACGCCGATTGCCTCGATCCGGCTTTATCTCGAAACGCTCGAACGCCGCGAGCTGCCCGAAGCCACTCGCACCAAGTTCTACGGCATCATGCGCGAGGATAGTGACCGCCTGCTGGCTACGGTCGAGCAGGTTCTCAAAGCGGGCGAGGTCGGCCAGCGCTCCCGCACCCAGGTCCGCGTTCCGGTGGATATGCGCAGCCTCGTTGCCGCTTCCATCGATATCACCCGCTCGCGCAATCACCTGGATGCGGAACCCGGCAGTCCGCAACCGATCTCCTTTGAGGCCGACGATCCCGGTGTGCCCATGATCGTGCGCGGGAATCCCGACGAACTGCAGACCATCGTGCTCAACGTGCTGAACAATGCCGTGAAGTACTCGGCCTCCGCTATTCGCATCCGGGTCAGCCTGCACATCGAGAAAGATGCCTGGATTATCCTCAGCGTCACGGACTCCGGCATCGGTATTCCCGCCGCGCACCTCAAGCGCATCTTCAAGCGCTTTTACCGCGTGCCCACGCGCAGTGTTTTACGTACAAAAGGCACTGGCCTGGGACTCTTTCTGGTCCGCACCATCGCCAGGCAGCACGGCGGCGATGCCTTTGCGGCCAGCCCTGGACTCGGCCTTGGCGCGACCGTCAGCATCCAGCTTCCCCGCCTGCTCACCGCTCTCGAGACGCCCGCGGTCACTTCGCTTCATCGCTCGGAGACAGCATGAGCACACCGGCCCGCATTCTTGTCGTCGAAGACGAAGCCCATCTCGCCCAGGGACTTTCTTTTAACCTGCAGGCCGAGGGCTACGATGTGCTGATTGAGGGCGATGGCGAGGGCGCGCTCGAGCGTCTGGCCGAGGATTCCTTCGATGCCGTTCTTCTCGACGCCATGCTCCCCGGCAAAAGTGGTTTCGAAGTCGTGGCCGAGCTGCGCGCCCGCGAGAGTTTCGTTCCGGTGATGATCCTTACCGCCCGCGGCCGCCCCGAAGATGTGCTCCTCGGCTTTGAATCCGGTGCCGACGACTACCTCACCAAGCCCTTCGATCTTTCCATCCTGCTTGCCCGGCTCAACGGCCTGCTGCGGCGCATGCAATGGCATCGCCCCAGCGCACAGCAGCCTGTCGAGATAGCTGCGGTCCAGAGCAGCGTGCCGGCCCGCTTCGAGTTCGACGGCCGCATCATTGACTTCGAATCCCTCGAGCTGACGGCGTTAGGCCGCACCACGCACCTCACCCTGATGGAAGCCGACCTTCTCCGCTACCTCATCCAGAACCGTGGCCGCATTGTCTCCCGCAAGGAGCTCTTAGAGCAGGTCTGGCGGCTTCACGAGGACACCGACACTCGCGCTATCGACAACTTCATTGTCCGCCTGCGGCGTTATCTCGAAGACGAGCCTTCGCGCCCCGTCTATCTCCAGACCGTTCGCGGTGTGGGATACCGGTTTCACAGTTCGGCCTGATACTGCGGCTTGTTCTCAAAATTCCAGGCGACTCTCCGCTCTGCCTCTTCATCTATTTCATCGGGTGCAAACATGTCCGAACGTCTCGATTACAAATCGGCCTTTCCTGAAGCCGTCCAGGCGATGTATCACCTGGAAGCGGTCATCCGGCGCGGCGGTCTTGAGGCCTCTCTCCTCGAGCTGGTAAAGATGCGCGCCTCCCAGCTGAACGGCTGCGCATACTGCCTGGACATGCACAGTAAGGACGCCCGTGCCCACGGCGAGACGGAGCAGCGCCTCTATGTCCTGAATGCCTGGCGTGAGACACCCTTCTTTTCCGGACGCGAATGTGCGGCTCTCGCCTGGACCGAGGCCGTCACCAACATCCAGCAGGGACACGCCGCCGACGCGGTCTACGAGGAAGTCCGGGCCGAATTCGATGAGCACCAGCTTGCCGTGCTCACCTTTGCCATTACCCAGATCAACAGCTGGAATCGCATTGCCATCGCTTTTCGTCCGGAAGTTGGCAGTTATCAACCTGCAAAATAGCCTGTCTGCGCCCCGCATCGCTCAGCGCACGGTACACTAGAGCCTGTTATGTCTTTTCCCGTGGTCGTCGTTGCGAGGGAAAATCGGCCCAGACCGGGGTCCCCACGGACAGGTCTCCGTCCGCGGGGTGGGAGACGAGGCGGAGGACGAAGGCTTTGGTCATTCCAAGGCGAGGCCGACAACGAAGTATGGGCCGATTTTCCCCGCAACCCGAAGGGCTGGGGCCAATTTTCCCGATCTCTTCGTCGTTCGCTGCTCGGATATAACCCGATATCCGTCGCAACTCACTCCTCGACCTCGAAAAAATTGGCGCCCAGCGACGACCGCCGGAAAAGGCATAACAGGCTCTAAACCTCGGAAAGAAGTTTCGTGCGCATCCTCACTCGTTACATCCTCAAGGAAGTGCTGTCCCACGCCCTCATCGGCGGGGCGATTTTCACCTTCGTTCTTTTCATGCCGCACATCTACCACCTGCTTGAGCTGGTGGTACGGAACAGCTCCTCGCTGGGAATCGTCGCGGCCATCTTTTTCCTCATGCTGCCCAACATGTTCACGGTCACGATTCCCATGTCCGTGCTTGTGGGCATCCTGCTCGGGCTCAGCCGTCTCGCAGCCGACAGTGAAATCACGGCCATGCGCGCCTCCGGCGTCGGCGTATGGCGGTTTGTAGGAGTCGTCAGCAGTGTTGCGGTCATCGGCTGGCTGCTCGGCCTCGGCAATACGCTGTACCTCGCTCCGCTGGCTACGGCGACCTCCATGCACCTCGAGGCTGACCTGCTGAATGCCCAGGCTTCTTATGAGGTTCAGCCCCGGGTCTTCTACGAAGACTTCAAGAATTACGTCCTTTATGTAGAAAATGTGCGCGCTATCTCCGGCGCGGCGGAATGGACGCAGGTCTTCCTCGCCGATCTCTCCGACCCCACCTCGCCAAAGATCACGACCGGCGCCAGCGCCACCGTCGTAGACCATAAAGGTGAGGCCGCGATCATGCGGCTGCGGGATGGAACCGAACACCAATCCGACCCCGACCAGCCGGATCATTACACCGTCTCCACGTTTTCGCAGACGGACCTGCCCCTGCAGCTGATTCCGCAGGAGGACTCGCACGCCTCACGCGGCGAGTCGCCGATTCTGGCCATGTCCAACACGGAGTTGCTGCGGCGTTCGCACCTCAAAGGCGGCAAGTGGTACCTGCTCGAGCTGCATAAGCGCTTCGCCTATCCTGCCGCCTGCATCGTTCTTATGCTGGTCGGAGTGCCCCTGGGCATTACGTCCAAGCGCGGCGGCAAGAGTGCGGGTTTTGTGCTCAGCATTGTCCTGGTCTTCCTTTACTACATCCTTTCCTATACGGGCACCGCGCTCGCTCGCCAGGGCAAGGTCTCGGCAGCGGTCGGCGCCTGGGCCGCGAATGCCATCTTTGCCGCCTGCGGCGTATTCCTGCTGCGCCAGATGTCCTCCGGCGGCGCGGCGCTCGCGGCCGTCAGCTCCATCGGATCGTGGTTCAAATCTTCGGCGAAGGACGAAAACGCCAGCACCAAAGGCCGCACCGCCACGGCTCGTCTTCGCAGCACCCGCGGGCACTTCCCTCTCATCCTCGACGAATATGTCCTGAAGCAGTTCCTCGGTGTCTTCTTCATGGTGCTCATCACCTTCGTGATGCTGCTCCTGGTCTTCACCTTCCTCGAACTGCTCGGCGACATTATCCGCAACCGGACGCCCTTGCTCATTGTGGGCGAATACCTGCTCAATCTCGCGCCCAGCCAGATCTACATCATCACGCCGCTTTGCGTCCTGGTTGCCGTGCTGGTGGTCTTCGGCCTGCTCAACCGCTCGAGCGAACTGACGGCGATGAAGGCCTCCGGCATCAGCCTCTACCGGATCGTGCTGCCGGTCATGGTGATCTCGGCCATTCTCGCCACCTCGCTCTTTGTCTTCGACGAAGCCTACCTGCCCAAGGCCAACCGCAAGCAGGAGGCGCTGCGCAATGTCATCAAAGGCCGGCCGCCACAGACCATGGAGCATCCGGGGCAGAACTGGATCTTCGGCCTGCAGCAGAAGGGCCAGCCCAGCCGTATCTTCTTCTACGAGTACTTCGACGCCGACCAGAACACCTTCGGCAACGTGACGGTCTTTGAGTTCAACCGCGACACCTTCTCGCTCACCCGGCGTATCCACGCCTCCAGCGCCCACTGGGAGCCGCATCTGCACAAGTGGGTCTTCGAACATGGCTGGGACCGCAGCTTCTCGGGCGAAGAGATCAGCAACTACCAGACCTTCGACGTGAGCACCTTCCCGGAGATTGTCGAGGAGCCGCAGTACTTCAAGAAGGAAGTCCGCCTCTCGACAGAAATGAGCTTCGAGGAGTTGCGGCGCTATATCCACGATCTCAGCCAGAGCGGCTTCGACACCATGCGCTTAAAGGTGCAGCTAAACAAGAAGCTGTCGTATCCAATGATTACGTTCGTGATGGCCATTCTCGCCGTTCCCTTCGCCCTGACCATGGGCAAGCGCGGCTCGCTGGCCGGCATCGGCGTAGCCATCGGGGTGGCGATCGCATACTTCGTGGTATCCGGTACGTTTGAGGCCATGGGGGATGTCAACCTGCTGCCGGCGGTCCTTGCCGCCTGGTCGCCGGACGTCATCTTTGCTCTGGCCGGCGGATACCTGCTCTTGCGGTCGTCCACCTAGCGCTCCGGCGCGGAGGAATTCAGATCGATGTTTCAGCGTCTCAGACCGCTCTTCCCGTACATGCGCCGCTATACACGCGCCTACCTGTGGGGAGGACTGGTCACCGTACTCTCGAATGCGGTGTGGATTCTCTTCCCATACGTGATTGGCAAAGCGATCGACGACCTGAATCATGGAGTCACCCAGCAGAAGATCGTTCTCTACGCCAGTCTCCTGGTCTGCATTTCCCTCTCCAAGGGCGTTTTTCTCTTTTTTACGCGCTGGATTCTGATCGGCATCTCGCGCGACATCGAGCTCGACCTGCGCAATGATCTTTTCCTGCAGCTCGAGAAGCAGCCCGCCGCCTACTTCCAGCAGCGCCGCACCGGCGACATCATGGCACGCATGACCAACGACCTGAACGCCGTGCGCATGCTTCTTGGTCCCGCGATCATGTACAGCGCCAACACGGTGCTCTTCTCCATTGGCGCGCTCTACTTCCTGCTCCGCATCAGTCCCTGGCTCACCTTGGTGGCGCTGGTGCCGCTGCCGCTTGCTTCTATCCTAGTGCAGGCCATGGGCCGCAAAATCCATGAGCGCTTTGAGCGCATCCAGGCCATGTTCTCCGATATCTCAGCGCAGGCACAGGAGAACTTCTCCGCCGCGCGCCTCATCCGTGCCTTTGCCCAGGAGGAGGCGCAGAAAGAGGCCTTCGAGCGTTCCAACCGTGAGTACATCCGCCGCGGCCTGCGCCTCGTTCAACTCATGGGCATGCTCTGGCCCACGCTCGAATTCACACTCGGCATGGCCATGATGATCGTACTGCTCGTCGGCGGCCATGAAGTGCTCTCGCACCGCATCAGCGTCGGCAATTTTGCTGCCTTTGCCACCTATACGCTCATGCTGACCTGGCCCATCATTGCGCTCGGCTGGGTGGTGAATCTCTTTGAGCGCGGCACCGCGTCGGTCGCCCGCATTCATGAGCTGCTGGCCGAAGAGCCGACCATCGATGACCGCGACGCCCAGATCGAACTCGCCGAGGATCACGAGATCCACGGGCAGATCGAATTCCGGCACCTGACCTTTACCTATGACGGTGGCGCGAAGCCGGTGCTTCACGATATTTCCCTGTCCATTCCCGCCGGCTCAAGCCTCGCGCTCGTCGGCCCGACGGGCTCCGGGAAGTCGTCGCTCGTGAACCTCATCCCCCGCCTCTACGATGCGCCCGAAGACGCCGTCTTCATCGACGGACACCCCATCCGGCAATATCCGCTCGACACCCTGCGCGAAAGCATCGGTTTCGTGCCGCAGGAGACCTTTCTCTTCAGCGAGACGATTCGCGAAAATATCCTCTTTGGCGCACCGGATGCCAGCCTCGAACAAATGCTCGATGCCGCGCAGGCCGCGCACATTCGCAAGGAGTTCGAGGAGTTTCCACGCGGCTTTGAGACCTTGGTCGGCGAGCGCGGCGTGACGCTCTCCGGCGGGCAGAAGCAGCGCTCAGCCATTGCCCGCGCTCTCGTCCGCAACCCGCGCATCCTTATCCTCGATGATGCCTTGGCCAGCGTAGACACCTACACCGAAGAACAGATCCTCGAAGAACTGCGCCGGCGCATGCAGGGACGCACCACCATTCTGATTTCGCACCGCGTCTCGACGGTACGCAATGCCGATCGCATCGCCGTCCTCGTAGAGGGCCGTATCGCCGAACTCGGTACCCACGAGGAGCTTCTCGCTCGCGGTGGCTATTATGCCGATCTGCATGAAAAGCAGCAGCTGGAAGAAGAGCTCGCCGAAGTACGCTAGACCGTATCCACATACTTCACGTTGTCATTCCGACCGGAGCGAACCGGGGTCCCCGGCGTGCCCGACGTTGGCTCGCTGGGGTGGAGAAGCAAAGTGGAGGAACCTGCCGTTTATCTGCGCAGGCACGAATCCCACGGTGGGGTAGCCGCTCAAAAAATAGCTGCCAGGCAGCTAACCTCGTACAGGCACCACGGCCTCTAATCTGAGAAGGCAACCTTCAGGATTGGAGGAAGGCCAATGATCATCATCTTTCTCGCGGCAGGGGCACTGATTGTCGGGTTCGCCACCCTTATCCAGTTCACACCGCACAAGAAAGCCGGAACGGCGGAGGTAAAACCTCCATCCCATCCCGGCTCATTGCGCCCGGGGGACAAGCAACGCGCCCCCGGCCTTAACTAGATTTGGACTGAATGAGGGCTAGAACGCCCGCAGATCGACGATTGCCTGGTAGATATCTTCAGGCTGTGGCAGGATCACGTCTTCGAGAATCGGTTGGTAAGCCACGAACGTGTCCATCGAAGCCACGCGTTTTACCGGCGCATCGAGATCGAGGAAGAGCTCGTCTGCAATGCGCGCCGCGATTTCGGCGCCAAAGCCCCAGCTCTGCATATCCTCATGCACCACCATCACGCGGCTGGTCTTGCGCACGGACTCGGCAATCGCCTCCCAGTCGTAGGGATTGAGCGTGCGCAAGTCGAGAATCTCCGTCTGGATACCCTGTTCCCGCTCCGCCTTCTGCGCCGCCTGCAGTGCGCGTGGCACCGTCGCACCGTAAGTCACCAGCGTGATGTCTTTCCCTTCGCGCACCTTCGCAGCCTTGCCGAACGGAATCGTGTAGTCCGGTCCCGGATAGGCAGCGCGGCCGTAGGTCTCGCGGTAAAGGCGCTTGTGCTCGAGGAAGAGCACAGGATCATCGCAGCGGATCGCCGTCCGCAGCAGCCCGTTGGCATCGAGCGCATTCGAGGGGAAAACCACGCGTACGCCCGGGGTGTGCGTGAAGATGCTTTCGCCCGACTGCGAGTGATAAACCGAACCGCCGGTGAGATAGCCGCCGATCGGCACACGCACCACCACCGGAGACGACCACGTCCCATTCGAGCGCCAGCGCATCAGCGGCAGCTCATTGCGTAGCTGGTGCATGGCTGGCCAGATGTAATCGAAGAACTGAATCTCGACGACCGGCTTCATGCCGCGCGCGGCCATGCCGACCGCCCGGCCGACGATATTCGCTTCAGCCAGAGGCGAGTTGAAGACCCGCTCCCCGCCGAACTCCGCCTGCAGACCTGCCGTCAGCTTGAAGACGCCGCCCTTGCCCTTGACCAGTCCCTGCTTGAGATACTCTTCGCGCGAAGCATCCGCCACATCTTCGCCAAAGATCACAATGCGAGGATCGCGCCGCATCTCATCGCGCAGGCATGCGTTGATGAGGTCGGCCATGGTGCGTTCCTGGTTATCCGCCGTGCGCAACGGTACGCTTGCAAGCGTTTGCGAGGTCGGATCGTAGTCCTCGGAATAGACGTGCTTCAGAATCGCCGCCTTGGTCGGCTCAGGCAGAGGCGCGCGCACCGCGCGGTCTGCCGCCTGGCGCACCTCTTCGTCCACTTCCTTCTCGAGCCTGTTGATGCCGTCCGCGTCGAGAATGCCTTCGCGCAGCAGGAGCATCTGTGTCTTCGAGAGCGGATCGCGCAGCGCATCGGCTTCGCGTTCGCTTTCCGGCCGGTAGAGCCGGTCATCATCCGAAAGCGAGTGCGAATAGGGACGAATCACGTGACCATGAATGAAAGCCGGACCGTTGCCGGCGCGGCACCAGGCCGCCGCCTCTTCAAAGGCCTTCACGCATGCGACCGGATCGGTGCCGTCGATCTCCGCAAAATGGAAGTTCGGAAAGTTGGCGACCAGAGTCGAGATGTTTCCGCCCGGCGTGTTCACCTCTACCGGCGTGGAGATCGCATAGCCGTTGTTCTCCACGACAAAGATCACCGGCAGCTTCTCATTCGAAGCCGTATTCAGCGATTCCCAGAACTCACCCTGCGAGGTGGAACCCTCGCCCACGGACATGTAAACGACTTCATCGCCATGGAAGGTCACATCCTTCCACTGCCGGTAGTCGCCGTCATGCTTCTGCGCCGCTTCCGGGTGCTTCGTAAAGTACCGTCCCGCCTCTGCGCAGCCGACCGCGTGCAGGCACTGCGAGGCGGTGCACGAAGACTGCGACACGATATGGTGCTTCGGGCTGCTCCAGTGCGACGGCATCTGCCGCCCGCCGCTTGCCGGGTCCGCCGCCGCGCCCACCGCTTGCAGCAGCAACTCTTCCGCCGTTACCCCCAATGCCAGGCACAGCGCGCGATCGCGGTAGTACGGGAAGAACCAGTCATAACCGGATTTCAGCACTACGCCCGCCGCTACCTGAAGCGCTTCGTGGCCTGCGGCCGAAATCTGGAAGAAAATCTTCTGCTGCCGCTTCAGCAGGATCTCGCGGTCGTCCACGCGCCGGGAGAGATACATCAGCCGGTAGATCGAAACAAGCTGTTCCGCGGAAAGCGTCGAGGATAGAGTCGCCGATGGCGTTGTCCTGCTCCGTTCTGTTCCTGAGGCTGTACTACGCGCCATCGTTTCTCCTCTCCGCAATATAAGTTTCGCCTCTTCTTTCTTACGCGAAAGCCCCTACCCTTGTACAGCGCCGGAAAGCAGTGCCCGGACACCGCCTGCTGCCGGCGAAAAAGGCTGCCTGTTTTAGATGACGTAGCTATCCTGAGCGTTGCGCAGGTGTCCCCGTTTATACCGAAGCCAATATGCCCGGTGATGCAGAATACCTCTGCTTATTCCGTGACATTGACCGTGGCTTTCTGCTCATGCTTTAATGCGCGTTCTGTCAAGGTCTTGCACTGTTTCACGCATTGTTCGCAACAGGCAGGCATGGCACAGGACGCACATCTTCGCGACATTGGGAGCGGAAGCATGTTCTCTTTTTTTCCGGTAGCCTTCTGGCAGACCGGGGTTCCTTCTTCAGGGACAGACCTCGCGCACGATCAGCTTTTCCTCTGGATTGCCCTTTCTATCGGAGTCGTAGGTCTGCTTGCAGCCTTCTTCTTCGCGCGCTCCGTGCTCGGTTCGGATACAGGCTCTCCGGAGATGCGCCGCATCTCCGATGCCATCCGGCAGGGCGCTGAAGCCTTCATGAAGCGCCAGTACAGCACCATCGCACTCATTGCTCTCGGCCTCGCCGTCGTCCTATATATTGGCTATCGTCTTTCGCCCCTCACCGCACCCTTTGCAAACAAGGTTGTTATCAGCTTCCTCATCGGCGCCACCTGCTCGGCCCTTTCCGGGCAGACCGGCATGTGGGTTTCCATCCGCGCCAACATCCGCACCGCGGCTGCCGCGCGCACCAGTCTCGGCAAGGCATTGCAGCTGGCGCTCCATGGCGGAGCGGTCACAGGCCTGGTTGTCGTCGGTCTCTCCCTGATCGGTATCGGCCTGCTCTTTCTTGCCTTCGGCGGATTGCACGATCCACGCCAGGCTCCCTACCAGCTTGTAGGCTTCGGCTTCGGAGCATCGCTCGTCGCCCTCTTTGCGCAGCTGGGCGGCGGCATTTATACCAAGGCTGCCGATGTCGGTGCCGATCTCGTGGGAAAGGTCGAAGCAGGCATTCCTGAGGACGATCCCCGCAACCCCGCCGTCATCGCTGATCTCGTTGGCGATAATGTCGGCGATTGCGCCGGCCGCGGCGCGGATATCTTCGAGTCGACGGCGGCGGAAAATGTCGGAGCCATGATCCTCGGCGCCGCGCTTTACCCCGTCTTCGGGCTCAAGGGGATTCTTTTCCCCCTGATCGTGCAGGCCATCAATATCGTGGCCAGCATCCTCGGTGTCAGCGTCGTCCGAAGCGGAGAAGACGAAGACCCGATGCATGCCCTCAATCGGGGATATTACGTCACCACACTGCTTGCACTCGCCGGATTTGCCGCTGCCATCTACTTCATGCTCGGCGCTCGCTGGTGGCTGCTGGGCAGCGGTATCTGCGGCATCGCCACATCCTTCCTGTTCGTCCGTATCACCGAGTACTACACAGAAACGCGCTTCCGCCCGGTGCGCAATATCGCTCTCGCTTCCACCACCGGACCGGCCACGAATATCATCCAGGGGCTGGCCGTGGGCATGGAAACGCCTGCAATTCCGGTCATCGTCATCTGCGCTGCGCTCCTGCTCAGCTACTACTTCGGTGTCCGCGGCCTGGCCGATGTGACCACCATCAACGCCTACGCCAAGGGCATCTACGGCACAGCCATCGCCACCATGGGGATGCTGTCGTCGGCTGCCTACATTCTCGCCATGGATACCTTCGGCCCCATCACCGATAACGCCGGCGGCATCATCGAAATGAGTGAGCAGCCGGAGTCCGTCCGCGAAAAAACAGACAAGCTCGATGCTGCCGGCAACACCACCAAGGCCCTCACCAAGGGTTATGCCATCGGCTCGGCATCGCTCGCGGCGTTTCTGCTCTTCTCTGCGTACCTCGCTACGATTCACGACATCGTAGCCCAGCGCGTGACCGCGTCAGGCGGCGTGATGCCGCCCACATGGACCTTCTCCAATGTCAACCTGGCCTCGGTTCCCGTGTTCGCAGGTGCTTTGCTCGGCGCGATGCTCACCTATCTCTTCTCTTCGCTGGCCATCAAGGCCGTGGGACGAGCCGCGCAGACCGTCATCGAAGATGTGCATGCTCAATTCCGGGATAACCCCGGCATCATGCAAGGCACAGCGCACCCTGATTACGGCCGCTGCGTCCGCATCGTCACCACGGCTGCATTAAAGGAGATGGTCCTGCCCGGCATCCTCGCCGTTGGCATGCCCCTGGCCGTGGGGCTGATCTTCCGCTACTTCGGTGCGGAATATAACCCGACCAACTTTACCAATCACCCCATGATCGATGGGCACCCCGTGAATCTCAGCGGAGCCGAAGCCGTGGCTGCGCTGCTCATGGTCGGCACCATCAGCGGCATCCTTCTCGCAATGCTCATGAATAATGGGGGCGGAGCCTGGGATAACGCAAAGAAATACATCGAAACCGGCGCACACGGCGGCAAACGCTCGGAGGCGCACAAGGCTGCGGTCGTCGGCGATACGGTCGGCGATCCATTCAAGGACACCGCCGGACCATCGCTGCACGTGCTCATCAAGCTGTTGGCAACCGTGACGCTCGTCCTCGCACCGCTCTTCCTCTGAAAACAACCCGGGTGCCCCACGTCTCGATGTTGAGACGTGGGGCACCCGGGGTTTTCTACACCCTACACCCTATACCCTGTTCTCCTGATCGTGCGGGAAGCAGAACACAGCTATACAGCGCTGGCCCTGACCGCCTTTGCCGTCGTCACCACCTGCCCCACATGCCGCTGCGTATGGTCGGCCAGGTGCACCAGGAGACCTCCCACCGTTGTGGGGAGCTCTTTGCGTCCAACGCTGCGAGTAGCCTCAAGGTCCGCACTCACAAAGCGGCGTATCCGCGCTTCGGCCTGATCCAGACCCTCTACAAACTCCGTGATGAGCTCCTCGCTCTCGACATCCGGCTCGCTTTCGCTGCTGAGCTTCGTGAGTTGCGCCTGGCTCAGTGTTTCCCCCTCGGCATAGGTCAGCAAGCGGTCGAGACTTCGCGGAATATGCCGCAGATGGTAGGCCAGCGGCGTAAGACCCAGCGGCATGGCATAGAGTTCGTCCATGCTCAGCCCCGCACAGGCTCGCAGTACATCTTCCCGTGCCAGGTCGAGCGCATGGAGCACCCCGCGCAGCACCGCCGAAAGCTCTGTCCTGGTACCTCGCAGCCATGGTTCCGGCTGAGTCGCAGGTTTTGTCACGCTCATGGTTACAATCCTTTCCTCTTCCGAAACGCTTCGACCACAGCAGCAGGATCGCGGTGTTCGCCGTCCACCTCTTCATTCATCGCCTGCATCTCCTCAGCCGTGATTTTCCCTTTGAGCGCATCCAGGGCTATCTGAATCTGCGGCCATCGCTGCAATGCTTCCTGCCGGATCAGCGGAACGGCCTGGTAGGGCGGAAAATAGTGCCGGTCATCCTGCAATATCCTCAGCCCGAATGCAGCAATCGGACCATCGGTGGAGTTACCCGCGATCATATCCACCTGGTGCGCATTCAAGGCGCGATACAGTAACCCGAGATCCATGGTTCGCGGCGGCCCGTCGAAGGTGAATCCATAAGCCCTGCTCAACCCCGGCAATCCGTCAGGACGCTGCTCAAACTCATACCCCACGCCTAGCTTCCACTGCGGCGTATACTTTGCCGCTTCGCTCAACGTCGTGATGCCAGGGCGCTGCGCGTCGTCCCCGCGAATGACCATGGCGAAAGTATTCTCAAAGCCCAGCGGAGGCCCGACCTCCACGTGATACCGCTGCGCATAGAGCCGCGTCACCGTATCCAGCACCGCCTGCGGGTCCTTGGCGACCGGCTGCTTGAGGATCGCCGTCAAGGCCGTGCCCGTGTACTCCACGTACCCGTCTATCCGCCCCGCTTCCAACGCCTGCTGGCAAATGTAACTGCCGGCGAGATAAAACCGCCGCTCCACTTTCAGGTGCGCCTTGGCTTCGATCTCCTGTGCCAGCAGCTCCCCAAGCACGACCTGCTCGGTAAAATTCTTTGCCCCGATCACCGGATAATCCGGACGCGGCGGAGAGCATCCCATCAGGACCAGGAGGAATGGAACCGCGACAGCGGCAAATGCCTTCATGGTTTGCCGACCCGCAGCCCTCGCTCCAGCAGTCCCAGGCATCCATCGGCGGCAAGCGCCAGCAGTGCCGCTGGAATCGCTCCGGCCAGCACCAGCCGGTTGTCGACCGACGCAACGCCGCGGAAGATCAGCTCCCCCAGGCCACCGGCGCCCACGGCTGCTGCAATGGTGGCAATGCCCACGCAGGTCACCGTCGCGGTACGCAGCCCGGCGAGAATAAACGATGCCGCCAGCGGCAGCTCCACCTTAAAGAGCCGTTGCCACGCCGTAAGACCCAGCGCATGCGCCACCTCTGCCGTCGCCGGATCGATCCCTCGGATTCCCGCGTACGTATTGCGCACGATCGGCAACAGCGCATAGGCGGTCAGCGCCACAATCGCGATGCGCGCTGCCCGCTCGCCCAGCCACGGCAGCGGCAGCAGAAAGCCGAACATGGCCAGTGACGGAATCGTCTGCAGCACATTCGCCACACCCAGCACAATCTTTGCCCAGCGAGGCGAGTTCGCCAGCCAGATCCCCAGGGGCACAGCGATGGCCGTGGCAAAGAGCATCGCTGCGCCCGTCAGCCACAGATGCTCGAGGCTGAGCAGCCAGATCTCTTCTCCATACTGGGAAAGAAAGCCGGTCATGCTGGACTTTCCTCGCAAAAGCTCCCGGAAGCCGGTGTCCCCGCCGCAGCGCTGGATTCGCCACGCCGAAAGGCCTTCACATACGCCTGCACCACCGGTTCCTGCGAGGCGAGAAAATCCTTTGCTTCGAGATTCGCAATCACTTGCCCTTCGGAGAGCAGCACGATGCGGTCGGCAAGATACAGCGCCTCGTCCAGGTCATGCGTCACCAGCAGCACGGTCTTGCGGATGCGCCTCAGAAGGCTGCGCAGCATCTCCTGCATCTCGGCGCGTGTCAGCGGATCGAGCGCGCCGAAGGGCTCGTCCATCAGTAGAATGCTGGGCTCGGCCGCAAGCGCCCGTGCCAGCCCTACACGCTGCCGCTGCCCGCCGGAAAGCTGACGCGGATGCCGCCGCGCATAGGCTTCGGGCTCCAGGCCCACAGACCGGAGCATCGCGTAGCTGCGCTCTTTGCGCTCAGTACGCGGCCTGCCCTCGCACTCCAGCACGATTCCCACATTGCGCTCGACGGTAAAGTGCGGAAAAAGGCCGGTCTCCTGGATCACGTAGCCGATGCCGCGCCGCAGCGCAATCGGGTCTGCCGATGCCACGCCTTCTCCAAAGACGCGCACCTCGCCGCTGCTCGGCTGCGCCATGCCGTTCACCGTGCGCAGAAGCGTTGTCTTGCCGCAGCCGCTTCGTCCCAGCAGTGCCGTGGTTGTGCCTTCTTCCAGAGCCAGTGAGACACCTTTGAGCAGCACGCGCCCCTGCGCCACGCTCAGCGTCACATCCCGAAATTCGATGACTGGACTCACTCTGTCCTCATGCCCGCATCTTCGGTTTCGCCGGCCAGCGTAGACCGGTACAGTAAAGTGAATATACCGTGATCATCAACCTCGCCCGGCGCGCGCACAATCACAACTGGGAACTGGACCCGATCACCCGCTCCCTGCTCGATACAGACTTCTATAAGCTTCTGATGCTTCAGTTCATCTGGAAGCACTTCCCTTCTGTCGAGACTTCGTTTTCGCTCCTCAATCGTACCCGCCACGTCCGGCTCGCCGAGGTCATTGAGCCAGAAGAGCTCCGCGCTCAGCTCGATCAGGTCCGCCGCCTGCGCTTCCGCAAGTCCGAGCTCATCTGGCTCGCCGGCAATACCTTCTATGGCCGTCAGGGCATGTTCGAGCCCGCCTTTCTCGAATGGCTCGAAAAGGACTTCCGCCTTTCCGATTACGAACTCTCTGTTGTCGACGGCCAGTTCCAGCTCACCTTCCATGGCCCCTGGCCCGAAACCACCATGTGGGAGATCTACACGCTCTCCATCGTCAGCGAACTGAAGACCCGGGCTACCCTCAAAGGGCTCAGCGAACTCGACCTCGACATCCTCTATGCCCGGGCCAAGACTCGCCTCTGGGAAAAGATGGCCCGGCTGCGCGGTGTCCCCGGTCTGCGCGTCTCGGATTTTGGCACCCGCCGCCGCCACAGCTTTCTCTGGCAGGAGTACGTCGTCCGCGCCATGAGCGATGTGCTGGGGATGCACTTTACCGGCACCTCGAACACCTACCTTGCCTACAAGCACGATCTCGAAGCCATCGGCACCAACGCCCACGAACTGCCCATGGCGCTCGCCGCCATGGCTCGCACCGACGAGGAGCTGAAGGCTTCGCAATATCGACTGCTCGATCTCTGGCAGCAGACCTACCACAAGGAACTGCTCATCCTGTTGCCCGATACCTACGGCACCACGCAGTTCCTCCATGACGCTCCGGCCTGGGTCGCGGACTGGACCGGCCAGCGCGCCGACAGTAAGGACCCATACGTCGCCGGTGATGAGTTCATTGCATGGCTGGAATCGCGCGGCCGTGACCCGCGCCAGAAGCTCTTCATCGCCTCGGATGCCCTCGATGTGGACCAGATTCTCGGCCTGCACGCCTATTTTTCCGGCCGCATCCAGCCGGGCTTCACGCCAGACGATTTCCGTAACGCTGCCGATTTCGAAGATCGGGCGAAATGGCTCCCCGAGCGCCGTATCCGCTTCAGCGCCGGCTGGGGCACGCTGCTCACCAACGATTTCCGGGACTGCAACCCGCTCGGCACCGAAGGCTTCGATCCCATCAGCCTGGTCTGCAAGCTCAACCATGCCGACGGACACCCCGCAGTCAAGCTTTCCGACAATTTCGAAAAGGCCATGGGCCCGGCAGCCGAGGTCGAGCGCTATCAGCGTGTCTTCGGTCTCGCCGGCGTATCGCATGCGCCCGTGATTGCCTGAGGACTGGCCGTCCAGGCCTTTCGCCTTCGGCTTCCGCTCCCGCTGGTCGCGATCCGGGATCTTCGCGGTGGAGACAGAAAAGGGTGCCCCACCCAAGCTCCGCTTGGGTGGGAAGATACGCACGAATATTTTAGAGTTGTCATTCCGACCGGAGCGACCGGAAGGAGCGCAGTGGAGGAACCTGCAGTTCGCGCCGAAGGCGCAACCGCCTGAACGGCCAGTCCTGGCCCATGCAAGCCCGCAGTTGGCATGAGTGGAGAAACAAAAATCTCGGGTGCCCCACGTCTCGATTTTGAGACGTGGGAACTCTTCCCATACCAAACAACAAGCGCCCGACTCTCACTCAGGCGAGCAATAGAAAGAGCCGGGCTTGTGCCCGGCTCTTTCTATTCCCACAAAAAACTACTCCGTCTCTGCAGGTGCATCCGAGGCTGCCGGATTCTTCACCCGGACCACGACGATCTTCGAGAAGCCTTCCTTGAAGGACGGCGGACGCAGCCGCTCGGCCATCTTCTTCATCACTTCGTCGCTGACCACGCGTTCACGACGGCTGTTCCGCTCCATGCAGATTTCCAGCGGCACGTCGAAGAATACGGCCTGCACATCGTAGCCGAAGCTCTTCGCCATCTTGATCCACTGGCGCCGTTCATGGGGCGAGAGGTTCGTCGCGTCCACATAGTTCCACGGCATCTTGGCGATCAGCCTCGCCCGCAGCAGCGAGCGCAGCGTCGAAAACACCAGCCCCTGGTAGCGCTGCTCGGTGATGTCGTCGAAAAGGATGCTGCGCAGCATGTCCGACGAGAGCGGCGTTACGCTGCGGCGTTTGAACCAGGTTGTCTTGCCCGAGCCGGGCAAGCCGATGGTCAGCACGACAAAACCCTTCGGTGCCTTCGCCTGGCCGGTCTGCTGAGCCGCAGCCTGCGGCTCAGGTGGAGGAGTCGATGGCGACTCCGGCTGTGTTTCCATCACCAGCTTCCCGACGGCTTCCGCCGCGGGCTCATCTGGTTCTGCGACCGGCTCCGCTTCCGCGGGCTCAGCCGCTACTTCTTCGGCGGGCTCAATAGCCAGCGCCTCTTCAGGAGTTTCCGGCTCTTCTGCCCAGTCATCGGCCTGAGCATCCGGTACTACGGAAGGTATCTCGTAGGACGGGCGCAGCGGCGCCGGCTGGTTCACAGGAATCTCCTGCCCGATCTTGCCTGTGGACTCGGAATTGTTCGGTCCACGCTTGGAACGTCTTCTCATTTTCTCGCGCATCCATTCGCGCATAACTCAGGGTTTAACACAGACTTGCCGCTGCCGCAACGCAAGCGTGCCATCCTCGGCAACGCAGCCATTCCATTCGCCGGCCACAACCGCCCCATAGAGATTTCTTATGCAGCCGATGGACCCTGATGCTAGCATCGGGATTTAAAGGTCTGTTGCGGACGAGCTCCGCTCCCAGTTCCTGCTGTTTCGCATTCCGTCCATCGCAATCATCAGCTCACCGTTCACCGTAAGGAGATTCGTTTCCATGGCAGTCAAGGTTGGAATTAACGGCTTCGGCCGCATCGGGCGCAATGTCTTCCGCGCCTCCCTGGGCAATCCCGATATCGAAATCGTCGCAGTCAACGACCTCACCAGCCCCGCGACGCTTGCGCACCTGCTGAAGTACGATTCCATCCTCGGCAATCTCAAGAACGAGATCAGCTCGACTGCCGATTCGATCACCATCGACGGCAAGACCATCAAGGTCTTCGCCGAGCGCGATCCCGCCAAGCTCGACTGGACCTCGACCGGCGCCGAGATCGTCGTCGAATCGACCGGCATCTTCACCGATGCCACCAAGGCCAAGGCGCACCTCCAGGGCTCGGTCAAGAAGGTCATCATCTCCGCCCCGGCCACCAACGAGGACATCACTGTCGTCCTCGGCGTCAACGACGACAAGTACGACGCCTCGAAGCACAACATCATCTCGAACGCCTCCTGCACTACGAACTGCCTGGCGCCCGTCGTCAAGGTCCTGCAGGAGAACTTCGGCATCGTCTCCGGCATCATGACGACGATCCACAGCTACACCAACGACCAGGTCATCCTCGACTTCCCGCACAAGGACCTGCGCCGCGCCCGCGCTGCCGCGATCAACATGATCCCCAGCTCCACCGGCGCCGCCAAGGCCCTCAAGCTCGTCATCCCCGAGATGGCCGGCAAGCTGGACGGCTTCGCCATCCGCGTCCCCACCCCGAACGTCTCGGTCGTCGACCTCACCTTCATCTCCGAGAAGCCGGCTACCGTCGAGTCTGTCAACGCCGCGCTCAAGGCAGCCTCCGAAGGCGCGCTCAAAGGCATTCTCGGCTACGAAACCGCCGAGCTGGTCTCGAGCGACTTCAAGGGCGACGCCCGCTCCTCGATCGTCGACTCGCCGCTGACCAAGGTCGTCGGCAACTCGGTCAAGGTCATCAGCTGGTACGACAACGAGTGGGGCTACTCCAACCGTGTCCGTGACCTCATCCTCTTCCTCGCGAAGAAGGGTCTGTAGTCATCAACGCAATTCCGTTCTGAAACCTCTGCCCCTGCTGCCGTCACGGCTGCAGGGGCAGCCAGCATAAGGACCATGAGCGAAGACTTCCTCCGCACAAATTTTCCCGGCTCCTCCCCCTACGAGCCGATCATCGGCTTCTCCCGCGCCGTACGCGTCGGGAACACTGTGCACGTCTCGGGTACCGGTCCGGTCGGCGCGGACGAGGCCGATCCCGCTGCCCAGACCCGTCACACCCTCGGCATCATCCGGGATGTGCTCGAGCGCGCCGGAGCGCGCCTCGAAGATGTCGTCCGTACCCGCATCTATCTCACTCGCGCCGAGGACTGGGAAGAAGTGGGCAGGGCTCACGGCGAGTTCTTTGCGCACATCCGGCCAGCGGCTACCATGGTCGTAGTCGCCCAGCTCCTGAATCCCGCATGGCGTGTCGAAATCGAGGCCGACGCCGTCCTCGATCACGCCTGATTCACCCCCGACGAAATTTTTAAGGAAAGCGGTTCGAACTATGGCAAAACTCTCCATTCGTGATCTCGATCTCGCCCATAAGCACGTCCTCATCCGCGTTGACTTCAACGTCCCTCTCAGCGAGGACGGCTCGGAGATCACCGACGACACGCGCATCCGCGAGACGCTTCCCACCCTCGAATATGCCCTGCGCCACAAGGCCAAGCTGATCCTCGCCTCGCACCTCGGCCGTCCCAAGGGCAAACCGAATCCGAAGTACAGCCTGCGCCCCGTCGTCGATCGTCTGCGTCAGCTGCTCGACCATCACCTCGGTGAGCAGGTGAACGTCGCCTTCTCGCCCGACTGCGTCGGCGAAATCGCCACCGAACTCTCGCGCCAGCTCGAGTCCGGTCAGGTTCTGCTGCTAGAGAACCTCCGTTTCCACGCCGAAGAAGAGGCCAACGATCCGAAGTTCGCCAAAGAACTCGCCTCGCTCTGTGAGATCTACGTAAACGACGCCTTCGGCAGCGCGCACCGCGCCCACGCCTCGACTGAAGGCATCACCCACTTCGTGAAGCAGTCCGCCGCCGGCCTGCTCATGGAGAAAGAGCTGAACTACATGGGTAAGGCGCTCGAAGAGCCGGCCCGGCCCTTCGTCGCCATTCTCGGAGGCTCCAAGGTCTCCGACAAGATTAAGGTCATCGACAACCTGCTCAACAAGGTCGACGCGCTCATCATCGGCGGAGGCATGGCCTATACCTTCCAGACCGTCCTCGGCATTGAGATCGGCAAGTCTCTCTTCGAGCCGGACAAGGTCGATCTGGCGAAGGAGACGCTCGCCAAGGCGAAAGCCAAGGGCGTCAAGCTCCTGCTGCCCGTCGACAACGTCATCGCCGACAAGTTCGCACCCGACGCGAAGACGCAGATCTACGATGGCACCGGAGAATATCCTGCCGGCTGGGAAGGTCTCGACATCGGACCGAAGAGCGTCGAGCTCTTTGCCAAGGAAGTGGCCGAGGCTTCGACCATCGTCTGGAACGGCCCCATGGGTGTCTTCGAGTTCCCTGCCTTCGCCGTCGGCACCAACGCCATCGCCAAGGCGGTTGCTGCGAATCAGGACGCCATCTCCATCGTCGGCGGCGGCGATTCCGTCTCTGCGGTGAAGAAAGCAGGAGTCGCTGACCGCATTACGCACATCTCTACTGGTGGAGGCGCCTCGCTTGAGTTTCTGGAAGGCAGGAAGCTCCCCGGCGTCGAAGCGCTCACCGAAAAATAGTTCGCCTTCGAAAAAGCAAACAGCCAGCGCGGCGTTGCGTATACTGTCACGCGACGCCGCAGCCGGCAGCAGCACGACGGGAAGAGCCGCGGCGCCTGAATAGGGGATCACATACGGATGCGCAAGCCTGTTATCGCGGCCAACTGGAAAATGTACAAGACTCCCGCACAGGCGCAGGAGTTCCTACAGTCGTTTTTACCCCTCGTCGCGGACGACACGCGCGACGAGATTCTTCTCTTTCCCTCTTACGTCGATCTCTCTGTTGCGATCGCCGCCACCGCGGGCAGCAATGTCTCTGTAGGCGCGCAGAATATCCACTACGCCGAAGAAGGTGCTTACACCGGCGAGATCTCTCCCTCGATGGTCGAGGCGCTCGGCGCCACGCACGTGCTGGTCGGCCACTCCGAACGCCGCCAGTACTTTGGAGAGACCGATCAGATCGTCAACAAGAAGATCCATGCCGCCATCCATCACGGATTGACCCCGGTGATCTGCATGGGAGAGACCCTGGAAGAGCGTGAAGCAGGCAGAACCGAAGAGGCGCTTCTCCTCCACTGCCAGGAGTCGCTGAAAGGCATCATTCCGCAGGTGGCAGAAAACTTCATCATCGCCTATGAGCCCATCTGGGCCATCGGCACCGGCAAGACCGCGACGCCCGAGATGGCCGGCATGGCGCACTTCTTCATCCGCACGCAGATCGCGCATCTGCTCGGCCGCCACACGGCAGACCGCATCCGCATCCTCTACGGCGGCTCGGTAAAGCCGGAGAATGCCTGCGCCCTGCTCAATCAGCCGGAAGTCGACGGCGCCCTGGTCGGAGGCGCAAGCCTCGATCCCTATTCCTTCGCAAAAATCGTAAATTATTAGCAGATACCGCGCGCTGCGCCTGCCGTGGCGTGCGGTAGCAAGTAAGTCACACACAGAAAGCTCATTTCAGGCATGTCTCAACCGGTCCGAATTCTCAGCCGCTCCGAGCTCCCTCCCGAAGGAGAGGCTCGCGAAGCCGTTTGCGGCGCCCGCACACTGTGCATCGCCAACGCGAATGGTGAAGTCCACGCTGTCGACAACGTCTGTCCGCATCGTGGCGGTCCGCTTGGTCAGGGCATCGTCGAGAATGGCAACATCGTCTGCCCTTGGCATGCCTGGGCCTTCAATCTCAAGAGCGGCGCCGCCGAACACTCCCCGCTCGCTCGCATCCGTGTTTATCCGGTGCATGTCGAAGGAGACGACGTCCTCGTCGAGATCGACTGAATCTTAATGGGCGTGGCCCAAAAACGTTGTCATCCCGCCCAAAGTGGAGGGACCTGCTTTGACTGCCAGAGCGGGCGAACACCCCACGACGCGAGATAACGACACGAGATAAAACATCCTGCTCCGCTCAGGAGATGACAATCCAGAGCGATGGTCTTGGCGCCTGCAGGGCGTATACGCGCGGGTGCAGGATGCGTACCCTTTCCGTCCACCTTCCTTCCCTGCTACGCTCAACCCTGCATGACTGCTGAACCTCAATCGCCTCCGGCCGGGCTCTGGTGTCCACAATGCGCTCGCGTCGTCGATGACCCTCTCGTCTGCGGCGACTGCTCGGCCGTCATCTGCCGCGTCTGCGGTACGCCGCTCGAATCCCCGGATGAGCTTGCCTTTGGCTAAGCCGAAGAGCCAGCCGAATCGAAGCACTTCCTCGGCGCCTGTTGAGGAAACCATTCGCGCCGCGTGGCTGCTGAAGGCCGTGCTCATCACGCTCGCGGCAGCCCTATTCTGTGTGTACGCTTCGCTCTGCCTGCTCTTCTACCAGGGACAATGGCAGCTCATCCTCCATCCCTCGCATCTCATCGCGGCCACGCCCGCAGCGCAGGGTCTGAAGTTCGAAGACGTCCATTTCGACGTAACGGAAACAGGCGTGTCCCAGCTCGATGGCTGGTGGATTCCCGCCGACCCCGGCAGCCGCTGGAGCAGCTCCGCCATTCTCTATCTCCACGATGGAGCCGGCTCGCTCTCCGATGCACTGCCTACGCTGGCCATGCTGCACGATCTTGGCGTGAACGTATTCGCCTTCGATTACCGCGGCTTCGGCCGCAGCGTCTCTGTCCGGCCCGGAGAGCAGACGATGCAGGCCGATGCCCAGGCCGCGTGGAACTATCTCACGCAAACGCGCAGTCTCTCCGCGCAATCCGTGGTGCTTTACGGCACCGGGCTCGGAGCTACCCCTGCCACACAGCTCGCAGCAGCAACCTCTCCTGCGGGCATCATCCTCGACACCCCCAGCGAAACCGCGCGCACGTTGTTCCTGCGTGACAGCCGTTCGCATATCCTGCCACTGTGGCTGTTGCAGAATCAGAATTTCGATCCCGAACCCGTTTTGCGCGCGCTGGCGATTCCCAAGCTCTTCCTCGACCGCGATGGAGAACGGCCACGGACCCGGCAGCTCTTCCATGCCGCAGCCTATCCCCGTACATACGTAGAGGCGCGCAGCCAGATCGACACCACGCATGCACTCCAGCAGTTCTTCGATCAGGTTCTTCACTAAATATCATTTTGGAAATTGCCAGTATCCGATTCCAACAGCATCATCTTCGGATACACCGCTCAGGAGCTACCCATGTTTTCCGCATTTGAACGCATTCGGCCCGCAGCAGCCCTCGTCGCCAGGCTGATTCTCGGCGTCATCATGGTGGCGCACGGCGCGCACAAGGTCTTCCCTCGCGGAGCGCTCTACCTCTTCGCGCAATCCGTGGCTCATCTTGGTCTGCCTTACTGGATGGGCTACCTCGCCGCCTTTACCGAGCTCTTCGGCGGCGTCTGCCTCATCCTCGGACTGCTGCTTCACATCGCCGCTCTCGGCATCGCCATCGACATGGCCGTAGCCATCTTCAAGGTGCATCTGCACCATGGGCTTGTCGGGCCGCAGGGCCTTGAATTTCCCCTGGCCCTCTTCGCATTGGCAATCGTCCTGCTCGGCACCGGCCCGGGACATCTCGCCGCAGACCGGTACATGTTCCGCGGCGGGCGCTAGAGCGCATCCACCTATAGCCGTATGGGTATAACAGGGGTAAGTCGAAGGTTGTCATCCGACCGGAGCGAGACGTTTTGTCTCGCGCAGCGGAGGGACCTGCGGTTTCCCGCCCGAGCAATATAAATTTGAGCAGTTGCCCGACTAGCTTGCAGTCAAAGTGCCGGCGGTAGCAGTATCCTCTTCGCCGGCTAGCGGACGGACTTCCAGCTCTCGCAGGTCGTGTCCATGTGTCTCGCGGCCCAGAATCAGGATCAGGATCATCGAAAGTGCCGACGGGATGGCAATCAATCCCGCGGCATGGCCGATGGCCGGTACCAGGCCGAGCACGCCCAGTCCCTGCGCGATTAGCCCGCCAGACTTGCTGCATCCGGCCACCCAGCCAGTCGCCCGCCCGCGCACGCGGATGGGATAGCTTTCAGCGGCGTACGGCAGCATCATCGAAATAGCAGCGCTCGAACCGATAATGAGCAGCGTAATCGGGATGGCTGGATTGGCCAGCCAGGGGAATGTCCCGTTACTCCGCAGCAGAACCGCCACGAGTCCGAGCGTGGTCAAGCCGACCGAGAGCGCCAGCATCCGTTTCGTGCTCCAGATGTTGTAGAGCCAGGCTGCGAGAAGGATGGTCGGAATGGCAACGAAGGAGGAGCGCGCAATCAATGCGCTGGCAACCCCCATGCTGCGGCCTTCCGCCACCAGACTGCCTGGCAGCCACAGCAGCACGCCGAAGTTGACGAATCCCCAGGACAACGCTGCGATGGTCAACGCCACCGTCATGCCTGCTAGTCCAGGCTGCCTGGCCACAATTCGCGTTGCCGAAGAATCAGCCTTACGCTCTGCTGGAAGACCTGTAGAGGAACCTGCTTCCGTCGAGGACAGCGTGAGGCCGTAACGAGCCAGCGTGGCACGCGCTTCGTCCACCCGGCCCATCTCCTGGAGAAAGCGGGCCGACTCCTGCAGTAGCGGGCTCACGACAATCAGGATCGCCGAGATCGGCAGGTTGATGAGCCAGAGAATGCGCCACCCGAAGGTAGGCTGCAGCAGCGCCGAACAGGCGCTTGTGGCGAAATACCCGCCCACCGTGCCGATACCGCCGACCAGCACAAGGCACCATCCGCGATGCCGCGTGGGCATGATCTCCGCCAGCAGGGCGTATCCCACCGGCAGCATGCCGCCTGCGCCGATACCCATCAGGAAGCACATGAAGATATTCCACGCGAACGACGGCATGGCTCCGCAGATCGAGGTAGCCATGAACATGACCGCCGCCAGCAGAATCGTGGCGCGGCGACCGTAGATATCGGCAAGCCACCCCCACAGGAAGGAACCCACAGTGGTTCCCGTAAGCGCGACAAACGGCAGAATCGAAACAGCAGCCTTCGTCAGGTGATATTCCGTTCGCATACCGGGAACGACGAAGCCAAGCGAGGCGGCCTTCATCACGTCGATCACCAGAGCGACGGCAAGCAATGCGATCTGTCCCCAATGCGCCGGGCTCAACGGCGCGCCCTCGGGGGCGGCAATCTCCTCAAACGTCGTGGGCTTCGCAACACGCTTGGGCAACAGTCCGTAGGCCGTGGCCATGCATCCGGCAACGATCAAACCCATGCCTGCGAGCATGGTGTTGCCCATGGGCATGCCTGCAAGCTGATAGTGAACAGCCCGGCCCATGAGAAACATGGGAACATGCATCAAAACTCCGGCCACAACCGCCAGAGAACCACCCCAGAAGGCATAGGCATGCATCGGGGAAGAAAAAAGTGACATCTTGCGCACAGTGGGTATCTCCAGGAATTCGCCCATATTACGCACAGATGACGAATCCCGCGTCATCCATTCGATGGATGTCCCCGCTTCGGTCAACCGGCTGTCCGTCTACTGGCCGGCTCCTCAAAGGCGCCGCTGAAAGGGCAAAGAAGCGGTGCAAAATCAATCCTATACACGCGATTCAAACTCCATGTTGACCACCGCTTTTCCCTTGCTTCCCGGAACAGGTGGCTACCCGCATTACCCTTGAGCGTAATTCACGCAGATTTTATCTGTATTTCTCGCTCTATGGCTTGACAACCCGCGTAAAATCCAGCTACGTTAGCAGTCGACGGTGCTAAGTGCTAAATCCCGGATGCCGGGGTGACCGTCGGACGTTTTTCCTGTCCAGTCCAGAACTCAGCACAGCATTTCGCGGGATATTCCCGCGCGAAGGAGAAGCATAGCAATGGCAACTGCAACTGTAGCGACCACCTTCACTCCGCTGCATGATCGCATCCTCGTCCGTCGTGTCGAAGAGGGTGAGACCATCCGCGGTGGCATCATCATCCCCGACAGCGCCAAGGAAAAGCCGCAGGAAGGCGAAGTCATCTCCGTCGGCAAGGGCAAGTCCAACGACGAAGGCAAGACCTTCCCGCTCGACGTCAAGGCCGGCGACCGCATCCTCTTCGGCAAGTACTCGGGCACCGAGATCAAGATCGACGGCGAAGAGTTCCTGATCATGCGCGAGGAAGAAGTCCTCGGCATCCTCAAGAAGTAGGACTGCGCGTCCAGCGACTCGCGCCTTCGGCGCACAAGCTTTCATAACCGGTAAGAGCCGGGTGCCCCACATCTCGATTTTGAGATGTGGGTGCGATGACCGCTCAACCAAAGATCTGAAGGAGACACAAAATGGCAAAGCAGATTCTGCACGGGGAAGACTCCCGCCAGGCCATCCTGCGCGGCGTCAACACCCTCGCCGACGCGGTGAAGGTCACCCTCGGCCCCAAGGGCCGCAACGTCGTCATCGAGAAGAAGTTCGGCTCGCCGACGATCACCAAGGACGGCGTCACCGTCGCCAAGGAAATCGAGCTCAAGGACTCCCTCGAGAACATGGGCGCCCAGATGGTTCGCGAAGTGGCTTCGAAGACCTCGGATGTGGCCGGCGACGGCACCACCACCGCCACTGTCCTGGCCCAGGCCATCTACCGCGAAGGCGTGAAGACGGTTGCCGCCGGTGCGAACCCGATGGCTCTCAAGCGCGGCATCGACAAGGCTGTCGAGGCCATCGTCGGCAAGCGTGACGAGAACGGTGCTGTTCATGGCGGCGCACTCGCCAAGTTCTCGAAGCCCGTCACCGGCGACATGATCGCCCAGGTCGGCACCATCTCGGCCAACTCCGACGCGACCATCGGCACCATCATTGCCGAAGCGATGAAGAAGGTCGGCAAGGACGGCGTCATCACCGTCGAAGAGTCGAAGACCCTCGAGACCCAGCTCGACGTCGTCGAAGGCATGCAGTTCGACCGCGGCTACCTGAGCCCCTACTTCGTCACCGATCCGGACCGCATGGAAGCCTCGCTCGAGGATCCGTTCATCCTGATCCATGAGAAGAAGATCAGCTCCATGAAGGATCTGCTTCCGCTGCTCGAGCAGGTCGCCCGTCAGGGCAAGCCGCTCGTCATCATCGCCGAGGACGTCGATGGTGAGGCGCTCGCGACCCTGGTCGTCAACAAGCTGCGTGGCACCCTGAACGTCGCGGCCGTCAAGGCTCCCGGCTTCGGCGATCGCCGCAAGGCCATGCTCGAAGACATCGCGAAGCTCACCGGTGGCAAGGCCATCACCGAAGACCTCGGCATCAAGCTCGAGAACGTCAAGGTGGAAGACCTCGGCCGTGCCAAGCGCGTGACCATCGACAAGGACAACACGACCATCGTTGAGGGCCGCGGCAGCGACTCCGACATCGCCGGTCGCGTCAAGGAGATCCGCAGCCAGATCGAGAAGACCTCTTCCGATTACGACCGCGAGAAGCTCCAGGAGCGCCTGGCCAAGCTGGTCGGCGGCGTTGCCGTCATCAAGGTCGGTGCAGCCACCGAAACCGAGATGAAGGAGAAGAAGGCCCGTGTCGAGGACGCGATGCATGCGACCCGCGCGGCCGTCGAGGAAGGCATCGTCCCGGGCGGCGGTGTGGCCCTCGTCCGCAGCACCCCTGCGGTCGATGAGCTCATCAAGACCCTCGAAGGTGACGAGAAGATCGGTGCACAGATCATCCGCCGCGCCATCGAAGAGCCTCTCCGCCAGATCGTCAGCAACGCCGGTGTCGAAGGCGCCGTGGTTGTCGGCAAGATCCACGAGAGCAAGGACGACCACTACGGCTACAACGCCGGTGCCGACAAGTTCGAGGACCTGGTTGCGGCCGGTGTCATCGACCCGACCAAGGTCACGCGCACTGCCCTGCAGAACGCGGCCTCGATCGCCGGCCTGATGCTGACCACCGAAGCCATGGTCTCGGACATCCCCGAGCCCAAGGCAGCGGCCCCGGCCGGACACGGCGGCGGCATGGAAGGCATGTACTAGGACTAACCCGTCCAGGCACAAAAGCAGAAGCCCCGTTCCGGCGGGGCTTCTGCTTTTGCTGCACATATCAAGGAAAACTGCGGTTGGGTGCCCCATCCAAGCTCTGCTTGGGTGGGAGGCACGAACAAATGTTTTAGAGTCGTCATCCCTACCACTTCGCTACCCCGCAGGCTCATCCCATGGCGATATGGGGATACGACTTAACGCACTCCTGCGAATGCCGCGGACTGCTATCCCTAAAAACAGCACATACCCGGCCAGGAGCAGAATCTCGAGCCCCATCTGCACAAACGCCGCATGATTGCCCGCGCTGAGCAGCGTCCGCATCTGCACCGAATCCGGCTGGCTCAGGATCGAGGCCCAAAAGCTGTGTTCCACCACGGCCACGCATTGAAACAGCCCGAAGAGCCAGATCGTAAGCGGCCGCGACTGCGCGACCAGGACACACAGCGGAAAAAGCGCCATCAGCACGTATGTCGGCCAGGACTTTTTCGAGAGCAGAAGAACGGCAATTGTCATGGCAGTCATGCCATGCAGCAGCAGGTAGAGCTGCACCCCGCGCCATTTCTCCATTGCGATACGCTGCGCCTCGTGACTGCGGGAAACAATCAGAATCAGTCCGAGGATGAGCAGAAGTGCCAGCACCAGGAGGCCATCCCACAGGTGTCCGCTCAGTTGCCTGCCCGCCAGGACCTCGATCACATACGGCAGACATCCCGCTCCGCGGTGGTCGCCTTCAGCGGTAAGCGGCTGCTGAATCGGCAGGTGCATCGCTGCGAACGATCCATACACGACGGCGAGCGTCAGCAGCGTGCCGGCAAGCCATGCGCTCCAGCGGCGCATGGTGAGCACAAAAACCGGCAGATAGATCAGCGAGAGGAATTTCACCACGCAGGCCGAAAGAGCATAACTGATGCCCGACAGTGCGCGGCGCTCGCGCAACGCCAGCAGCACCGCAAGAGCCAGCAGCAGACCGATCAGGACATTGTTCTGGCCATCGACGGTGACAAACATCACGCTGAGCGGGCTTACCAGGTAGAGCCATCGCGCAGTCCGCCCCGAATGTCCCGGGATGAAGCCTCTCGTCACCGCACTCCACGTCGCCATCATCGCAATCTCTGCCAGCACAGCGAGCAGGATGATCGCAAGCGGAGAATGCCAGAGCAAAACCGCTGCTGCATCGAGATAGCTGTGCAACGGCGCATAGCTGCTGATGAAATCACGATAAGGCCGCTGTCCGGCGAGCACATGCAACGCCTGCGGATAGTAAAAAGCGGGGATATCGCCGCGCGGCGCAAGATGCAGCAGGCCGAAAACAAGGCCGTACAGCAACAGGCGGCTGAGAGCGAACACGGCAAGAAATACCCGGTCCCAGCGCTCTCCCGCGCCTGCATCGCGGCGAGCCATCCGGGCGACAAGCGGAGTCGCCAGCGCGCCTGCAAGTCCCAGCAGCCCTCGGGCTGCCAATGTCTGAATCCCTGTCATCCCCTGTCCTTCAAGACATGGTTACGGCCTGACTACTCACCGGCCATCTGCCGCAGAAGCTTTTCAGCGTCACGTGTCGGCGGCATGCAGCTTGCGCCGCGGCAGACGACCGCAAACGCCCCCTCATTTTGTAACCATGGCAGTTGCGGAAGTGTTTCCGCCAGCACAGGCGGCAGATTCTCCGCCGTGACCTGCTCACGCCGCAGATGCAGCACCTGCTTATGGACGGCATAACGCGCGCGAGCCGCGGCCGTCAGGGATCGCGCCTCCACGCCGTCGCCGATCACCACCACCTGCACCGGCGGCAGCATGAGCAACTCCAGCGCAAGACCGTAAGTAGCCGCGTAAAGCCCGAAGTGCTCGACGATACCGCCAAAAGCCTCGAGTGTATCTTCAGCTTTCTCCCGGAAATCCGTACGCCCGCTCAATGCTTCGACCCGCAAGAGCAGAGCGGCCGCCGCAGGATTCCCTGCCGGAGTCGGTGTATCCTGCAGAGGCTTGCGCCGGGCAGCCAATGCGCCGATCGTATCGGCGCCATCGATCTCGCGATCGAAAAATCCGCCGCCCGTGGCATCGTAGAAGCGTGTCACGGTAGCCTCGGCAATCTGCATCGCCGCGTCATACCAGCGCCGCTCTCCGGTCGACTCCCACGCATCCACCAAAGCAAGTCCGAAGAAGGCGTAATCGTCCAGCACTCCCGGAACAAATCGCGCGTCCCCTTCCGGATAAGCCACCACGTGGCTCAGTCCCTGCTCCGCATTCCATGCCTCGTTCAGAATGCGGTCCAGGCTCTTCAATGCGAATGCTGCGGTGTCCTTCCGCTCCAGCACCCGCGCGGTCTGCAGATACGCCGAGATCGCCATCGCATTCCACGAGGTATAGATCGTCCGGTCGATAAACGGCTCCGGCCGCTCGCGCCGCGCAGCCATCAATTTCTTCTGCGCCGCATCCAGCAGGAGAGCAGCTTCGCCCTCGCTCTTCCCTGCTGCCTTCGCCACCTCGCTCAGCGTCTGTGTACGATGCAACACATTCTTGCGCGGATTGTGATGCATGTCGCCCATCTCGCCGATGTCGAAGTACACGCCGGCGATCTCCAGCTCTTCGGGCGCCAGCACCGCCGCGGCTTCGTCGCGTGTCCAGGTGAAGTAATCGCCGTCGTCATCGAGGTTGATGTCCGCATCCTGCGAGGCATAGAAGCCGCCGCGCTCGCGGTCGGTCATCGTCGTATCCAGCCAGCGCAGGATATCCTGCGCCACCCGCGCATACTCGGGATCGACAAAAGTCTGGAACGCATGCGCATAGTTCCCGAGCAGTCCCGCATTGTCGTAGAGCATCTTCTCGAAGTGCGGCACCACCCAGCGTTCATCGACCGAGTAGCGATGGAAGCCGCCCGCCAGCTGATCGTAAACACCGCCCTGCGCCATCTTCTTGAGCGTGACCGTCGCCGCCTGCAGCGCGCCCTCATGTCCGGTACGTGCGCCCACGTCGATCAACAGATCGAGCGCCGAGGGATGCGGAAACTTGGGCTGCGTACCAAAGCCGCCATAGCGCGGATCGAACTGCTTCACCGCGCTCTCCACCAGCTTGCCGACAATCTCCAGCGAAAGCGATCCCGAACGTCCGGCAAAGCTCTCACCATGCTCAATGGCCGAGATCACGCTGTTGGCCGAATCGAGCGCATCCTCGCGCTTGGTCTTCCACGCATTCGCCATGGTCAGCAGTACGCGGTCAAACCCCGGCCGGCCGTAGCGATCCTCGCGTGGAAAATACGTGCCGCCATAAAAAGGCAGGCCATCCGGTGTGAGAAATGCCGTCAGCGGCCAGCCACCCTGTCCGCTGATGGCCTGCACCGCCGCCTGGTAGCGGCTGTCCACATCGGGACGCTCATCGCGATCGACCTTGATGGCAACAAAATGCTCGTTCACAATCGCGGCCAGCGTCGCATCTTCATAGCTCTCGCGATCCATCACGTGGCACCAGTGGCACCACACCGCGCCAATGTCGAGCAGCACAGGACGGTCGAGCTCTTTCGCGCGGGCGAAAGCCGCCTCGCCCCACTCATGCCATTCAATCGGTTGATGCTGAGCCGAGCGCAGGTAGGACGAGCGCGCCTTCGAGAGAGCGTTCTGCGAGTGTGCCATCCCCTCGAGTGTACAAGCCTGCAGCCAGGGTGGGAGAGAAGAACCCGGGTGCCCCACGTCTCGCGTTTGAGACGTGGGAGAACATCCACCGCCGACGACGGCCTACTCAAGCCGGCTTTGCCGGGGTGGGGACATGGCAATTCAGAAGTCGGGTTAGATTCCGCTCGCCACCAGCCGCTTCGCGACCTCGACGTATAGCTCGATCGCCTCGGCCAGTTCGCGCTTGCTCAGCTTTTCATGCGGCGTATGCGCCACGTGGATCGAACCCGGTCCCAGCAGCACCGGCTCGCCCCAGTTGCCGAGCCACGGCACGTCGGTGGTAAAGGCCGCGACCATCGTCGGCACGCCTTCGAGGCTCTTCAACCGCTGAAAAGGAATCTCCAGCGTGAACTCCACCTTCGCCAGCCCTTCGACCGCCTGCTCTACCGCGCGCCGCGTCGACTCCGAAGGCCCGACCAGGCGAATCAGCACCTGCGCATCGGCCTTGTCCGCGATCACATTCGGGGCGCGGCCTCCGTCGATCACGCCGATATTCAGCGTGCTCGGTCCCACATCTTCGGTGACCGGCAACTCCACGCGGAGCAAGCGCTCCAGCGCCTGTACCAGCTTGTGTACCGCGCTGTCCCCCAGCTCCGGATACGCCGAGTGCGCCATCTTTCCGCTGGCCGAAATCTCTGCGCGCAGCGCGCCCTTGGACGCCAGCGCGATACGGTTATCCGTAGGCTCGCCGTTAATGAGAAACCGGCTGCCCTTCGCATGCTCGTTGGCGACCTTTGCGCCGGCCGAGTCACGCTCTTCGCCCACCACGAAAAGCAATCCCACGCGCACGCCATCCGCATACAGACGTTCGGCGGCAGCCACCTGCGCAGCGATAATGCCCTTCGCATCGCACGCGCCGCGTCCGTAGATATACTCCGCGTCCTCGCTGGAGCTGATATACGGCGGCACCGTATCCATGTGCGTGGAGAGCACCACGTCCGGCGTTTCGCCTTCGTATCCCGCATAGACGTTGAAGCGTTCCGTCCCTGGCTTCGTCTGCGGTCCCGGAGCCACGTCCATCTTCTCGACAGTAAAACCGCGCTCTTCGAGGAATGTTACGAGGAATGCGCCCACCGCGCCTTCGTTGAAGGTCGTCGACTCGATATCGATCAGTTGCCGGGTCAGCGCGATGGCGTCCAGCGCCGGAAGGTTCGTTGTGCGTATGCTCGTCATCGCTGTCAGAATACAAGACCCGCACCGCTTCAGGCCGTATGTCGCGAGCCTTTTACAATATCCAGGTGAGTGATCTGAAGTCTTCGCCCTCTTTTTCCGTCGTCACGATTGACGATCTGCGTGGTCCCGCCGGCCGGCTCGAAGCGCTGCTCAATCCCGGTGTGCCTGACGCGCCGTATGCCGTGCTTCTCTGTCATCCGCATCCGCTCGGCGGAGGCACCATGCACAACAAGGTCGTCTATCACGCGATGAAGGCCTTCCAGAGTCTGGGCCTGCCCGTGCTGCGCTTCAACTTCCGCGGCACCGGACTGAGCGAAGGCACACACGACTACGGCCAGGGCGAGCAGGACGACGCGCGCGCGGCCCTCGACTGGCTGGAACGGCGCTATGGGCTGCCGATTCTCTTTGCCGGCTTCTCCTTCGGCTCCTACGTCGGCTCTCGTGCCTGCTGCGGCGATGCCCGCGTCAAGGGAGCGGTGCTTCTCGGCGCACCGGCACATGCCGAAGGCCGCGATTACGACTTTGGATTCCTCTCCACCTGCACCATTCCCAAGCTCTTCATCAGCGGCACCCGTGATCAGTACGGTCCGGTCGATACGATACAATCCGTCGTGGCCCACGCAGCGCCTCCTTCGGAGCTCGTTCTTGTCGAAGGGGCGGATCATTTTTTTGTCGGCCGGCTCGATGAGGTGCAGCATGCCATCATCGGCTGGACCCGCAGTCACTTTCTGGATGCCGCATTGCCATGATTGCAGTCAGTGCTCTTGAGACGCTCCACGCCGACGCCCACGCCATCTTTCAATATGCGCTCGAGAGCTGCAATGTAGCTCCGGCGTTCGATCGCCATATCCGCTTCGAGGGACGAACGATTCATCGCATGACGGCGACGCCGCCCGCGTCGCTCTCGCTCGAGAGTGCGAAGCGCGTCCTGGTCATCGCTCTCGGCAAGGCCGCATTGCCGATGCTCGAAGCAACGCTCGAACGACTTCCCCCGGGGATCTCCTATCGCGGTGTCTGTTCCGCGCCATCCATTCCCAAAAAGCGCAACTGGCGCATCCACTATTACGAAGGCGGTCATCCGTTGCCCACGGAAGGCTCCTTCGCCGCTGCGCGCGAAGCGCTCAAGCAGCTGCGCCATGCGAAGAAGGACACCTTCGTCCTTTTCCTGGTCAGCGGCGGCGGCTCCGCCATGATGGAATTGCCGCTCGACCCGCGCATCTCCCTCGACGACGCGATTGCCTTTCACGAGACGCTCGTCGCCTCCGGCGCCACCATCACGGAGATCAACACGGTCCGCAAACATTTCTCCGCGGTGAAAGCCGGACGCCTTGCCATGGCCGCGCCGGACTCGCCCAAGCTCACGCTGCTGCTGGCCGATGTGCCGCTCAAGGACCTTGGCGCGGTCGCTTCCTCGCCTACGCTGCCCGACCACTCCACACGCGCGGAGTGTTTTGCCGTCCTCGAGCGCTACAATCTTCTCGAAAAATTCCCACAATCTGTGCGCGAATACTTCGAGTCTCTGGACCGCACTGCTGCGCCGGAGAATCCTGAATCTCATCCTGCCTTCACAAACGCGCAATTCGAGACCCTGCTCTCGAATTTCGACTTTGTCGAAGCCGCCTCGGAGCATGCCCGCTCGCTCGGATATCAGGTGGTCATCGATAACTCCTGCGACGACTGGGATTATCGCGACGCCTCGCGCTATCTCCTCACCCGTTTTCATCAGCTGCGTGAAACGACTCCGCGTCTCTGCCTGCTTTCGAGCGGCGAAGTCACTGTGGCCATCGACGGCCCCAGCGGCTGCGGCGGGCGCAATCAGCAGTTCGCCCTCGACGCCGCCCTGCAGCTTGCCGCAGCTCCGGGAGAGAATATCGCTGTCCTCAGCGCCGGCTCTGATGGCATTGACGGCAACAGCCCTGCCGCTGGCGCCATTGCCGATCCCACCACCGTAGAGCGCGCCCGCAGCTATGGCTTCAGCCCGGAAGAGAGCCTCGCCCGCTTCGACACCTGCCCACTCTTCACCGCGCTCGGCGACACCATCGTGACCGGCCCTACCGGGAACAATCTGCGCGACCTGCGTATTCTGCTTAGCTGAAGTTCCCGCTCCGCACGGAACTCTTTTCCCCCGTCCCGCGTACCCTGCTTCGACCCTTCTCGCGCGAGAAGGCGGAAATCGCGGAGGCTGCAAGGATGGAGATGCTAGGCCGCACCATTACCTGGATGTGGGTTGTATTTCTGCTGGGCTGGCTTTTCAGCGCTTTCACCACCAAGCGCTCCGTGCAGCAGCAGAGCGGAGGTTCGCGCCTGGTACAGAGCCTGATCATGTTGCTCGGCGTAGCGCTTTTGATGAACTACCGGCATTTCCTTGGCCATGGATGGCTGGCTGCGCCGCTTGTGCCCAACAGTCTCGCTTCTGTCGGTACAGGAGCCGCGCTCACCTTCGGCGGACTCGCCTTCTGTGTCTGGGCGCGCTTGATTCTCGGCCGGAACTGGAGCGGCGTCGTCACGATCAAACAGGATCACGAGCTCATCGTGCGCGGGCCTTACCGGATCGTCCGGCATCCCATCTACACCGGACTGCTGATCGCCTTCCTCGGCACAGCGACGGCCATCGGCTTTGCCTACAGCTTTGCCGGCGTGCTCGTGATTGCCATCAGTTTCTGGCTCAAGCTGAAAGTCGAGGAGCAGTTCATGCTGCAACAGTTTGGCGCACAATATACCGACTATCGCCGGCATACGCGCGCCCTGATTCCCTTCGTTTTGTAACTGTTGCGGTAATAAATATCCGCGGAACGTGAATATGGGTGTCCCACGTCTCGATTTTGAGACGTGGGATAGTACAAAACTGCCCTACTTCGCCGCCACACGCGCTGCATGCAGATGCTGCAGCGGATTCACGTTGGTCTGATGCTCTTGCAGCGCCACGATTCCCTCGGCAGCCGCGCGGGCAGCAGCCATGGTCGTGATCGTGGGAATGCGGTTGAGCACCGCCGCGCGCCGGATCGCCTTCTCGTCGAAGAACGGGTCCTGTCCGTGCGGCGTGTTGATGATCAGGTTGATGCGCTCGCCCTTGATGAAGTCGACCACATTCGGACGGCCTTCCTTCACCTTGTAGACGCTCTCCACCACCAGGCCTGCCTTACGCAGCACATTCGCCGTGCCCTCGGTCGCCACCAGGTGGAAGCCGAGCTCGACATACTGCCGCGCCAGCTCCACAAGCTGCGCCTTGTCGCGATCGTTGACGCTAAAGAAGACCGTGCCCTTCAGCGGCAGCCGCAGGCCGGCCGAAAGCTGGGCCTTGGCAAAGGCTTCACCGAAGTTATCAGCCACACCCATCACTTCGCCCGTCGAACGCATCTCCGGCCCGAGCACCGGGTCCACACCCTGGAACTTGTTCCAGGGGAAGACCGGCGACTTCACGAAGAAGTGGTCGCCGGTATCCAGATCCTTGGCCGAGGCCACCTGCTCCGGCAACAGCTCGCGCAGCGTGCGGCCCGTCATCAGGCGCGATGCGATCTTGGCCAGCGGAATTCCCGTCGCCTTCGAAACATAGGGCACCGTGCGCGAGGCACGCGGGTTCACTTCGATCACATACACCTTGTCCGGCTGCCCTGGCTTGCGCTGGATGGCGAACTGCAGGTTCACCAGACCGATCACATTGAGCGCCAGCGCCAGCTTGCGCGTGTAGCTGCGGATGGTGTCGAGTGTCTCCGGAGCAAGATCGACCGCGGGCAGCACGCAGGACGAATCGCCCGAGTGGATACCCGCCTCTTCGATATGCTGCATGATGCCGGCGATGACCACGTCCTTCGTGTCGCACAGCGCGTCCACGTCCACTTCCACCGCGTCCTCGAGGAAGTGGTCGATGAGAATCGGCCGCTCCTGCGAGTACTCGACCGCTTCCTTCATGTAACGCGAAACCGCATCGGCATCGTAGGCGATGACCATGGCGCGGCCGCCAAGCACGTAGGAAGGACGCACCAGCACCGGGAAGCCGATCCTTTCCGCGCCGTTCAGTGCCTCTTCCACGCTCGTAGCCATCACGCCCGGAGGCTGAGGAATATCCAGGTCCTCGAGCAGCTTGCCGAAGCGCTTGCGGTCTTCCGCGAGATCAATCGATTCGGGCGAGGTGCCGAGAATCGGCACGCCTGCCGCCTTGAGGCGTAGCGCCAGGTTCAGCGGCGTCTGCCCGCCAAACTGCACGATCATGCCGATCTCCGCGCCGCTCGAAGCCTCGTGCTCATACACCGCCAGCACGTCTTCCAGCGTCAGCGGCTCGAAGTACAGGCGGTCGCTGGTGTCGTAATCCGTCGAAACCGTCTCCGGATTGCAGTTCACCATCACCGTCTCGTAATCGTCTTCGCGCAGCGCGAAGGCCGCATGGCAGCAGCAGTAATCGAACTCGATGCCCTGCCCGATGCGGTTCGGCCCAGAGCCCAGGATGATGACCTTGCGCTTGCTCGTCGGCTCCGCTTCGCTCTCTTCGTCGTAGGTGGAGTAGAGATAGGGCGTGCTGCTCTCGAACTCCGCAGCGCAGGTATCCACGAGCTTGTACACCGGCTTGATGCCCAGCGATTTGCGCAGCTCGCGCACCGTGGCCACGCCATCGTTGGTCGGAATGTTCCAGACCTCGGCGATGCGCTCGTCGGAGACACCCATGCGCTTGGCTTTACGCAGCAGCTCCGGAGAGACACTCTCAGGCGTCTCTTCGCCGACCTTGGCAATGGTGTCCGTAATTTCCTTGATCTGGTACAGGAACCACGGGTCCATCGAGGTCATCCGCGCCACGTCGCGCACCGACATGCCCTGCCGGAAGGCAAAACGGATGTAGTTCAGGCGCTCAGGCTGCGGTGTTACCAGCTTCTGCGTCAGGCGGCGCGGCTCCAGTTCCTCAGAGCCGATCTTCTTGCCGGTCTCGAGCGAGCGCAGCGCCTTCATCAAGGATTCCTTGAAGGTTCTGCCCATTGCCAGCACTTCGCCCACCGACTTCATCTGTGGCCCGAGGTTCTCATCGGCGCCCGGGAACTTCTCGAACTGCCACTTCGGAATCTTTGTCACGACATAGTCGATCGTCGGCTCAAAGCAGGCCGGCGTCATCTTCGTGATGTCGTTCGGAATCTCGTCGAGCGTGTAGCCCACGGCGAGCTTGGCTGCGATCTTCGCGATCGGGAAACCGGTCGCCTTTGAAGCCAGGGCCGAAGAGCGCGACACGCGCGGGTTCATCTCGATCACCGTCATGCGGCCGGTATTCGGATGCACGGCAAACTGCACGTTCGAGCCGCCCGTCTCCACGCCGATCTCACGGATGACGCGGATCGCCGCATCGCGCATCGCCTGGTACTCGCGGTCGGTCAGCGTCTGCGCCGGAGCCACGGTGATCGAGTCGCCGGTATGCACGCCCATGGGATCGAAGTTCTCGATCGAGCAGATGATGATGACGTTGTCGGCGAGGTCGCGCACGACTTCGAGCTCATATTCCTTCCAGCCCAGCACCGACTCTTCGATCAGGCACTCATGCACCGGCGAAAGGTCGAGGCCGCGCGAGAGCGTGTCCATCAGCTCTTCGCGGTTGTAGGCGATACCGCCGCCCGAGCCGCCCAGCGTGAACGAAGGACGGATGATGACCGGGAAGCCGATCTTGGTCGCGAACTCAGAGCCATCGCGGACGTTGTTCACCAGGGCCGAGCGCGGCATGTCGAGACCGATGCGAGTCATCGCATCCTTAAAGAGCAGACGATCCTCTGCCTTCTTGATCGCCTCGAGCTTCGCGCCGATCAGCTCGATCCCATACTTGTCGAGCACGCCGGAGTCTGCCAGGTCCACGGCAAGATTGAGTGCCGTCTGTCCGCCCACCGTGGGCAGCACGGCGAACTTGCCGCTGCGGCCTTCGGCCTTCAGCATCTCCGACTCGATCCGCAGAATCTCTTCGACGTATTCAGCCGTCAGCGGCTCGATGTAAGTGCGGTCAGCCAGCTCCGGATCGGTCATGATCGTGGCCGGGTTCGAATTCACCAGCACCACTTCATAGCCTTCCTGCTTCAATGCCTTGCACGCCTGCGTGCCCGAATAATCGAATTCCGCCGACTGGCCAATCACGATCGGCCCGGAGCCGATCACGAGTATCTTGGTGATGTCATTCCTGCGTGGCATCTAATTCTTCAACCTCTTCGAAAGATCTCTCGTGTTGTTCCCATAAAAACGGCGGGACGCTAAGCCCGCCGCTTTTATCGATTTCGCTTTGTGTTGCCGCCGCTTCACCCCTTCCACTCCTCCATCAGCTTGCGGAAGTCCTTGAAGAGGTAGTTCGAATCATGCGGCCCCGGAGCAGCTTCCGGGTGGTACTGCACGCTGAAGATCGGCATCGACTTGTGCCGCAGTCCTTCGAGCGTGTGGTCGTTCAGATTGATGTGCGTCAGCTCCACGTCGTTCGTGTTGAGCGAATCGGGATCGACAGCGTAGTTGTGATTCTGGCTCGTGATCTCAACCTTGCCGGTGTTCAGCTGCTTCACGGGGTGATTGCCGCCGTGATGCCCGAACTTCAGCTTGAAGGTCTTGCCGCCAAGCGCCAGGCCGATCAGCTGATGCCCCAGGCAGATGCCGAAGATCGGCTTCTTGCCGGCGAGCTTGCGGATACCGTCCTGCGCATAGTCAAGCGGATCGGGGTCGCCCGGACCGTTCGAGAGGAAGATGCCATCGGGATTCAGCGCCAGCACATCTTCGGCAGAGGTCTCGGCCGGCACCACGGTCACGCGGCAGTCTTCCTGCATCAGCATGCGCAGAATGTTCCGCTTGATGCCGTAGTCGTAGGCCACCACGTGCAGCTTGGTGCGGGGCTCGACAACCTGCTTCACCTCGCTGGGCAGCAGATCATGCGCTTCGTTCCACTCGTAGATGCTCTTGGTCGAAACCACCTTCGCAAGATCGGTGCCGTCCATCTTGCGAAGCGAGCGCGCCTTGGCTACCAGCACGTCGGGGTTGCTCTCAATCGTCGAGATCACGCCGCGCATCACGCCGTGCTTGCGGAGGTGACGCACCAGCGCGCGGGTATCGATCTCAGAGATGACAGGAATCTGGAAACGCTCGAGATATTCGTCGGCAACCTGCTCGGAGCGCCAGTTGGAAGAGACGGGAGAAAATTCGCGGGTAACAAGCCCTTCGATAAAAGGCTTATTCGCTTCATTGTCCGCGTTGTTGGTGCCGTAATTCCCCACCTGGGGATTGGTAAGAATGACGATCTGCCCGGCATAGGACGGGTCGGTAAAGATTTCCTGATAACCGGTCAGGGATGTATTGAAAACGACTTCGCCATAACACTCGCCTTTGGCGCCGTAGCCCTCACCGCGGAAGATGCGCCCGTCTTCGAGCGCAAGGATCGCCTGCATCGCTTCTCCAATGAGTGGATTCAATCGATTCTATCAGGTTCCGAGCCCTCCCCGCACACTCCAAGCCCCCTTCTTTTCATCGTCTTCTCACAGAAGCGCAGAAAATCTCCCGGCCCTGTTCCGGCCGGGAGATTCTGTCTGGAATTCCACCTGGAATTTACTGCTGCTGCGGCGGTGGTCCCTGTTGCTCCTGCTGAAGCCGCTGCTGTTGCGCCGGCAGCTGCACCTCGGGCTCACTGCCGGCAGGCCTGAGCCCGGGAATCACCGGCGCGGTCTTCACGTTGCCGGTCGCGGCGTCGGTAATCGAGATGTTGTAGCGGTCGAGCGTGCTCGCAAGAATTTCATCCAGTGCCGCCCGGTCGATGGCATACTTTGCCGTCGCTGAAATCACTGAGTTCTGCGCAATCGCCAGCGCCCTCTGCTGCTGCAGCACCAGCGCCGTTGTCGAAGCCCCCAGGTGCAGCTTCTTCAACTCCGCATCGAGGCTCTGCCTGTCGTACTCCAGCGTTGCGTTTGCCGACTGCACCGACGCGCGATCGTTGGTCAGCGCAAACTGCGCGTTGATCACATTCATCCGCGTCTGCACGTAGAGCTGCTGCAGACGCATCTGCGCCTGCCGGTACTCCAGTTCCGAACGCGCCTGCTCCGACTGCGCCACGCGATTGCGCAGCGGAATATTGATCTGCACCCCCGCGCCTTTATCCGGGCTGCTCGAATTGAACAGATTCTGGAAGGCGCTGCTGTAGTTTGTGCTGGGATACGTGTTGGGCGGGCAGGTTGTCCCGGTGTAGAAGTCCTCGCAGTTCGGGCTCTGCTTGCCGCCCAGCGCCGAAGCTCCATAAAAGGCGAAGACATCCACCTGCGGCAGCAGCTTGTTCTTCTCGCCCTTCAGCGTGATCTCATCGTTCTTCAGCGTCAGGATCGCCTGCTCGATGGACGGGCTGTTGGCCACAGCCTGCCGTACCAGGTCGTCCGCGGACTCGCGCTCCTCGGGCATCTCGATCAGGCTCACGCGGTCGGTCGGAATCACCGGCGCATTGGCCAGTACCGGGTCTTCCAGGCTGCGCGCAATGGCCTGCTTCATCAGCAGCTGCTGGTATTCCAGGTTGCTCTCCGAGCTGATCTCCGCCTGCCGGTCGGTCTCCACCGAGCTGGTTGCGCTGACCACATCCAGCGGCGCCATGGTGCCGATCTGCAAGGCCCGCTTGTCGTCGTCGAGCAACGCCTGAGATTGCTCGAGTGAGCGCCGTTTTGCCTGCAGATCTTCGTACGCGCTCACCAAGCCCCAGTAGATGTTCTCCACCTGGTTGACGGTATAGAGCAGCTGCTGCCGGAAGGCCGAATCGGCGACGCGGCGATTGTTCTTCGCCTGCACCATGAAGCGGCCGTTGATGCCCCAGCCGAAGCCCTGCAGAATATGCTGCGTCAGCTGCGCATTGAAGGTGGTCTGCAGCGCCGGGCTGTAGGTGCTGTAGAGGTTGTTCGACGTGGTGTAGCTGTTGTTGAACGAGACCTGCAGCTGCGTGCCGGTCAGGAAACCCTGGTTATAAGCGAAGTTATAAGTATCGGAGTTCTGGTTGAGCTTATCGGTGCCATAAAAGAGCGGGCTCAGCTCCTGCGTCGACTGGCGCTGCAGCTCGACCGTTCCAGTGAGCACCGGGTCCAGCGTCTCCGGCGTCGAACCGCCGCCGTTCGTCGTCAGGGCAAGACCGCTGCCGCCCGCTGCCGCGCCGCCTGCGCTGGCGCTGGTGCCGCCCGGACCACCGCCACTGGTCACCGTCTGCCCCGAGCCGCCCAGAGTGCCTTCGACGAGACCCGAGCTCACACCGAGAAAGTTGCCGCCCGCCCGCGTGCGCAGAATGTCCGTATCGGCAATATCCAGGTTGTAGCGCTGGATGGCGATGTCGTAGTTGTTTTCGAGCGCCAGCAGAATCGCATCACTCAGGCTCAGGTAGATCTTGCCGTCTTTCACCAGGTCGCCGAGCTTCGGTGAATTCGCAAAGTTCCCTGCCGGGGCCGTGGTCGGCAGATAAGGCGCCAGCGGATTGCGGAAATAGCCCCGCGCCTTCGAGAAATCGCGATCGCTGGGACGCATGAAGAGCGGCTGCGTGAAATTCGGAGCCGGAATTGCGCCAGGGGCAGAGGGCAGCGAGGAGGGCTTCGCAGCCGCATCCTGTCCGGGAAGTCCGATCGCGTAACCCGGCAGCGTTCCTGCGAGTAAGCAGCTCAGCGCCGCCCCGGCTTTCAGCTTTCTGAACCAGCCATTGTCATTCTGAGCTCTGCGCCTGCTTCCCCTCGTCACTGAAAAATCCATTCACCGTCTCCAGAAAATCTGCCGGAGGCGCGCCGCAATCGCCGGCACAAACCTCCCATTCAGCGTCCGATACTTCGCCGGAATCGCCACTGCGTTCGAGTTCTCAGGTAGATACGCGTTCCCCGCCGGATTCGTTCCCCGTTGGCCCTGTGTTCCCGCCGCGCGCATTTCGCTCCAGGTATCCAGCGAAAGCCGAGTATATCGCAGCGTCCGCATGCCTCAGCTGTGCCGGAAGTGCTTCAGAATCTGCGACAATGCTAGGTCGATACGCATGAACTGGAAACTCACCCTCGCCTACGACGGCACAGACTTTCATGGCTGGCAGGTCCAGCCCGAGAAGCCCACCATTCAGGGGCACCTTGCCGAGGCCATCCGTCGCGTAACCGGCGCCGTCGTTCTGCCCCAGGGCAGCGGCCGCACCGACGCCGGTGTCCACGCATTGGGGCAGGTCGCGAGCTGCGAGCTTCCCGGCAACATCCCACCCGCCAGCCTTCAACGCGCGCTGAACCGTTCCCTGCCTTCGCCTATCCGCATTCTTTCCGCGGAACCGGCTGCGCCGGACTTCCATGCCCGCCATGCTGTTATCGCCAAAACCTACGAATACCGCCTCTTCCGCGGCGAGCTTTGCCCGCCATGGCTGGCGCGCTACGTCTACGCGCTGAACTGGCCTCTCGATCTGGCGGCCATGCAGGCTGCCGCCCCCCAGGTGGAAGGCGAGCATGACTTCACCTCGTTTGCGGCCAACGATCCCGACCTGACCGCGCGCCGCGCCGCGATCCACGAGGAAGAAGGCGGTCCGGGCAATGTGCGCCGCATCTTCCGTTCCGAATTTCTCTTTCGCGAAGATCCCTCCGGCGCGGTTCTCGTCTATCGCGTCCGCGGCACCGGCTTTCTTCACCACATGGTTCGCAACCTGGTCGGCACCTTTCTCGATATCGGCCGTGGCCACATCGCCCCCGAGGCCATCCCGGCGATCCTTGCCGCACGTACCCGTACTGCCGCCGGAGCTACCGCGCCGGCGCGCGGCCTCTTTCTCGAAAGCGTCGAATACAACCCCGAAAGATAGTTCGGATGGCAGGGGTCCAACCAAAGCCGGTTTTTGCCTGGGTGGAGGACCGAGGTCACAGAGTGCAAAGAGTGGTTTCTACCTCCCGCCCAGGCAGAGCTTGGACGGGGCACCCGCTTTTTGTTTCTGTTCCGGAGAAGACCAAGCCATCGGATCGCGACCAGCGGGAGCGGAGGCCGAAGGCGAATCGCCCTGCGCGCAGCAGCCGGAAGCGAAAGGCCTGGACGGCCAGTCCCCTGTTAGGCTGGGGATTCATGTCTTCCGCCGCCCCCACCTCCGCTTTCGCCCGCGTGGCGCAGATTGCGGCGGATCGCCGCGTCCACGCCGCCTTTCGCTGGCTCCATCTCCAGCAGCCGCAGGTTCTGCATTGGCAATCGGAACTGGTCTCGATCCCCGCGCCGCCCTTCGAAGAGCGTGCCCGGGCCGAATGGCTCTGCAATCGCTTTCGGGATTTCGGCCTCTCCGATGTCCGCATCGACGCTGTCGGGAACGCGGTCGGCCTGCGCCATGCGGCGCTTCCCTGCGAAGATGCGGTGCTCCTCTCGGCTCATCTCGATACGGTTTTCCCTTCAGGCACGGTGATCGAACCCAGGCTCAACGGTACGCGGCTCGAAGCCCCGGGAGCCTGCGACAACGGAGCAGGTCTGGCCTGCCTGCTTGCTCTGACGGCAGCCTTCGAACACGCCGGCCTCGTCCCTGAATGCGATATCTACTTTGTGGGCAATGTCGGCGAAGAAGGCGAAGGCAACCTGCGCGGCATGCGTCATATCTATGACGAAGCCCCCTGGCGCGACCGCATCACCGCGCATCTCGTCCTCGATGGCGCCGGTCACGAAGTCGCCGTGACCGATGCCCTGGGCAGCCAGCGATTCCAGGTCACGATCACCGGCCCGGGCGGTCATTCCTGGACGGACTCCGACCGGCCGAATCCCATTACGGTACTCAGCCAGGCCATCGCCCGCATCGCGACCCTGGAGATGCCCGCGTCGCCGCGCACCACCCTCAATATCGGCACCATCGAAGGCGGCACCTCCGTCAACACCATTCCGGAGAGCGCCACGGCCCGCATCGACACCCGCTCCACGGCGCCCGAGCAGCTGATCCGCCTCGAAGTCGAGGTCCACCGCGCGATGGAAGATGCCGTGCTCGCGGCGAACCAGCAGGCGGCACAGCGCGCGCGCAAGCATGCTCCCCTGGCCTTCATGATCGACAAGATCGGCTCCCGTCCGGCTGGCCGCCTGCGCAAGGACACCGCCCTCTACGACAACCTCTTCGCCGTCGATCGGCACCTCAATATCCACACCGAGCCCCGGGTCGCCTCAACGGACGCCAATATCCCGCTCGCTCTCGGCGTGCCTGCCGTCACCCTCGGCGGAGGCGGCGAGGGCGGCGGCATTCACACCCGCGCCGAGTGGTATGACGCCCGCGGCCGCGAACTCGGTCTGCGCCGCGTCCTGCTCCTGCTGCTGGCCATGGCAGGAATCTAGCCCGGAGTTCGCTCTCTTTTGGCGCATATCTCTCTTTCTGTCCATTACTCTCTTTTAGAGAGTAATGGACAGAAAGAGAGTGATCCGCAGGCCGACAGTCGGCTTGCGCGTGGCAGGAATCAGGCGGCTGCGGTGTTCCGTGTCACCAGCAGGGCCAGCGGCAGCGCCGCGAGCAGGATGGCTGCTGCCAGCACAAACGGCGCACCCGGCAGGTGCACCGGGTTTCCCGGCCGGACAGCCCATGCAAATACCGAGGTAAACATCCCTGGCCCGATCAGCGCGGTCAGGCCACGGATACACTGCACCGCGCCCTGGAGCTGCCCCTGCTCCTGAGCGCTCACGTGACGGGTCATCAGCCCTTGCGCCGGTGGTCCGCAGAGCCCCCAGATCGACATGATGGGGATGCCTGCCACGAAGAGCGCACTCGTCGGCGCAAGCCCGAAGGTCGCAAAACCGATCCATCCGACTCCCAGCCCGAGAAGCAGGGTCAGCCGGTCGCCCAAAGCCCGCACTGTCTTCTTGACCAGCAACGCGCCGACCAGTGCCGAGCATACCCCGACCAGCGCAAGCGACAGGCCCACGGCCCGGTTGGTCCAGTGGAAGCGATAGTCCAGATAGAGCACCCAGGTGTTCATCAGCGACTGCTGCGTCAGGTAGCTCAGGAAGAGCACCCCCGCCAGCCCCAGCAGCTCGCGATGCCGACGGAGGAGCGTAAGTGAGCCCACCGGATTCGCCCGTTTCCAGGAGAACCTTCCGCGCAGCTCACGGCCCAGCGATTCGGGCAGCACGAACAACCCGTAGCAGGCATTCAGAAGGCTCATGGCGCCGGCTACCCAGAACGGCAGCTTCGGGTTGTAGTTGCCCAGAACGCCGCCCAGCGCCGGTCCGAGCACAAAACCCACGCCGAAGGCCGCGGAGATCATCCCGAATGCCTCGGCCCGCTTCTTCGGCGGCGTCACATCGGCGATGTAGGCCATGGCCGTGGGAATGCTCGCCGCCGTGATTCCGGAGATCAACCGTCCAGCGAAGAGCCAGCGCAGGTTGGGCGCCAGCGCCATGACGAAGTAATCCATCCCCAGCCCGAAGTTCGAGAGCAGGATCACCGGCCGGCGGCCAAAGCGGTCCGACAGTGCTCCGAGCATCGGCGAGAAAAAGAACTGCATTACCGCCCATACCGTGCCGAAGAGCCCGTAGATTTCTGCGCCATGCGCTTCGCTGCCACCGGCAAAGTCCGCAACCAGGCGCGGCAGAACTGGCGCGATCATCCCCATGGCCAGCATGTCCAGCGCCACAGTGACCATGATGAAGGTCACCGCTGCGCGCCGCCCCTGCGCCGGCGCTGCTTCCACCTCTGCTATGGGTGCTGCTTTCGTTTCAGAAGAATCCATCCCCCGTATTCTCCATGCTCCGAGCCACAAACGGCGATGGTCCATGGATAGATTCCCTGCATTTCTGGTCAAAATTCGCACCTGCTACGCTCACAGAATGCATGCCGCCTCCGCCGCTGCCACGGAGAAGAACCGCTCGACGCTCGCCCATCTCCTGATGCTGGCTGTGGTCTTCATCTGGGGTACGACCTTCGTCCTCGTCAAGGACGCGCTTACCGACATATCGCCTCTGCTCTTCAACCTGCTGCGTATGGCGATCGCCACTATCTGCCTCGCAGCTATTTATGGACGCCGCCTTGCCGGTTTGAACCGGAAGACGATCCTGGCCGGAGCGGTTGTCGGATTCTTTCTTGCCATGGGCTACCAGTTCCAGACTGCCGGCCTGCGGCTTACCACCCCGGCGAAATCGGCCTTTATCACCGGCCTGGTGGTGGTGATCGTGCCCATGCTGCTGATCTTTCCGCGCCTGCGCCCGGCGGGCAGTCACGCACCCTCCTGGAATGCCTACCTCGGTGCGGTGCTGGCCTTTACCGGAATTGTCCTGCTCACCACTCCGGCGCATGGCGCGCTCGATTTCCACACCGCCAATCTCGGAGACCTGCTCTCACTCGGCTGCGCCTTCGGATTCGCCTTCCATATGCTCGCCCTCGCGCATTTTTCGCCGCGATTTCCTTTCGAGCAGCTCGCAGTGCTGCAGGTCGGCTTCGCCACCCTCTTCATGGCATTGAGCCTGCCCATCTTCGAGCACCCTCACCTGCATCTTTCCGCTCGCGTATGGATTGCCATTGCCATCGCTGCCGTGCTCGCGACAGCGGCCGCCTTCACCATCCAGAGCTGGGCACAGCAATATCTGCCCGCGACCCACACCGCACTGCTGCTGACCCTGGAGCCGGTCTTCGCCTGGCTCACTTCTTTTGTCGTTCTCCGTGAGCGGCTCGGTTTGCGCTCCGGATCCGGAGCGCTGCTCATCCTTGCAGGCATCGCTGTAACCGAACTGATCCCCGCGCGCATCCAAGCAACAGCCCACGAGGCCGCGCCAATACTTTAGTTATGCATCGCAACCAACCGATCCTTCGTCTATCTCTAGAACCGGCTCCGGCATGGCAACCATCGCCTCCGCAGGAGATTTATACTTAGGAATGCATCTGGCTGCGGAGACAGTCACACCGATCGCACTCATCGTTCATGCCGATTCACGGAAGACACGAGGTTAGACCCGAGATGAAATCACTTTTAGGACGGCTCCGCTACCGCCGTCTCGCATCCACCTTTACGATTCTCGCCACCCTCTCGGCTGGCATCCTCATCGGCTCCATCGCCGCCCATGGCGTGCGCGGCCAGGAGTCCTCAAAGGTCGATACCTCCGACGCGACGCCGCTGAAGGTGCCCGCGCCCCGCGATCTCTCCACCGACTTCACCCGTATCGCCAAACAAGTCGAGCCGGCGGTGGTGAACATCAACACCATCACCCTGCCCAAGGAGCGCCAGCAGTCCCGCAAGCTCCACGGCCGCAGTGTGGCCCCGCCCCAGCAGCAGCAGTCTCCCGATGACGGCGATGACGACCAGGACGGCCAGGGTGGCGACGATCAGGATCAGAACCAGAACAACCTGCAGGACTTCTTCAACCGCTTCTTCGGTATGGGCCCGCAGGGCGGGCAGGATGACGCCGGCCAGGAGCGCGAATCGCTCGGCTCGGGCTTCATCGTCGATCCCCGCGGCTACATCATCACCAACAATCACGTCGTGGATAAGGCCGACAAGATCTTCGTGAAGCTGCCCGGCGATCCTGATTCCGGCAATGGCCTGCAGGGCCGCCCCGCAACCGTCGTCGGCGTCGATAAGGACACCGACATCGCAGTCATCAAGATCAAGACCGACAAGCCGCTTCCGACGGTTAATCTCGGAAACTCGGACGGCGCGCAGGTGGGTGACTGGGTGATTGCCATCGGCAGCCCCTTCACGCTTTCGCAAACCGTGACCGCCGGCATCGTCTCGGCCAAGAACCGCACCATCGATCAGAGCCAGGCCGGGCAGTTCCAGCACTTCATCCAGACCGACGCGGCCATCAACCCCGGTAACTCCGGCGGCCCGCTGCTGAACATGGCCGGTGAAGTCATCGGCATGAACACCGCCATCTTCACCCAGTCGGGCACCTATGCCGGTATCGGCTTCGCGATGCCCGCGAACGTCATCGTCAGCGTCTACAACCAGCTCATCTCGCCTGAGCACAAGGTCATCCGCGGCAGCATCGGCATTACCTTCCAGCCCAGCATCTCCCCGGCTGTAGCCCGCGTTTATGGATTCAAGAACGGCGTGATGATCAATACTGTCCAGTCTGGGTTCCCTGCCGATAAGGCCGGTCTCAAGCCGAACGACATCATCACCAGCATCGATGGCCGCTCCATTAAGGACGGCAACGATCTGGTCGACGACATCTCCGCCCGCAAGCCCGGCACGACCGTGACACTCGGCTACCTGCGGGACGGCAAGTCCTTAACCGCCACCGTCACCATCGGCGACCGCGCCAAGATGATCGCAGCCGCCAACAGCGGCGCGAGCGACGATGACGACAACTCCAGCCCCTCGGCTCCGGACGCAGCCCAGGCGAAACTCGGGCTCCAGGTCAGCGACATCCCGCAGGGTGCTCCTGCCGGACTCCATGGCGTGGTCATCGAGAATGTCAAGCCTGGCTCCTTTGCCGATGAAGCCGGTCTTGGCGACTTCCAGGGATTCGTCATCGTGGCCGTCAACCGCCAGCCGGTACATAGTGCGGCGGAATTCGGTCGCATTGTCGCAGCCCTCAAGTCCGGATCAGACGTCGCGTTCGAGGTCGTCGATCCGCAACACCGCAGTCTGGGCAGCCATTACGTGGGCGGAACCCTGCCCTAAAATGGAACCAGGAAAAACAAGGGCTCCCCGGAGTAACGGGGAGCCCTTGTTTTTCTATTGATTTCCCGATTATTTGCTTTTAGCCTGAGCGACAGTACCCGTCAGGTATGATGGTTTAACGATTAAGCGTCGATTTTCAGTCAATGAGGTTCCTCCCAAGCATGCTTTCTTTTCGAGCCTGCAAGTCATTTCTTCTCATGACGGCGCTGGCGGTCACACCTGCCGTGGCCAGCCGAGCACATCGCGCCCCTACCTCCGGACATCACAAGACCTCTTCGAAGAAGGCCAAGCACGTCGCTGTGCACCATGTCATTCAGGGCCAGCGCGGCATCGATTCCGATCGCGCCAGAGAGATTCAGACGGCGCTCATCCGCGAGAACTACCTTACCGGCACGCCCAGCGGCCAGTGGGATGCAGATACCCAGGCGGCCATGATCCGGTACCAGTCCGATCACGGCTGGCAGACCAAGCTCACCCCCGATTCCCGCGCGCTCATCAAGCTGGGACTGGGACCGAATCAGCCTGCGGACTCCGCCACTGCGAAAGCCGATACCACAGCTCTGCCCCAGAGATCGGCCTATGCCGCGAACTCTCTGGCCGAGACGCATTCCATCCAAAATTGAACGGCCAGTTTTTCTGCATGGACACAGGCTGCGCCTTCCGCGCAGCCTGTGTCTTTTTCGAGCCGGACGGTGCAGTCCGGCCTCAAACTTTCCATTTTTCATAGCGTCTAACTACTGAAGTTGCTTGAATTTCCGGCTCGGTATCGATACCATGGGTGCAGTTTTGGCGTTCCAATAGAAGGCAGTTTTGCCACCCAGGGACGGGGTATCGCCCGCTCATCTGAAAAGAGGTTGAAGTGGCACAATACAGCATCGGCGTCGATCTCGGAGGCACGAATCTTCGAATCGCAGCTTATACCGAAGCGGATTCCATCCTCGATTCCATCCTCCTGCCTACCCGTTTAGCCGCCGGTCGTGACGCGGTCCTCGAGGATATGTGTCAGGCCATCGAAACCCTCGAAGCACGCTTCTCGTCCGCCCACACATTGGTGGGTGTCGGTGTCGGCACTCCGGGACCGCTCGAACTTCCAACCGGCCGCCTGCATAACCTTCCCAATTTTCCTGGCTGGGATGGCTTTGAACTGAAGGCTCGCCTCGATGCCCGCCTGCGGCGCGACGTGATCGTCGAATCGGATGCGAATCTCGCCGCTCTCGCGGAAGTTCGGCTCGGACTCGGCAAGAGCCTCGGCCTCGATTCCCTCTGCATGCTGACGCTCGGCACGGGCGTCGGCAACGGCATCATCCTGAATGGCCGTGTATGGGATGGCGCGCACGGCATGGCCGGGGAAGCCGGTCACGCAACCATTTATGTCGATGGCCCCGCATGCACCTGCGGCAGCAACGGCTGCCTTGAGCTCTACGCCTCGGCCACTGCCGTCGTCCGCATTGCGTATGAGCGCATTGCCGATGGCTCGGCTCCTGAACTTGTGCAGTCGGAAGGCGCTCCGCGCTGGACAGCCCGCTCGCTGGCTCATGCGGCCGATGCCGGCAATGCCGACGCCGCTCGCATCTTCGCCGACGCAGGCCGCGCTCTCGGCATCGGACTCGCTGCGCTCGTCAACACGCTGAACCTGCCTCTCTATACTCTCGGCGGCGGTCTGGTTCAGGCCTGGCATCTGATGGAAGGCGCGCTCTTCGAAGAATTGAATCGCCGCAGCTACGTTTACCGTCTCACTGCACCTGGCAGCAAGATTGCCGCCGGCCATCCGCGCGGAGCGACGCGAGTTCTCCCCGCAGAGCTTGGCCCTGACGCAGGGTTGCTCGGCGCATGTATTCTTCCCTTTCTCGAATTAGAAGCCAACTAAGCTTCCGATCTAAGGTTTTTAGGCCGGGCTCGCGATCACGGGCCCAATCACTATCCGGGCCCATACCTGGGCCAATCCTCTGGGAAGGACCTCTTCGCCAGGATGCGAATCAACTACTATCTCGCAAAAGGCACGCTTGTCGGCGCTCTGGGCGGCCTGCTCTTCGGCTTCGATACGGCCGTCATCTCCGGCACAACGCAGCAGCTCACCGACGTCTTTCATCTTTCCGCCTTCAAGCTTGGGCTCACCGTTTCGATCGCGCTCTTCGGCACAGTGATCGGGGCGATGACCTCCGGCGAACTCGGCCAGAAGATCGGTGGACGTGAGGCGCTGCGCATCATGGCCTTCCTCTACGTGATCTCCGCCGTAGGTTGCGCCTTCGCCTGGAACTGGCCGATGCTGATTGCATTCCGCTTCATCGGCGGCCTGGGCATCGGCGGCTCTTCGGTGCTCGGCCCGGTCTATATCGCCGAGCTTGCGCCGGCGCAATGGCGCGGACGGCTCGTCGGGCTCTTCCAGATCAATATCGTCATCGGCATTCTGCTGGCGTATGCCTCCAACTTCCTGATCGCCGGCATGAACCTTGGCGCCCTGGAATGGCGCTGGCAGCTGGGCGTGGCAGCACTCCCTGCGCTGCTCTTTCTCGTACTGCTCTTCGGCATTCCGCGCAGCTCACGCTGGCTCGTGACCCAGAGCCGCGTGGATGAGGCCCGCGAAGTTCTTCGCATGATGGGCTCGACGAACACCGAACAGGAACTCAAGGAGATCGTCGATTCGATCCACCTCGAGCGGGCATCGCGGAACGAGCCGCTCTTCCGCAAGAAGTACTGGCTGCCCATCTTTCTTGCGGCCAGCATTGGCTGCTTCAACCAGCTCTCGGGCATCAACGCGATCCTGTATTACCTGCCGTCGATCTTCAATTCAGCGGGCTTCAGCAAGCTCTCCGGGGATAAACAATCGGTGCTCGTCGGCCTGATGAATCTGGTCGCGACGCTGCTGGCCATGAGCGTGATCGATAAGCTGGGCCGCAAGACGCTGCTGCTCGTCGGCTCGGTCGGCACCACGGTTGCACTGGCCGGTGTTGCCTATGTCTTCCACACGCACCAGCACCAGGATGCCCTGCTGTGGCTCATCGTCGGCTTTATCTTCTTCTTCGCGATCTCGCAGGGATCGGTGATCTGGGTTTATATCAGCGAAGTCTTTCCCACGCGCGTTCGCGCCAAGGGGCAGAGCCTGGGCAGCTCTTCGCACTGGATCATGAACGCCGCCATCTCCTTCGCCTTCCCGCCGGTGGCGAAGCACTCGGCCGGAGCGCCCTTCGCGTTCTTCGCGGCCATGATGGCGCTGCAGTTCTTTGTCGTGCTCTTCGTCTATCCCGAGACCAAGGGCATTTCCCTCGAGCAGATGCAGAAGAAGCTCGGCATCGAGTAACTGCTGCACGCAGGGCGCTTTCGCCTTACAGATACTTCCCCTCAAGCAAAAGCTTGAGGGGAAGTTTGCAATCGTCGCGGAACTGCTGCCCTATTCCACGCCCGCTTTGCTGCTGGCCGGTTCCTCTTCGATTACAGGTTTATCCTCCGCAATCTCGACCATTTTCACTGTCTCGGAGACCTCACTCTCCTCCGCTTCGGCATCCTTGGCTTCTTCCTGCTCTGGCTTGAGGAACGCTTCCAGCTGGAAGCCTGACTCCTCGGCCCGCTGCATCCACAGGGTGAAGCGCTCCGTGATGTCTGCCGCTGTCTCCTCACCGGACAGAAGACCGGGAAGCTGGACCCACCAGAAGAGTTCCTCCAGGCATTCCTGGTTGAAATAGGCGATACCGTCGGACTCATTCACCGCCAGCAGCCAGCGAACCTCCGGATCTTCCCAGAAGTGGGAGTTCCGCGTCTCTGTCTCGCTCTCCAGGCCGCTGCCCGCAAACTCTTCCGAGAGCAGGATGCGGACCCGAGCCGCTGCCCGCCATGCGCCTTCGCCCACTAGGCCCAGCCGCCAGAAGGCTTCTGCGAGCGCCTCCCGTAGACGCAGCCGGTCAAAGAGTTCCCCTCTCTCCTCAGGCTGCGAAGCCAGTGACGTTAACATCTGCCAGGCCAGGATTGGCGCCCATAGCGCGCTTGCACGCTCCGCGCTTTGCGCCATCGGCAGGATGCGCCGCGCGCCCTCGGCAGCCTCGCCGTTGAGCTTCTCAAGCAGTCCCGGCAGCTTCTGAAGGCCGTCGAGGTTTTCCTGCAGAGCCTTCCCGGGGAGCGGAAGATCTACCCTCTCCGAAACCCGGCGGTAGAAGTCTTCTGCGCGGTCAGCAAGCCCGAGGACAAAAACAGAACCTGCTGCAGGAGTGGCCTGCGTCTCTGCTTTGTTGATCCTTGCAGGCGCTGCGGTGGCTTCCACGGTCTCGATAAAGCCCTCGACCAGCACCGGGCTCAGTGCCTCTTTCAGCGCCTCGTGGACGGGCCGGAGCCGCAGGCGTACCAGTGCCTCGTCCAGATCACGCACGCCTGCGCCGCCGAGTACGTCGCACAACTGATCCCATGGATATTCCGCCGTGGGCACCATCACCCGCCAGCCCTGCAACACCGCGTACTGGTAGGCACGCAGCTCGAAGCGGAGGCCGTGGTGCTCGATGGCTCCGGCACGGAAGAGATACTTCAGTCCGGAGGCTGTATCCTCGCAGGCCAGGATTGCGCCGTTGCCAGACGGCAGTGCCAGCGCCTCGTGCAGACGCCGCTGCACCAGTCCACCTGCGCCCTTGTCCATCATCGGGGTCGCGTTGTGTACTGTGCCCTGCGTCTCGCCATAACGATTGTGGAAGAGAACCAGCGCTCGCTGATCTCCCCGGCGGTTGGAATAGGCGAAGACGTTCTCGTCGACCGTGCCGCTCTCGGTCCAGAAGTCGTAGAAAGCGAAGTTCTGGCTTTCGGCAAAAAGCGCGCGGTTCTTGAGCAGCGGCGCGATCTCCCGCATATGCCGGGCGACGAGATCCTCATTCGGCCATTCGTCGTAGCGGGCTTTCTTGAACTCCATGCCGTACTTCTCGGTGAAGGCTTCGATCTGCCCGTGGCCGAACATGGGCAGGCCGGGCAAGGTCGCCATCATGGTGCAGACACCGAAGTATTTGTCGCCGGTCCCGAATTGATCAATCGCCGTTCTTTCATCGGGATTACTCATGAAGTTCACGTAGCGCTTGAGAATATCGGCATCGAACTCAATGGTCTTTTGCAGATAGGAACGATATTTCGCGTTCTCCTCATCGCGCAGCATGTTCATGAACGCGCTGTTGTAGACGCGGTGCATGCCCAGCGTGCGGACGAAATAGCCTTCGAGCAGCCAGAAGGCTTCGGCCAGCAGCAGCGTGCCTGGGACTTCGGCAGCGACGCGATCCACGACCTCGCGCCAGAACTCATGCGGCATCAGCGCGTCGAACTGCTCCTGCGTCATGGCGAATTCGGCCCGTGACGGAATGGCTCCCCCCGCCCCCGGCAGCGGGAACCACAGTCGCTGCACGTGTTTCTTCGCAAGCGTCATGGCCGCGTCGAAGCGGATGATGGGAAACTGCCGCGCCACATGCAGGATGGTCTGGATGACCTGCTCGCGGACATGCGCCTTGGAGTAGTCGAGCTGCGCGGTATCGTTCCAGGCGAACTGCGTGCCGTCATTGCCGTGGTAGATGTACTCCGTGTGCCCGGTCCAGCGATCGCGGCGACGAAAGACCACTGCGGCATCCGTCTGATCGTAGTAGTGATCCTCGATCTTGATCTCGACGCGCGGATCGTTCGAGAGATCCGGACCTTCAAACGTGTACGACGGATAGGGCGAGTCGGGGCGGGTGAGAAACCAGTCCGGGTGGTCCATGACCCAGTACGAATCGATGCCCATGTGGTTCGGCACCATGTCGCTGGCCAGGCGAATGCCATAGCGCGCGGCACGGTCGCGCAGGTTCGTATAAGAGAGATAGCCGCCGATGTCCTGGGCAATGGCGTAGTCCTTGAGCGAGTACGCTGAAGCCACCGCGTCGATCTGCCCACGCATCCGCTTGATGGTTTGTGAAGCATCGCTGCGTTCCCACAGGCCGATCAGCCAGAGACCATTCAGGCCGCGCCGGGCCAGCAGCTCCAGCTCCTCATCCGGAATCTGGTCGAGCCGCGCGATGTGGCGGCCGTATTTCTTCGAGAGCTGTTCGAGCCACACATAGGTACTCTTGGCGATGAGCACGACATTCGGCATCCAGTCCGTATCCGGGCTGAAGGCTTCATATTCCGGCATGCCGGAGCCGGACATGACTCCATGCGCATGCATAAAACCCTGGAACTCGTCGCCTTCGAAACCCTCCGCGCCCCAGCCCTGGTCGGCGCGGTACTCATGCCACTTCGAAGCAGATGGGGGATGAAACTGCAGCCAGATGGCGATCTCTTCTTCCTTGAGCACATCCATGGCCAGCAATGTTTGCCGGAGGGCCTTGTCCAGCTCCGGGCCCAGGTGTTCCCCCCAGTGCTCGCCAATGTAGGAAAGTTGTCCGCTGAGCGAATCAGGCGAAGCGAGCATGGGCGCCTTCAGCGCTTCGAGCAGTGTCCCGCCTTCCAGGGTGATCCGCGGGCGTGTCGCGAAATACGTATCGAGCTCCGGTGTCACTTCCTTATAGACGGTTTGCTCGCTCAGCTTCCGATCATCGAAGAATTCGCGGAAGGGGCGGAATGCGGGATTGACGTTCGCCAGCCACAGCAGCACCAGCTCCTCGAAAGCCGCCTCGCGATTGGGCAGATCCTCCGTGACGCCATCCAGCCACTGCTCCACGGTGATCTCGCCGCGATAAATCGGCGTATTCGGAAACTGGCTGGTGAAGGTGCGCAGCAGCTTTTCCACTTCGGGCTGATTCTGCCGTTCGCCGAACCAGCGAAGCGCTTCAGTCAATACGCCCGGGTCCTGCATGGTGCGGAAGCGCGCGATGATCGCGTGGCTGAGCTCGTCGATGAGTCCCATGGCAAAGAGCGCCGCTGCGTGTATGGCCCGCTCAGGCGCGAGATCGGCGCCTCGTACCTTATTCACCTTCGCAGCCAGTTCCCTGCTGGCCGCAAGGTTGGCAAAGACTACGTTGCCGGTGTAGCTGAACAGCGTCTCGTCGACGTCGTACTTCTGCCGCGCCTCACGCGAGATATGGAACTCCATGGCCGGACATCTTCTCACTTGCCGCACTCCCTCGTGTCCCGGCCAGCCCTTCGGGGCTGGCGCTTTCCGCTACCGGCGAACGCGTTTTCTCCCGCGTGCGCGCCAATGACTGCACAAACTCTAAAGCATTTCTCCTGATACTGTGGAGTCCTCAGACGTTCCATCCCGTTTCCCTTGATAGAAAACGGCACTGGCGATCTCGCCGTACTCTACACCTTCAGGAGAAATGCTCAAATCGCAACCTGCTGCGCGGGCAAATATTCTTCCAAGACCACGCCCTCTGCAGATAGATGCATTCTGTTGCGCTGCCGTAAAAAGCGAAAGCCGCAATGGGGGCGATCCCATTGCGGCTTCTGCTTTCTGAAAATGCGGCTTACTTGAGCAGACCTGCCTGCACCTTGCTGTGCTTCGTCGAATAGGTGAAGTAAATGATTAGGCCGATCACCAGCCACGCGCCCACCACGATCCAGGTGAGCATGGGCAGGTTGAGCATCAGATATCCCGCGCTCAGCACGCCGAGGATCGGCACCAGCGGCACCAACGGCGTCTTGAAGGGACGTTCGAGATCCGGGTGACGGCGACGCAGAATCCACACGCCGGCCGAGACGATGGCAAAAGCGAGCAACGTGCCCATGTTCACCATCTCGGAGAGCTTGTCGATGGGCAGCAGCGCGGGCAGAAAGGCCACGATGGTGCCGACGACGATGTTCGAGATCCACGGCGTACGGAACTTAGGATGGATCGAGCTGGCCCACTTGGGCAGCAGCCCGTCACGCGACATGGAGAAGAAGACACGCGACTGACCGAGGAGCATCACCAGCATGACTGTGCCCAGGCCGAAGACCGCGCCAATCTTTACCAGCAGACTGCCCCAGGTCACACCTGTGACGTCGATGCCCAGCGCTACCGGCTCGGCCACATCCAGCGAGTGGTAATTGACCAGGCCGGTCAGCGTGAGCGAGACCAGAATGTAGAGGATGGTGCAGACCACCAGCGAGCCGAGAATGCCGATCGGCATATCGCGCTGCGGATTCTTCGCCTCCTGCGCCGCGGTCGAAACGGCATCGAAGCCGATGTACGCGAAGAAGACCGAGGAGGCTCCGGCGACGATACCCTGGAGGCCGAAGGCTCCCGTTCCCTGGTGCGGCGGGATAAATGGATGCCAGTTGGCCTGGAGCAATTCGTGATGGTGCATCAGGAAACCGACGCCGAGCACCAGGAAGATCGCAACCACACCCAGCTTCACGATCACAATCGCCGAGTTGAGGTTCGCCGACTCCTTGATGCCGATGACCAGGATGGTCGTGATGACCAGGATAGCCACAAAGGCGATCACGTTGAAGATCCCGGTCACGTGCTGGAGACCAGCGGTGGATGTCCCCATCGGCAACGCCGCGGCCGACACCCATTTGCCGTGGAAGAAGTAAAGCGGATTCCCGTAGGTGGTTGTGAAGCGAGCCAGCGACGGCGACGGGGTGAATCCTATCTGTTCGAGCAGACTGAGCAGGTAGCCTGACCATCCCGAGGCGACAGTGGCCGCGCCAAAGGCGTATTCGAGAACCAGATCCCAACCGATGACCCAGGCCACGAACTCGCCCAGCGTGGCGTAGCCGTAGGTATAGGCCGAACCTGCAATGGGAATGATCGATGCGAACTCGGCATAGCAGAGGCCGGCAAAGGCGCAGGTGATCCCTGCAAAAATGAAGCTCAGAGCGACGGCAGGCCCGGCATGAAGCGCGGCCGCCTGTCCTGTCAGCACGAAGATGCCAGCCCCGATGATCGCGCCAATGCCGAGCGTGATCAGATTTACGGGCCCGAGCGAACGCTTGAGCGTGTGCTCGCCCTCTTCGACGGCCTCCTGCTTCAGTTGTGAAAGCGGCTTAACCGCCAAAAGATTCGCCATGTTATGAGGCACTTCCTCCCAGCTCATTTCCGTGTGCCGGTTCCGCAGGCTTCCGCCTCGACCAGAACAAAAATACAGGAACTCCCAGCAGCACCAGGATCAGCCCCGGCCAAGTGTACTGAGGTTTGTATCGCAATAGTACGATACAGATCCAGGCGGCCATCGCGATATAGATGGCCGGCAATACAGGGTATCCGATTGCCCGGTAGGGCCGCTCGGCATCCGGCTTCTTCCTGCGCAGAACGAACAGGCTGCCGATGGTCAGGATGTAAAAGAGCAGCTGCGCGAACATGGTGTAGTCCAGCAGCTGGCCATAAGAACCGGAGAGGCACAGCACACAGGTCCAGACTGCCTGCACGATCAGCCCAGCTGCCGGGGTCTTGTACTTCGGGTGCAGCTTGCCTACGGACTGGAAGAACAATCCGTCCTGGCTCATCGCGTAGTAAACGCGAGCACCGGCCAGCGCCAGGCCGTTGATGCAGCCAAAGGTCGAGACGAGGATGGCCGCGGCCATCAGCTCCGCACCGCGTGAGGAAAAAATCTGCTGCAGCACGGCTGTCGCCACACGGTCTTCCGACGCGTACTGGATACCGCGCGAGAATACCGTCGTACCGTGCGGATCGCCATGCAGCGGAAGCGCCATCATGTATGCAAAATTGGCTGCAATGTAGAGCAGCAGCACGATGCCCGTACCCAATGCCAGCGAGAGCGGAAGGTTGCGCTTCGGATTCTTGATCTCGCCGCCGGCGAAGGTGACGTTGTTCCACGAGTCGGCGGAGAAGAGCGATCCGGTCTGCACTACGGCAAGGATGGCGAAGATACTTACCATCGCAATCGGACCACCGACGCCGATCTGCAGCGGATGCAGGGTGTGCAGCGATGCTCCCTGCCAGAAGTTTGCGCCGAAGTTGGCGTGAATGGCCGCAGGATTGCGGCCGAGCCAGAAGCCGAAGAGCACCAGCCCGAGCAGCGCCGCGGTCTTGGCCGTCGTGAAGACGTTCTGAACCAATGCACCGAGCTTCACGCCAAAGATGTTCACGACGGAGAGCAGGACGACCACGATGATGCCGGCCAGGTTCGCTGTGCTCAGGCCGATCTCCATGTTGCCGAGCACCATGGAGCCGATACGCACTGCCGGCACATGGCCGATATGCCACAGCCAGTGCGAGGCGGAGACGCTGGGAAAGAAGACGCCGAGAAACTTGCCGAAGGCGACACCGACCGCAGCCAGCGTGCCGCACTGGATCACGGCGAAGAGCGTCCATCCGTAGAGAAAGCCCCACATGGGACCGAGCGCTTCCCGGAGGAAGACATACTGGCCGCCTGCCTTGGGCATCATCGCGGCCATCTCGCCGTAGCTCAATGCGCCGATGATGGTCATGACCGCGGTGATCAGCCACGCGGCCACCAGCAAGGCCGGTGAGCCGACACCCCGGCTGATATCGGCAGGAACGATGAAGATTCCTGAGCCGATCATGGTGCCCATCACAATGGCGGTAGCGCTGAAGAGGCCTAAACCCTGAACCAGACGCGGCTGAGAAGCGCTGGATGAGGTCACGGAACTGCCTGAAGACTCGGTACGGATAGCCACGTTTTGTCTGTTCTACCGGAATTTCACTCCCTGTGCCATAACTTTCTCGCACATAAGGACTTCGATCCGCTTCCCATAGAAATCTTTTCTAGCTCGTATACAAGATTGTGTGCAAACCTGTCTATCCACAGAAGGCAAGGAACGCGCGGGCTCGCTGAATAGCGCTCTCCACCCGTTGCGCATCCGTTCCGGCATGCTGCGGAAAGACGGCCGAGATCACCGCGATCGAATCCGCTCCAGCTGTGAACACCTCTCGAGCCTGCTCGCGCCCAATGCCGCCGATGGCGACAATCGGCTTCTCCGTGAGAGCCCGCGCCAGGCGCACGCCTTCGAGTCCTACGACAGGATCGGGATTGGCCTTCGACGAAGTCGCATACACCGGGCCGATGGCCACGTAATCGACCGGCGCCGTAGAAGCTGCACGCAGCTGCGCGTCGTTGTGCGTGGAGATGCCGAGAATCCGCGCCGGACCGATTCGTTCCCGGGCCTCTGCCGGAGATGCATCCGTCTGGCCTACATGCACGCCGTCGAAGCCAAGCTCGTTCACCAGCTCTGGATGGTCATTGAGAATCAGCTGCATCGCGCCATGCGGGGCCGACAGCATCACCCGCGCATCCGCCGCCAGCGCGGCCATGTCGCCAGTCTTGTTGCGGTACTGGAGGATGCCGACGCCTGCATCAGCCAGCCCGGTCACGAGGCTGGACAGCATTGCCTCTCGCGCCTGGCGCTCCACGGGAAGAAATGACGCATCGAGGATCGGATAAAGACGAGGAAAGTCCGTACGAGTCACAGATCAGTCTAACTGCTGCGCGCAGGGCGACTCGCCTTCGGTTTCCGCTCCCGTTGGTCGCGCTCAGGTGTTCTGCGAACCCAGGTCTCAAAAGCGAGATCTGGGGCGCCCGGGGATTCACTTTGGCGAAAGGCTTGCCGGATGCTCGGTCATGCCGGTGTTGCCGGGGCCTCCCACTACCTGCAGCGTGGGAATGCGATCGTCCATCGGGGGCAGAGGCGGAAATGGATCATGCGGCTCAGCCTGGTACCAGTAGGCCACCGAGTAGAAGTTGTCCGAGCGATGATTGGCGTGGCCATGTTCGATGGTTGCCTTCATCGATTTCGTGAACGGGATGGGCGAATCGAGATGAAAGCGATAGACACTTTGCCGTTCGCCGGCGAGGTCCCGGTTCACCACCGGCGCGCCGTAGAGCTGATACGAAAAGGGTGAGCCGAATCCCCAGGCGCCGAGGAAATAGTCTTCGGCGCCCGTGCCTACAATGGTCGGCGTGGTGTCGTTGTCGACAAAAAACATGTCATCGCCTTCGCCCCACCAGCCGTCCTGGTTCTGAAGCACGGACATCGTCACACCGACATACTGCCCGTGTCCCTTGGCCTCGAACCAGACGTAGTTGTCCTTGCCGTCGAGGTTCCTGCGATAGTTCACATTCGGGTCGCCGTTCTCATACCACTGGTTGGTCCAGCCGTGATTGGGCTGCGCCTGACGGTATTCGGCGTGAAAGTAGAGCGTGTCCGCGGGCAGCGGATGCGCATACGCCCGGTAGTCGATGTTGTAGTAGAAGTTTACGATCGGCTCCTTGCCCTCATTCGTAATGGTGATGCGCGCATGCTTGCGATACGGCATGGGAAAAAAGCAATTCAGCGCGCGCGAGCTGCCCACCGACAGCATTTCCGACTGCCAGTTGAAGTACTCGCCGAAGCCCAGGCCGAAGAAGTCGCCGATCGGCGTCTCCACGCTCGGACTGGTCTCTCCGTCCCAGTAAATGCGCAGCACGATCCGCTTCAGGTGGTAGGGCTCGGGATCGTTGATGGTGAACCAGAGATGGGAGATCATCCCCGGGCCATCCGTATCGAGCACGGTCAGCGTCTCCCCTGGCGTCACTGCTCGCGAGTCTATGTTTCCGCCCGTCTTCTCCATGCTCGAGGCGCGATGCAGCGTATAGGTCTGCTGCTGCGTCAGGTCGGGAAAGGCTGTTTGTCCGAAGCCTCGCAAAGCAAATGTCGTCGCGATGAACAAGAGCCATGGCAGAAACCGCTTCATCCGCACCTCCGTTATGCCGCGCTGCGCAACGCGCGCCGACCATTAAAGCACTTCTGGCATACATTCGGCGCATAAGCCAAAAGGCCCGCACGAGGCGGACCTTTTAGTACAACTTCAAGCTTTACTTTTGTTTCTGGCGCTCGAAGAAGCGCTCCATGAACTTCGTGTCGAAGTCTCCCTTGCGGAATTCCTCGTCCTGGAAGATCTTTTCGTGCAGCGGAATCGTGGTGTGAATGCCCTGCACGACGAACATGCCCAGGGCTCGCTGCATACGCTGCATGGCCTCTTCGCGATCCTTGCCATGCACGATAAGCTTGGCGATCAGCGAGTCGTAATACGGAGGCACGACGCCCTCGCCGTACTGCGCCGTATCCACGCGCACGCCGTTGCCGCCGGGCACGTTGAAGGCCGTGATCTTGCCGGCAGACGGAGTGAACTTCTCCGGATGCTCGGCGTTGATGCGGCACTCGATGGAGTGGCCCCGGATGGGAATTTCCTTGGGCAGGATGTCGGAGAGCTTCTCGCCTGCGGCGATGCGGATCTGCGCCTTCACCAGGTCGATGCCGGTGACCATCTCCGTCACCGGATGCTCCACCTGGATGCGGGTGTTCATCTCGATGAAGTAGAGCTTGCCGTCCTCGTCCATCAGAAACTCGATGGTGCCCGCGTTCTGGTAGCCGACCGCTTCGAGCGAGCGCTTGATGGTCTTGCCGATCTCCTCGCGCATCTTGGGCGTGACCTGGAGCGAGGGCGCCTCTTCGATGAGCTTCTGGTGGCGGCGCTGGATGGAGCACTCGCGCTCGCCGAGCGAGATCACGTTGCCGTGCTGGTCCGCCAGTACCTGGAACTCGATGTGGCGCGGCCGCTCGATGAACTTCTCCATGTAGAGGTCGCCATTGCCGAAGGCATTGGCTGCCTCGGTCGACGCCGCATGGAAGAGCGCGGGCAGTTCCTCGGCCGTGCGGCACACACGCATGCCGCGTCCGCCGCCGCCCGCTGTCGCCTTCAGGATGACCGGATAGCCGACCTGCTGCGCCCATGCGAGCGCATCTTCAGCCGAGGCAATTACACCATCCGAGCCGGGAAGGATCGGCACCTTGGCGCGCTTCATCGCCTGGCGAGCCTTTTCCTTCTCACCCATCAGGCGCGTCACCTCGGGTGGAGGCCCGATGAACTTGATGTTCGAGGCGCGGCAGACTTCGGCGAAGTTGGCATTCTCGCTGAGCAGTCCGTAACCCGGATGGATCGCATCGACGTCGGCGATCTCCGCGGCGCTGATGACAGCCGGCACGTTGAGGTAGCTCTCTGCCGAGCGCGGAGGCCCGATGCAGATGGCCTCATCCGCAAAGCGCACGTGCAGCGAGTGACGATCCGCCTCGCTGTAGACGGCCACCGTGCGGATTCCCAGTTCCTTACACGCGCAAATGACGCGCAGCGCAATCTCGCCGCGATTCGCGATCAATACTTTTCGAAACATATCTTCCGATCAATAAAAAACGCAGCTATGCCTAGCGGGTGCGCAGGGCGTACAGCGCCTGTCCGTATTCCACCGGCTGGCCATTGTCGACAAAGCGCTTGACGATCTCGCCTGCGGAGTCCGATTCGATCTCGTTCATCAGCTTCATCGCTTCCACGATGCAAAGCGTCTGACCGTTCGAAACCGTATCGCCCACCTTCACGAAGGCCGCTGAGCCCGGTGACGGCGACTCGTAGAACGTGCCCACGATCGGCGACTTCACGATGTGCAGCGAAGCATCCTCGGCGGGCTCAGCCGCTGCGGGAGGCGCCGCAACCGGTGCGGGTGCTACTGCTGTGGCCGCGTGTACCTGCGGAAGCACGACCGGAGCCGCAGCCGCGGTTCCCTGCGCGGCAAACAGGCGCGCCAGCGTCGCCAGGTCAGGGCTTACCCCGCCCTCCTGCTGAAACTTCAGGCGAACCTTGAGCTCACCGCGCTCCAGGTCAAACTCCGCGATCTTGTTTTCCTTCAGGAACGCAATCAGTTCCTGTAACTCTTTCATCTCTTCCGGATTCATCCCTTATCTGCCTGTCGTATTCCTGCCGTGCCTTTACTTCGGCACCGGTCACAGTTCTATCAGTTTCTTGTCCACCGGCGTCAGTACTTTGCGGCTGCGACCGGTGACTGCCACCATATCTTCGATGCGTATACCAAACTTCCCTGGCATATAGACGCCAGGTTCTACCGTCACGACCATGCCCGGCTGAAGTATCTGCGCCTGGGCCGCGGCAACGCGAGGATTCTCATGAATCTCCAACCCTACGCCATGCCCGGTCGAATGCGTGAAGTACTTTGCCAGCCCTGCGCTGCGGAGCACCGACCGCGCAGCTTCATCTACTTCGCCGCAGGTTACTCCCGGCTTGATTGCCGATACCGCAGCTTCCTGCGCAGCCAGAACCGCTTCATACGCGTGCCGTTCCTCCGGGTTTGCCTTGCCCAGGTGAACGGTACGTGTCATATCCGAACAATAACCTTTAAGAATAACACCGAAGTCTAACGTTACAAAGCCCTTGCGGGGTAGCTTTCGGCTGCTCGCCCGGCCGTGCGGCAGTGCCGAACGCTCGCCTGAGGCCACGATAGTCTCAAAGGACATGGCCTCCGCGCCCATGCTGCGCGCAAAGAACTCGAGTCCAGCGGCGATCTCCGTCTCCGGCACGCCCGGCTTCAGATGCGGCAGCACCGCCTTGAAGACGCGGTTGCCAAGCTTTGCGGCTGCGGTCATGGCACGCAGCTCGTCTTCATCCTTCACCATGCGCAGATCGGCGGCCAGAGGCTGTGTAAGGGGCTGAAAGAAGCTCCGCCGCCGCTTGCCGCTGAGCGCACTGCGCATCATCTCCAACTGCGAGACGGTGGTGTTTGCCGGATCAAATCCAGCTGCGGCTGCCGATTCCTCAAGCCATGCGCAGGCTTCCTTCAGCGCCGAGCCCTTCGCGATGACCACACGTGCACCCTTTACTTCTTCTTTCGCCTGCGCCGTGTAGCGGCCGTCGGTAAACAGGACGGCCTTCGATGCGGTCACCGCCAGGGCCGCATTCGAGCCCGTGAAGCCGGTCAGATAACGCACATCCGGAAGATGTGTGATCAGGATCGCTTCTATTTCCAGGGAGGCTGCGCTCTTTCGCAGAGCGCGTAACCGCTCAACTTCCTTCATGCTGATCCCATCAACTCCGGCCTGCGTATGCGTTCTGACCATACGCGTTCTGATTGTAAGGTGCGGGCACCGCCTCGCGCGAGCGCTCCTTCACCTTCTTCGCCGGAGCACCAGCGTAGATACCGAAGGGCTCAAGGTCCTTTGTCGCGATAGAGCCGAGAGCGAGGATCGCGCCGTTGCCTACGTTCACGCCGGGATTCACTGCGGCGCGCGCGCAGATCCAGCTATAGGCTCCGAGCCGCATCGGAAAGGATACGAGACGGAAGGAAGGCTCGTCGTAGCGATGCGTTGCTCCGCAGATATACGCGCCCTGCGAAACGATGACATGCGAATCGAGATGGAGCAGTGACGGATTGTAGAGCTCCGCGTCATCGGCCACTGTTACACGGTCCTCACAGACCAGATTCCACGGCGCCCAGATCTTAGACTTCGGGTAGAAATGGCAGGCCGCGCCCATCTTTGCGCCGAAGGCCCGCAGCAGCAGCGAGCGCCACCCATGCAGGGGACGTGGAGAGGTCCGGTAGAGCAGGATGTAACAGAGATTCCAGGCAAGCCGACGAAGCCGATCCTGCAGCGGGAAGGCTGCGATCAGTGTCGGATCACCCCCTGCTGCATCCGCCCGATGAGACCCTGGCACATCGATGTTGGAAGTCGTGATGGTGCTTGTCTCGCTCTCGCTCATCGCTTTTTCCCTAGAGCCTCTAGCCTATCCATGAATGCGGAGAAAAGCATCCGCGGAGCACTCCGGCCTCGGCAAGGAAAACGATGACAACGGATCAGGAAATCTTCAGCACCGCGCTCTTGCCACGCGACGCCACGCGCGTGCCGCGCACCGGCTTCTTCTGGCGAGGCTTTGCTGTCTTCGCTTCCGCCATGGGCTCCGGCGCAATGGAGACTCCGGACTGCTGATCCATCCACTCATCCAGCCGCGACTTCTTGAAGCGCCACCGGTTTCCCAGCTTGAAGGCAGGAATGAAGGACTCCGATGCGTATTTGTAGAGCGTGTCCGGGCTGATGCCGAGATAATCCGACGCCTGCCGTATATCCATCACTTCGCGCGTTTCATGCGTACGCACCGTCGACGATTTCATGTATGGCTCCTGACCTGCAGCGTGCTTCTGTCCGGCCCGAATGAAGTCCATTACCAGGGTATGCAGGAAAACGGGACGAATTTCCTGAAATTAGGCCAGCCGCCCTGCTTATATCCTGTTTTTACCGCGTCTTTCAAGGAATTTCCGTCCTATCTCGTACTCTTTCCGGTTCCTTTTCAAACAAAAAGCGGCAGAGCCTATGCTCTGCCGCTTTTCTCTTGCGGAAGCCGGTCTTTACACCTTCGGTTCCAGTCCGGTCAGGATCTCCAGAAAGTGATCGTCCACGGTGCGGTTCTTCGAGATGGCCTCGGCCAACGGGATGCTCTGGATCTCGGTGCCGCGCAGCACCACCAGGCGTCCGAATTCGCCCTTGTGGACCATGTCGATCGCTGCCAGGCCGTAGCGGGTAGCCAGCATGCGGTCATAGGCCGAAGGCGTGCCGCCGCGTTGCGTATGCCCCAGATTCACCGAACGTGTTTCATAGCCGGTCTTCTCTTCGATGGCCTCGGCCAGCGCCTGGGCGATGCCGCTCAGCCGCGCATGCCCGAAAGAGTCGACCTTGCTGCCAACCGTAGTCTGAGCCCCGCTCGGCAGCTTTGCGCCCTCTGCGACTACGACAATGCCGTACTTCTTGCCATGGTCGTGGTTGTACTTGAGGAGTGCGCATACGTGATCGAGATCGATCGGCTTTTCCGGCACCAGTACGACGTGCGCATTGCCAGCCACGCCTGCCGTCAGCGCGATCCATCCCGCATCGCGGCCCATCACCTCGCAGACGATGACGCGATTGTGCGCTTCGGCCGTGGTGTGCAGGCGGTCAATCGCCTCGGTAGCAATACCAACGGCGGTGTCGAAGCCGAAGCAGACATCGGTGCCGTTCAGGTCGTTGTCGATGGTCTTGGGCACGCCGACTCCGGGCACACCCGCCTCGATGAGCGCATTCGTTACCGACTGCGTGTCGTCGCCGCCGATGGCGATCAGCGCGTCCAGCTTGTTGGCCTTCAGCGTCTCCACGCACTTCTGGATGCCGCCCTCGATCTTCCGCACATTGGTGCGCGAGGTTCTGAGGATGGTGCCTCCCTTGGTCAGGATGCCGTCGACCGTGGCCAGGGTCAGCGGAATGGTGTTGTTGTCGAGCACACCGCGCCAGCCCTCGAGGAATCCGACGAACTCGTCGCCGTAGTGAATGATGCCCTTCTTGACCACCGCGTGAATGACCGCATTCAACCCAGGGCAATCACCGCCGCCCGTCAACAGACCCACTCGCATCGCTACCGTCTCCTCTGCAAATTTGCAACGCTGGCATCATACCGGCCACCATCCGCGCTGCCAAATATCC